>CAYFUB010000600.1:0-12109 GCA_964346195.1 uncultured Pirellulales bacterium
GCCTACCCCGGCAAGGCACGCACCGCCGATGAGCTGCGGGCCGACATCGAGAAGGCCCTGAGCCTGATCCCCGGCAGGCACCGCCTGAATCTGCACGCGATGTACGCCGAGACCAGGGGCAAGGTCGATCGTAATGAGCTGGAGCCGCGGCACTTCAAGAGGTGGGTCCAGTGGGCCAAGGCCAACAAGCTCGGCATGGATTTCAACGGCACGTATTTCTCTCATCCGAAAGCCGCCGACGGTTTCACGCTCTCCAGCGCCGAGAAGGGCATCCGCCGGTTCTGGGTCGAGCATGGCATCGCCTGCCGCAGGATCGGGGCCTACATGGGCAAGCAGCTCGGCACGCCCTGCGTCACGAACACCTGGATTCCCGACGGCTACAAGGACATCCCGGTGGACCGCAAAGGCCCGCGCGAACGGCTGAAACAATCGCTCGATGAAATCCTGGCCAGGCCGATGAACCGCAACCACCTGTTGGACGCGGTCGAGGGCAAGCTGTTCGGCCTGGGCTCAGAAAGCTACGTCGTCGGCTCGCACGAGTTCTACCTGGGCTACGCCGTGGCGAAGCGAGTGCTGCTGTGTCTGGACACGGGACACTTTCATCCGACGGAGGCCGTCTCGGACAAGATTTCGGCGGTCATGCCGTTCGTCGACGAGATTCTGCTGCACGTCAGTCGCGGCGTGCGCTGGGACAGCGACCACGTCGTCATCCTCTCGGACGAATTGGAGGCCCTCGCCCAGGAACTCGTGCGCGGCAACTACCTCGACCGCGTACACATCGGCCTGGACTTCTTCGACGCGAGCATCAACCGCATCGCCGCCTGGGCCATCGGCACGCGTTGCATGCTCAAGGCCCTGCTGCTGGCCCTGCTGGAGCCGACGAAGCAACTGCAAAGGCTGGAGGCGACGGGCGACTACACCTCCCGCCTGGCGCGACTCGAAGAGCTTAAGACCTTGCCCTTCGGGGCCGTCTGGGATTACTATTGCCTCCGGTCGAATGTGCCGCCGGGCGACGCCTGGTTGAATGAGGTCAAAACGTACGAAAACGACGTGCTCGCCAAACGTGCTTATTGAACATCGGGCCACGGTCCGCAGGGCCGCGTGGCATGAACGTTGAGACGGGTGGCAGCGTCAAGAGCCTGCCCTGAGCGAAGTCGAATGGGCCGAAGGCCTTGGCGATGGCTCGTCTCCCGACAGAATCAAGCCATCGCCAAGCTGCGCTTGACGCTGCCACCCGGTACTCAACAAGTTGGGGCGAACACAACTCGTTTGTCCGTGGACCAGACCCAACGAAATCAGCATGGATAAGGAATGATAGAATGGCTACGGAACAACAGTCACAGCAAGCGCATGGTGGCAGTGAGTTCGAGCGGGAGCCGGTGCCGCAGAGCCGGTTGCTGGGCTTCAAGAGCTTCATCGGAATGTACGCGGGCGAGCACACCGCCGGGACCGAGTTGATGATCGGGCCGCTGTTCGTCGCGGCGGGCGTCGGCGCGTTCGACGTCGTGGTCGGCCTGATCGTGGGCAACGTGCTGGCCGTCCTGAGCTGGGTCTTCCTGTGCGCCCCGATTGCCACCCGCGCCAGGCTGACGCTTTACTATCAACTGGAGAGGATCTGCGGACGAAAGCTCGTGACGGTTTACGATCTGGCCAACGGCGTAATGTTCTGTTTCCTGGCCGGCGCGATGGTGACGGTCTCTGCCACTGCGCTCGGCGTGTGGTTCAAGTTCCCCATGCCGGAGTTGACCGACCTCTACCCCAACAGTGTGGGGTGGGTGGTCGCCGTCTTCGCGGTGGGCGCGATGATTTCCATCGTGGCCGCGTACGGCTACGAGGTCGTGGCCAAGGTCGCCAACGTGGCCGCCCCGTGGATGGTGCTCATCTTCATCGCCTTCGGACTGATCGGCCTGCGGCAGTTCATCGACGCCACGGGCACCGAGGTCACAAGCCTGGCCGATGTCTGGGGGCTTGCCAAAACGCAGATCTGGAAAGGCGGCGATCCCCTGCCCGGCCAGGTCAAATTCACTCTCTGGCACGTGATGTTCTTCGCCTGGTTCTGCAACATGGCGATGCACATTGGGATGTCCGACCTGTCGGTGCTGCGCTTCGCGAAGAAATCATGGTACGGCGTGGCGAGCGGAACGGGGATGTTTCTGGGGCATTTTCTGGCCTGGCTGGCCGCTTCGATCCTCTATGCGTTTCAGTTGCATCAGGACCCGGGCAACACGAAGGTCCTGCCGGGGCCGCTCGCCTCGCAGGCCGCCGGTCTGGCGGGTCTCGTATGCGTCATCATCGCCGGTTGGACGACAGCCAATCCGACCATCTACCGCGCGGGCCTGGCGTTCCAGGCGGTGATCCCCAAGTCCTCGCGCTTTCGCGTGACCCTCATCACGGGCGTCATCGCCACCGTCGCCGCCATGTTTCCGGCCCTGGCGATGAAGCTGTTGGATTTCGTGGCCCTCTATGGCATGATCCTGATGCCCATGGGCGCGGTCGTCTTCGTCGACTTCTGGCTGATTCCCAGGCTGGGCCTGCGCGGCTCGTACGCCGAGCTCAGCGGCCACAGCTTCAACTGGGCGGCGGGCGCCGCTTGGGTGGTGAGCCTCGCCGTCTGTCTGGGCATCGTCTTCACCGTGGGCCGGTGGACCTTATGGTTTGTCGCCCTGCCCGGCTGGTTTATCGCTTCTATCGTTTACATCAGCCTCAGTGTCGCGTACCAGCGTGGAGCCATCCCCGTAATCCCACGACCGGAACTCGGCTCGGCCACGTCGCAAGCTTAGGAGAAATCGCATGCGCACTATCACCATCCTGATGATTGTCTCGCTGTTGGCGCTCGTGGCCGTGATCCTGCCGCCGGTCCTGTTTCTCGCTGGCCGTATCGAGCTCGGGACAGCCAAATGGATTACGCTGGCAGCCACCGTCGTTTGGTTCGCCGCCGCCACGCCCTGGCTGTGGAAACAGACCGGCTGAGGCAGTCCCATTGCTGTAGCCGTGGTACGCACCTCAAAAAGACGGTGCGTGGTACACACCCTACTACGCCGTCCAGTCTATAATTGTGGGTAGAGCTCGTTCGGAGTTCCGCCTTCAGGCGGCTCAAGACCGCGTAAACGCGGGACCCCAAACAGCCACGCTGACCACCATATTAGAGTGGACGGCCTACTACGGACTGAGCGAGGCAAGTATGCGATAGACGAGTTGGACGGCATGGACAGAAGTGGACGGGGCCAAGCTGAGGATGAGTCCACGGTGTCCATAAGGCCCATGCCGTCCGGCGACCGCTGAGGCAAAGAGGCATCCGTGCCCGAGTCTGCCACCCCATTCCGGTCGCACCCCCCTTTCAATCGCCGCAACAACCTCATGGACATTCGGCGACGAGTCTGCTAATAATGGCGGCTTGGTTGGAAGGGTTTACGGGTTTATTGAGGTAACGTGTGCAATGGATAAGGCATTGGCGGATCTGATCCGGATCTCGAATATCACCGGCAGGGACCCGGCCCTCGTGCTGGGCGGCGGCGGCAATACATCGGTCAAGACCGAGGACGGCAAGCATATGTACATCAAGGCCAGCGGCACGGCCCTGAAGGATATGAGCGAGCAGCGCGGCTGGCGGCGGCTGCGGATCGAGCCGGTGCTGGGCATTATCAGAGACAAGTCCCTGAACAAGCTCGACGCCATCGAGCGGGAAAACGAGGTGGTGCGCCGGCTGCTGGAAGCCTGCGAAGACGACTGCACCGACGGGGCGCGGCCCTCCGTCGAATCCCATCTGCACGCCCTGCTGCAATCGCACGTGATTCATCTGCACCCGCTGGTGGTCTCGGCGTACGTCAATGCGCGAAACGGCCGAAGGGAACTGGAGAGGCTTTTTGCCGGGGAAAAGCTCCCGCCGCTGTGGGTGCCCTATGCCGATCCGGGCTACATGCTCGCCAGGAAGATCGCGGCGCTGGTCGAGAAGTATGTGCGGGAGCAGGGTCGCAAGCCGCAGATTCTCTTCCTCGAAAAGCACGGCGTATTCGTGACGGCCGACAGTGCCAACGTCGCATTGCGGCTGGTCCGCAAGGTCATCGAGCTGTGCGAGGAGCAACTGAAGCCGCTCAAGGCGCGGGCCGTCAAAGCGCCGGCCGTGGAGAACATCGCCGTCGCCAAGCTGGCGATTCGCAAGGCCGTTTTCGAAACAACGGGCCGGTACCTCCCGATAAGCTATTTCCCCGCGATGCAGAACATCAACACGCTTATGGCGCACCCTGACGCCAGCGTACTGCTGTCCAGCCCGCCGCTGCACCCGGAGGAGATGGTGTATGTCAATGGTCCGGCCCTGTGGCTGGAGGATGCACGCGCGGACCGGATCAGCCGAAGCCTGCGCCGACGGCTGAGCAAGGCCGCCAAAGCCCCGTCGGCCTTCGTGATCCGGGGACTGGGGCTCTTCATCGCCACCGAGAAGTCCCTTGCCGCGCTGGCCGCGGAGATGGAGGATGCCTCGGCCGCGGTGCGGATGCACGCCCACCGGCTCGGCGGCGTGACCGGCCTGAACAAGCGGGAACAGGAATTCATCAACAACTGGGAATCGGAGGCTTTCCGGCGCAAGCTCGTCAGCGGTGAGAGCAAAGGCGAGTTGAACAATCGCATCGCCGTGGTGACCGGGGCCGGCAGCGGACTGGGCAGGAGCATCGCCGTGGGCCTGGCGCGGGCCGGGGCATTAGTCGCGCTGACCGATATCGATGAGAATGCCGTACTGGAGACAGCCGCCATCATCTCCAAGGAACGATCGAAGAACCAGGTTGAAGCCATCAGATGCGATGTCACGAGCGAGGAAAGCGTGGGCAAGGCGTTCGAGGAGTTGATGGCTTGGTGGGGCGGGCTCGACATCCTCGTCAATGCCGCCGGAATCGCGCCGCCGTACGCTTTGGTGGATATGCCCGTCGATGAGTGGCGGCTGGCCCTCGAAGTGAATCTGACGGGCTACTTTCTGATGGCCCGCGCGGCTGCGAGAATCATGACTGCCCAGGGCATGGGCGGCAGCATTGTCAATCTTAGCTCCAAGTCCGGCCTGGACGCCAGCGTGAACAACACCGCCTACAACGCCACCAAGGCGGGCGAGCTGCATATGGCCCGCGGCTGGGCCCTGGAACTGGGCGAGCACGGCATCCGCGTCAATTCCATCGCGCCCGGCAACGTGTTCGAGGGCTCGAAGATCTGGAACCCCGAATACATTAAAGTCTGTGCGAAAAAGTACGGCATCAGGCCCGAGGAGGTCATCCCCTATTACGTGAACAAGACGGCCCTGCGGCGGGAAATCAAGGGCCAGGATGTCGCCGACGCCGCGGTCTTCCTGTGCTCCGACAAGGCCCGCACCATCACCGGACAAACCCTGGTCGCCGACGCCGGACAGGTCATGGTCCGCTGAGCAACAAGTAGCACGGGCATCTTGCCCGTGAGTCCCACGGGCGTCTCGCCCGTGGCAAGTCCGCCATCGGCAGGGCCAAAGCCTGCCGTGAGAGGCTGCGGAAAAATTGATTCGGCTTTCAAAGAACCACATTTTCGACGCTGCCAGAGGGGGTGTTTTGCCCCATCTGAGGATCTTTTCACAGCCTCTGAGCAAAGTCGAACGGGATGGCCCTGCTACACATGGGCAAGATGCCCATGCTACTTGAGACGGCGTTCTCAAACAGCCTTGGCCAAAAAGTAACAAGGGACCTGATAGATAGGGTCGCACGTTCCGGTCTCTCCCAGGGGCTTGGAGTGCCCCCGCAACCGCGATTTATCGGTCCAAAAGGCAGCACGTCCGAGAATCAAACTGTTTTCCGTGCCATTTCGCCCATTCTCGATTGACATCCGCACCCCCTGTCGATACAAACAGGTCAATCGCTCACACGGTCCACACGGATGGAGGAGATCATACCCCGTCGCAATTGTGGGTGGTCCACAAGGCCGTGTGCTCACGGAGGAGGGCCTCTGGCAGGAGGCAGGGGCATGGCGACAGACAACAAGGTCTCAGCGGTAAGTGCGCGACGCTTGCGGCTTTCTCTCGCATCAATGGGCGCTTGGAGAGCCACCGACCAGGCGCTGAGCGGTTCCAGGTCGCGCGGCCCGGACCGGGATACCGGAGCCACCTGTTCCCGCCACGCCCGGCAGGTCATACGAATTCGGAGAAATTCGTGCGTTCCTCGTGTCATCCTGAACGGAACGCAACGGAGTGAAGGGGATTTCCCAAACGCGAAAGTATGCGTTTGGGAACCCCAAGGATCTGGCCTGCGAACGCGGAAAACCTCTCATCCGACGGTCGGATCCTTCGCTGACGCTCAGGATGACAGAGTCCATACCGCGCGCGAATTCCTCCGAATCCGTGTCAGACCGCGGAACGTTACAGCGGAACGCCGCTTGTACTTCTCTCCTCTACTTATCCCTCACAACGTGCTGTGCGGCCTCACCGTGATGAGCATCCGAGGCTGCGCAGCACCATTTTTCCACAGGAGCGAAAGAAATGCTGCGTAGGAGATTCCCCGTACTGGTCCTGTCCATGACGTTGGCGGTCGCGGCGTCGGCAGGTGAAATCCAGGTTCCTGTGTGGCCCACCCGCTTTGTGCCGCTGGAAGTCACCAGTATCCCGGTGATAATGGACATCGGCTTTTGGATTCGCATCAGGGACCCCGGGCCTATCAGGCTCATCCAGCAGAGTATCCGCACCTACGTGGGGTGCGTCGATCTGGAGGTGGAGACCAATACCAACATACGTCTGAGTTGTGCGGTCACAGGCACAGGCGCCGTGCCCGGCACATATTCGGCTTCGATGACCCCCGTGGACGTGGATATACCAGGCGCACCGCCACACGCGCGGCCCACGCTTTGCGTCACGCTACGGGACGCGGACCTGCGCGGCGTGTCGGGTGGCATGCGGAACGTGCATGTCGCGACGGTAGTCGTCAAAGTCGTGCCGCGACTGTGATAGGGCCCCCCTAACGCGATACCCGCGGCGCGTCGGGGACCCCAAAAGCTATCATTGCCCCGCATCGTGGCAGTCCAGGGGCGCGCAGAGGGCGCTCGGCTCACGAGCATGTATGCCCTCTGAAGCAAGTAGTCTCTCTGAGTCGTTACTGCACGCGACCCCTGGATTGCCCATTCAATCGAAAATACGCCCGTGGCTTCCTAATCGCCGCGAAGCAACAGCGTCCAATCCTGCTCATCGGGCGCTGCGAAGCTGCCCTTCTCGTCCGGCCGGGCGGATGACCACCGCCCCGTGCGAGGATCGAACCATCGCATTTGCGAAACTTCATTGAGCGCGCCCGACTTCACGCGAGCCCGGCCGCCGGCCACAAAATACAGAACGGCCAGATCACCCTTCTCCGACCGCAGTCCGACCACTGCCGGCACGGCATCATCACCGCCCGGCGTGGACAATGACGGTTCGCCGTTGGGTGACGTGCGCGTCGTGCGGAAACGAACCTCGTAAGCTCCGGCTTTCTGGCCCAGCGTGAAGTTGCGATTGCTCGGGTCCTTCGAGACCGTCACAATTCGTGCCGGACCGGCTTGGGTGATATTCGCCGGCTTGATCCATGCCTCGATAGTGACCGCCCGCGACCGCTTCGCGGCCTCGCCAAGCTTCGCCGCCGGCTCGGTGGAGGCAATCAACGTCGGTTTGGTGATCCGCAAACCGCCCCCGTCGAGCCACTGAACGGCCGAAGGGTCCTTCACTTCAAGATGCAGCGGCTCGCCCGCTTTGGACACATCCTGAATGATGCCGCCTTGGGACCCGGCGAAATCATACAGCACAACGGGACCGGCCGGCGCCTCCTCACGACCGGCTTTGGCATACCGGCTGATTTCCCCGGCGTCCAGGGCACGCGCATATACGGCAACACGGTGTAACTCTCCCAACCACGGCCGATCCTCAGTCAGCTCATTAGCCAGGGCCAGGCGAAGACCCGTGTCCCAATTTGATACATCGCCACCGACAGCGCCGGTGGCGACAGAGACCCCATCGACATAGAGCGTGGTTTTGCCTTCGCTGCTGCGCGTGTACGCCACGTGCGTCAATTTCACCTCGACGACGGCCTTACCCCGCGCCTCGAAGAAATCATTATCGGGATTGAGCCGCCACCAGGGCAATGCGGTGAAGAAATCGACGATGTGCCCATAGCCCTGGAGCATGGTCATGGAGTCGTCGCCCCGGCCGTTGACCCAACCGCCGCCGGTATCCGGGCCCCAGCCGGTGCCGGTGTCGGCGCGCTCGCCGGTGGTCTGGTAGCCCCCGGCCATATACATGCCCCACGCCAGCCGCCGGCGATTGTCCGCCGAGCGGGCGGGGGCCTTGCGACCGCCGCCCCAGGCGGCCGGGTAGTGGTCCTCGTAGCCGTATTCCTCATTGACCTGCGGGATGATTCGCCCCGTCTTTTGCTGCTGGAGGCGGTTATTGAGCATGAACCGGTAGCCGCCGCTCTCGTCCCAACTCTGGTACATTGCGAAATCCGCCCACTCGGACGTTCGGAATGGGAACTGCCCGTGGCCGTGCACCGACGCTACATGGTCGTACGGGTCACATTCCTTGAGGAACGCGCCCATCCTGTTCGTCCATTCCTCGTTGCGGAAAAGCTGGTACTCGTTCGTCACGTCCCACATCACATTGGAGAAGGCGGCGAGGCGAGCCACAGCGTACCGGTAGTAGCGCTGCTCGTCCTCCTGGCCCATGCGTTCCTTGAACGGGTCCACGCCGGGACGCCGGCCATCAACGTAGAAAATGATGGAAATGGCCATGTCTTTTTCCCGCGCGTGGCGGAGCATGCGCTCGATCTTCTGCCAGTGCGGCAGATTGAAACGCGTAACGTCGAAGCCGGGGTTCTCCACACTGTCGGGCCGCTCGGCCACCCAGGGATTCATCAGAAACGAGAATTTCTCCGTCGGAAAGACGTTCTCATACCAGGCCCGGCCGTCTTTGACCCGGCCATTGATCGCGACCCGCAGGCGGTTGACCTTGAGCCGGGCCAGACGGTCGATATTGCCGCGAATCGTCTCGTCGTCCCAGCCGAGCAGCCAATAGGTCGTCGTGCCGTTCCAGAAATAGTGCTCACCCGTTCCCTCCCAGACGAAATGCCACGGGTGCTCCTTGTCCACGCGAATCAACCCGCGCCGCTTGTCATTCCGGGCCTTGAACTCGCCCGTGTGCGAAGCCTGATAGGCCCCCTGCCGATACGTCACCGCATAGCGATAATCGCCCGCCTGCGCCGGCATGAAGCGAATGCGAAAGATACTGCCGTCGGCGGTATCACAGAATCCATCCACGCGCACCGCCTCCGTTCCCTGCCGGGAGAACTCCCCTTCCACGGTGACATCGGTGAACGGATTGGCGGCGTCCGGCCGGTCCACTTTGAGGGTCATCTCAACGTAATCATAACACCCCACACTCCCGGCCGATTGAACAAAATCCACACCTGCCGGCGCGGCATGAAGTGCCAGGGGAGCAACGAGGGTGATGCATAGGACTGCGTTCAGCAATACCAACGATGGAATCCTGTTCATGGCTGCACCTCTTTCAGTCATTCGAGGATACTGGCAGAAGCAATACCCAATCACTGTCGCAGTCGCGCGGCGGCGGAGTGAGCCGGCGATCACCCCGATTGGGCCGGAGTCCGCCGGCCGCCTCTTTCGTCGACGGCCGGACAATCTCCCATGGGGAGTCCCCGTGGATCAAAAACGAGCGGCCGTTCCGATTCACAAGGTAGCGATGGTTGTCGCTGACTCTGCGACGCAGCGGCGCGGGTCGTAAGCCTGTCGTCACCGGCGCGGGCCGCCCTTGTTTCTTCCACGCCCTGACGTATTCGACATGGAATGTGGAGGGAAGGTCCTTGTCGTCCGGCATGCCGAACCAGTTCGGCATGGTCTCGCTGTCGAAGATGAGATACAATGGCTGGTGCCAGTGGGTATTGCGCACGCGCCGCACCAGCACACCGTCCACATAGTACTGGATAGACTCTTCATCCCACTCCAGGCCGTAGACGTGGAAGTCATCCGCCAGACGCCACGGCGCCTCCCAGTCACCACCGACGGACCAGTGCCGCTTTTCGGTTGGGGTGCGAAAGACGTGCAGGTTCATGTGATACTTGTTCTCGTGGCCCGGGGCCTTGCCGCCGATCTCGAACACGTCGATCTCCGTCGCCCAGCCCGGCGTGGCGTCCTGCTGGAACCAGAAGGAGCTTGAGCCGCCCGAATTCATCGGCCGGGCCTTGACCTCGAAATAGCCGTAACAGGTGCGGTCCCGGCTGTGCACCGCCGCCGAAGTGTAATCGTGATAGCCCTGTTTGCGGAACTCCGCGGGGACCGGCTCCTTACGCATCGCCAGCAGTAGGCGCCCGTTCTCGACCGTGACGTTCTCGGCCTTGAAGAGGGCGGGCTGCCGGCCCTTCCACCAGTGCATGTTGCGCACCCACTTGCCCGTGTCCAGCGGGCCGCCCTCGAACTCGTCGCTCATCGGCTCATATCTCATCCAGACGCCAACCTCCGACTGGTGCGAAAGCGGCAGCGAATCGGTGACCCGTTTGGGCGTTTCGCCCAGAGGTCCGACCAGGGTCCATTCGTCGGCAGCCTTCGTGCGGGCTTTTTCCTGATGGCCGAGGGCCGCGCCCAACACTTTCGCGGCCTCGGTGACAACCTTGCGTTCTTCGCTGTCCAGTTGGTCGAACAAGCGCCGGCGGCGCAGGTCGAACGAGCGGCGCGGCTGCTGGTCCGGGGCGTCCCGCTGCGTCCCGTTGTGGAGACACCAGCCGGCGGCCCCGCCTGCCGCCGCGCCGCGCAAATCGGTCAAAAAATCGGCGGCGACCGGCTCCCACCGGCCATAGCCGCGCCGGAACGGCTCCTGATGATGGACCGGCACCACGCGACCGATTTCCTTCATCATGTCCAGGCACTCGCGGGTCTTCGCTTCGGTCTGGCCGGGTGATTCGGCCGTGCGCGGCCGATGCGGGCAGAGGAAATCGAGTCCGATGGTCAACAGGGATTCACGCACGTCTTCGGCACTGAGGTCGTGCCCGCCGAACGAGGCGGTCACCAGACGCTCCGGATCGAGCCGGCGCACGCGGTCTCGCAACCGCTTCAATTCCTTCGCACTGACGTAGCGCCCGTCGCGCACATCACGCTCGTTGGCGAGGTCGAGGTACCAGTTGCGATGCGGCTTCAGCGCATCGACCAGGGTCTCTACCGCGCGCTGGTGCGCCTCGTAATTCGGCAACCGTCCGTCCGCTGCGGCAGTCGGCGACCCTGCATCCCGGGTGAGCGTCACGTCCACGACCAAGCCCCGGCGGTCGCACTCGGCCACGAGCCATTGGAGCCTGCCCAGGAACGGCTCTCGCGCCCGGCCTTGCGCGTCCACGGCCGAGACATCCTCGTCCAACAGCCCCCAGGTGGCCCAGACCCGCAGCCAGTTGAAGCCGTAGCGCTGCAAATCGCCAAGGTCACGCCGGATGAAATCTTCCGTGGCGCCCAGGCCGCCGTAGTAACTGATGCCCAGCAGGAAAGCCGGCTTGCCATTCAGCGTGAAGCGAGTTCCTTCAGTGCCTAAAACTGTTGCGGCTGCCGCAGTCCCGTGCGGCAGTGACGTTGCGCAAAGAAGCAGTAGAGTTATGAGCCGTCGCATTTGCCATCCTCCTGATCAACCGATTCATGCTCAACGAGTCCCGGGCGCAGGAAAACCCTTGGAGGCGTCGTCGAGGACGAGGACCCAGTCGTTGCCTTTGCCGTGAATGGGCGGCTTGAACTCGACGGCACCCTTCTTGTCGAATGTGCCGATTTCCCGGGCCGAGCCGTGGCGCGGGTCGTACCACCAGGCCTTGACCTTCTCGCCCGCCACCTTTTCGAGGTTCACCGTGACAGGCTGGCCCAGCGGCGTATAGACAAACGCGTAGCTGCCTTCCGAGTCGCGGGTCGCCTGGACGTGCGCGTCCCCATCGCCGATTTCCGAGACGACGATGGATTGATCCGGGATTCGCGTCAGGTAGGGCCGCGACAGCATGAGGCTCTTGACATGCGTCATGTCGCCGGCGCCCCAGAGGTCGAGGGACTCGTACCAGTAGTGATGGGCCCAGGAGACGGGGTTGCGGCCGGGGGCGTACATCTGCCAGATGTTGTG
>CAYFUB010000601.1:0-2757 GCA_964346195.1 uncultured Pirellulales bacterium
AGGGTCATGATTCTTGAGGTATCATGCTGGTGATTGGTCCAGTGTCAGAGGAGTCCAGCCATGCTCAAGACACTTACATATCCTGTCTATGCCGTGTTACTCGCTCAGCTTGTCCCGGTGTGCCAGGCAGGGGAGTATCCCTGTCGGTGGGTGTTTGTGTCGAGCTCGCTGCGGTCGGACGGCGAGGTGGGCAGGATCGAGCGGATTGTGGAGACGGCGTCGGAGCATGGGCTTAACGGCATGGTCCTGTCGGCCGGGCTTGACCGACTCGACCGGCAATCGCCGGAGTATCTGGAGCGGTTGCAGAAGGTGAAGGAATTCTGCGACGCGCGGGGCGTGGAGATCATTCCCAACATCTTCAGCGTCGGCTACGGCGGCTCGGTGTTGGCGCACAATCGCAATCTGGCGGCGGGAATTCCGGTTCAGGACGTGCCGTTTGTGGTGCAGGGCGCCGAGGCGCGTCTTGACGTCGATCGCTCCATTCAGATTACCAACGGCAGATTCGAGGAGTATGACGGGAATCGCCTGAAGGGCTACCGGTTTCACGACCGGCCGGGCGCGGTCTCCTTTGTGGACACGGAGGTCCGCCGGAGCGGCAAGGCATCCCTGCGGTTCGAGAACTTCGGTCGCTACGAGCACGGGCACGGCCGGGTGTCGCAGGAAATCAAGGTCCACCCGCACCGATGCTATCGACTGAGCTGCTGGGTGAAGACGGAGGCCCTGGAGCCGCAGGGCGCGTTTCGGGTGCAGGTCCTGGCGGCGAACGGTCGCAATCTGGCCCCGTACGACCCCGGTGTCGCTACGACGATGGATTGGCGTCAAATCGTGATGGGCTTCAATAGCCTCGACTACGACAAGGTCAACGTCTATGCCGGCGTCTGGGGCGGCAAGGCGGGGCGGTTCTGGGTCGACGATTTTGTCATCGAGGAAGTTGCGTTGCTCAATGTTTTGCGCCGGCCGGGAACGCCGGTGACGGTCCGAAGCGACAAGACCGGCACGCCGTATGAAGAGGGCAGGGACTTTGCCCCCATCAAGGACGAGAGGCTCAATTTCCGCTTCGATCACGAGCCGCCGCGAATCAAGCTGTTGCCGGGCGGCCGGATCGGGGACGGCGAGCGGCTCCGGGTGAGCTATTATCACGGCATCGGTGTCAATCGCGGGCAGGTCAGCGTCTGTATGTCCGAGCCCGAGGTGTATGAAATCTGGAGGAAACAGGCTGGCCTCATGCACGAGCACCTGGCCCCCGCCAAATACCTGTTGAGCATGGACGAGATCCGTGCGGGTGGGGGCTGCCGGGCCTGCAAGCAGCGCAATCTCAGCATGGCTGAAATCCTCGGCGATTGCATCACGAAACAGGTTGGCATCCTCCGGCAGGCGAATCCGAAGGCCGAAGTGCTCATCTGGTCGGATATGCTCGACCCGAACCACAACGCCCACGGCGACTATTACCTCGTCGAGGGCGACTTCACCGGCTCCTGGCAACACGTCCCGAAGGACCTGACCATCGTCTGCTGGTACTACGACAAGCGCAACCAGAGCCTGGGCTTTTTCTCTTCGCGCGGCTTCCGAACCCTGGCCGGCGCCTATTACGACGGCGACACGCTGGAGAACCCGCGCGGCTGGCTCGCGGCGCTCGACGAGACGCCCAAAGCGGTCGGCATCATGTACACGACGTGGCGGGACAAGTACGAATTGCTTGCCCCGTTCGGAGACCTCCTGGGATTGACGAAGGATGATTGATATTTGATGACTGCGAGGCGTGCTTCTCACAAATCATCCGGTGCCCATCATCCATCATCAATTGAGAAGACCTGTCACGGCCTCTGGCCCTCGATCGGCCCCTCCATTCTGCTCCTATTCAGCCGGACTTCCTCTCTCGCGGCGGTTCTTTTCCCTCGTAGAGCATCTTGACCTCGTGCGGGTGAGGGCATACCTTCATCATATGCCCCTTTATGGACTTTCACGGTATGTTTTTCCCGATCGGTATAGTTTCAGCCGCTTTTCCAAATCGGCACGCAGTTCTTCTTCTCCCTCGGTCAGTAAATCTATCGCTTTCTTCTGCCACATTACAGCGGAATCAAAATCGCCGGCCTCGGCATAGGCCGACGCCAGGGTTGCGACGTAGCCGGCCTTCTTGAAGTCCGTCAGTTCGCAGGCTTTGGTGGCTTGCTCAACCGCCCTATCACCGTCGCGGAACTCGGCCGCCAGGCACGTGGCCCGCAACCAGGCGAGGCCGTCAAACGCAGGTGCATAGTCCGGATCGACACGAAACGCCGCTTCATAATCACTGATCGCTTCAGCGAATTCACCGCCGCTCATCTTAGTTTTGGCACGATTGTAACACGCCTTGCGTAACCACTTGACAGTACCTTCTATGCGTGTAGCGGTCTCTGAATCTTTCGATAACCGCATGTGTTCTATCAGTTGTACGGCTTCTTTATATCTGCCTTCATCAATAGATTCCCACAGGGAATAGAGCCTGGTACCTTCACCGGCTCAGAGTTTTTCTGCCTCAATCACATAAGGTTGTACGATGAAAACCGTATCGGACCGCCAATCTTCAAGAAGATCATGAGCTTGATTGAGGGCCGTTCGTGCTTCCTCGTCGCGGTCGAGTTGATGCAGGGCCATAGCCCTGAATACGAAGGGACCGGGCCGCCAATTTTCACACTCTGTTAGCGTCGCAAGGACGTCCTGATAAGCCCCCACACGGTACTGAGCCAGGCTCAGAATAATAGAGATGTGCGGATTATTTGG
>CAYFUB010000602.1:0-2796 GCA_964346195.1 uncultured Pirellulales bacterium
TGGCCGATGTCCTCGGGGACCAGGCCGAACTTGTGTAACTGGGCCCGGCTGCTCTCCTGCTTACTCTGCGTGATCGGCTCGCGCAGGACGTGGGCGGCGCCGCGATTCATCTCGGCCACCTTGGTGAGTCCGGCGTCCACGAGCATGGGCTTGTCGCCGCCGAGAATCAACCAGACGTACAAAGCGTACTCGTACGTCTCGGCCTCAACGCCGCCACGAAAGGCGTGATTGCCGGCCAGCCTGCAAGTGCCGTTGCGCAGCGGATAGATTCGGTACGCGGGGACTTTCGCACCCCGGGCGGGCTGAACCTCCGCCGCCCTGGAACGGTGTGCCAACGTGCTCATGCACGCCAGGCCTGTCAACAAAACGATCCATGCGTGTCCCTGTTGGATATTTGATTCGTGCATTTCAATCTCCTATGACACGCCGGGTCCGCGGCCGGATTCCTCGACTCCGGTGCGCTCCGCTCGGAATGACAAGGATGCGATCAGCGGGTGCTCTTCATAGACGCACTTCAATCTGTCTGTCGGGCGGCACCTGCACCGATTTCTTCTTGTCCTTTGTGGTGACCGCCAGGTCAAAGGCGCCGTCGCTCTTGACCGTGACCGTTCGAGCGCCGGTGGCATCGACTGCGCTGCAGACCAGTGCCACGGTCTTGCCGCCGAACCAGAATCTCTCGATGCCGACGCGCGCGGGAGAGCGGATGTCCCAGGTGATTCTGTTGGCGCGGGCGTCGGTCCGGATGCCGATGGCGTACTCGATGAAGAAAGCGATGGGTCCGATGCCGGTCCAGCCGACGAAATCGCCTTTCGCAGGCTTACCACGGGCGATCCGTGCCGGAGCGTAATTCTCCCAGATGGTGCCCGT
The DNA here is from genome assembly GCA_964346195.1 of uncultured Pirellulales bacterium. Taxonomy (GTDB): domain Bacteria; phylum Planctomycetota; class Phycisphaerae; order Sedimentisphaerales; family Anaerobacaceae; genus PLanc-01. The sequence goes on from CAYFUB010000602.1 coordinate 868, forward strand.
GTCCTTGAATACCGCCACGACGTTGCGCAGGTGGTTCAGGGCGATCTCTCGGGCCAGCTCGTGGTAGCCGTAATTCTCCAGGCCGGCGATCACCATCTTATCCGTCGGCGCCCAGACGGCCCCCTTCCAATAGCCGCCCTCGGGCTCGAAGCCGGGCTCGTTGGCCGCGAGGGTGGGCACGCGATGAAGCGTATTGAATGTCTCGGCGTTCTTGAGTTCCGTCGCGAGGGCCTGTGCCTGCGCCGGGGAGGCGACTTTCGCCAGTAGCGGCCAAAAGGCCGCGATGCTCTTGACCGGGGCCCGCTCGCCCTTGGTGGTCAAGTCGAAGTAGAACCTCCGCTGCTCGTCCCACATGAGCTGATTGACGAGCGTCGCGAGTTCCTCGGCCTTTCGCTGATACTGGGCGGCCTCGGATTTCTTGCCCAGGACGCTGGCTATCTCCGCGAGGTTGCGGGCGAAGAGGACCATTTCGCAGGAGATGTCGATTCCGCAGCCGCCGGGTTCGAGGTACTTGTTGCGCGTGGCGTTGTCCATGCTGGCCCAGTCGGTCAGGTAGAGTCCGTTGCCCTGTTGCAGGTACTTCTGCAGGGCGGCGTAGTATCGCACCAGCGGCTGCCAGACCCGAGCGAGCCGGCCCTTGTCGCCTGTCAGCCGGAAACTCTCCAACTCCGCCCAGGCGAAGATCGGGTGATTCAGGGCGTCGATCGTCAGCTTCGGATTGGGCGTCGGTGCCGGGCGGCCCTCGTAGACCACGCTTACTCTCTTTTGCCCCGTCTCCATGAGGGTGTACCCCCAGCGGCTGAACATCGGTTCGTTGTCCTTGTTCACCCACGGCGCGAAATCCACGCCGGTAGTGCGGTTGATTTCCCGGCAGATTTCGCCGTCCTCGTGTTGTTTCACATAGAAGTTGTCCAGTGAGCCGATGCCGGGCACGTGCGGATGGGCGTAGTTGCAGAACATCGTCATGAAGCAGGTGTCCCAGAGGAAGATGTTCTCGTTGAACGCCGCGTCGATGAACTGCGAGACGAAGCCGCTGCCCCGGGCCGGCTCGTGGAAGTTGCGAAAGGCCAGCTCCCACGCCTTCCAGTAGCATCGGACGTAGTCCGGGTCCTCGTCAAAAATTGGCACGGGCAGCTTGTCCTTCGTCGTCTCGAAGACAGGCAACGGCCTGGGCTCGTACTGCCTCTTGTCAAAATACATACCTTGCCCCGCGAAAACGCTGCCGCTGAGGAACGCGACTGCGGGCACAACGAGCGCTACCGTGATTCGGGTCGCCGGGTTCGATTTGTCATATCCTGTCGTCCTGCTCACGTGATTCTCCTCGAACAACGCCTGCACGCCACAATTGTATTGGCCGCATGGATATGCTACCCTGACGGGCGGTCGCGTCAAGACCGCGACTCGACCGAGCTCGTCGAAGCCAAGCCCTGGCGATGGGCGGGCCTGAGTCATGGACTATGAATGATCCGTGCGCGGTCTGTCATCCTGAACGGAGCGTGGCGCAGTGAAGGATCTGGGCCGCGCAAGGAGAAGAGCTCCTGTTCGCAGGCCAGATCCTTCGCCTTCGGCTCAGGATGACAGAATCCTGTTGCACAAGAGTTTTCCGCGATCTGTATTGCCAGGCATGGAAAGGGCAAGCGCGTTGGTAAAGAGACTTCTGCAACTGTATCTCAAGACCTCGCTGGTCTTGCGGATTCTGACCGGCTTCATCATCGGTTCACTGGTCGGCGTGGTATTCTGGTACCTGTCGCGGCCGATGGGCGAAACGCCGGCGTCGGGCGCGACATTGGCCGAAACGGTGATTCCCTATATCCTGCCCTTCGGCCAGGTCTTCGTCCAGATGCTCAAAATGATCGTCGTGCCGATTATCTTCTTCTCGCTGGTCGTCGGCGCCTCCAGCCTGCCCATCAGGAAATTCGGGCATATCGG
>CAYFUB010000603.1:0-11405 GCA_964346195.1 uncultured Pirellulales bacterium
GGGAGTTTACCGCTTTCGGGCCTCCGGCGTGGTGGTGTTGGGCGAGCGGTGCGATTCCGGCTCGTCCGGGCCGGCGACCCATACTTACGATCCTCCCCGCCGGTGGCCTCAAAGCGCCATACTCCCTGCCCGCGTCTCGCCGGCAGGCTCGCGAGGGGCCGTAGCGCGCGCCGGAGGCTGCCGGAATCCGCCACTGTATGCCAGCCGCACCCACCCGGAACTGGACGACAACTCCCCATTTGACGAGGGTTGGGCGCGTGGCGTATAATCCTGCTTCGTGGAATGCTTCAGTATCTGGAAGGGCCTTATGATGCAGGTGATCGGCACGGATATCAGCGACATCATTCAAAGCGCGTCCTGGATTCGACGCATGTTCGAGGCGGGGATCGAGCTCAAGCAGAAATACGGGGCCGACGAGGTCTGCGACTTTACGCTGGGCAACCCCGATCTGCCGCCCGTCCCCGAGGTCGGCCGGACGCTGCGGCGCCTCGCCGACGCAGTGGACCAGCCCCTTTCGCTCGGGTACATGCCCAACGCCGGCCTGCCCGGCGTGCGCCAGCGGCTGGCCGAGTACCTGGCCCGGGAACAGCGGGCGCCGCTCACGCCCCAGCACGTCGTCGTCACCTGCGGGGCCGCCGGCGCGCTCAACGTCGTGTTCCGCACGGTCCTCGAACCGGGCGACGAGGTCATCTGCCCGTCCCCCTATTTCGTCGAGTACGAGTTCTATGTGGGCAACTACGGCGGGAAACTCGTACCGGTCCCGTCCGTTCCGCAGACGTTCGCGATGGATATCGATGCCATCAAGGCGGCCATCACCGACAGAACCCGGGCGGTGCTCATCGACAGCCCCAATAATCCCACGGGCGTGGTGTACGAGCGCGCCGACCTCGAGAAGCTCGCGGCCGTTCTGACCCGCGCCAACGCCGGGCGCGGCAGGCCGATCTACCTCGTTTCCGATGAGCCGTATCGTTTCCTCACCTATGATGACACGGAGGTTCCGCCTATCCTGCCGTTGTATGAATACGGCCTCGTCATCGGCTCCTTCTCGAAAAGCCTGTCCCTGGCAGGCGAGCGTATCGGCTACATCGCCGTCAATCCCGCCCTGCCGGACAGCACGCAACTGCTCGCGGGACTGGTTCTGTGCAACCGCATCCTCGGGTACGTCAATGCCCCAGTCATCGGCCAGCGACTGGTCGAGGCGGGCCTCGGGGCGACGGTCGATGTGGCGGTTTACAGGAGCCGACGGGATACGATGGCCGGCGTACTTCGCGACGCCGGCATCGAATTCATCATGCCCAAGGGCGCGTTCTATTTCTTTCCGCAGGTCCCCGGCCGCGTCGATGATCTGCAATTCTGCCGGTTGCTCCAGGACGAGCGAATCCTGGCAGTCCCGGGGCGCGGCTTCGGCCTGCCCGGCTACTTCCGGCTGACCTACTGCATGGACAAGGCCATCATCCTGCGCGCAGCCCAGGGCTTCCAACGGGCCACAGAACGTGCCCGCAGCGAGTAGATAGAGCGTCACGCAGGAGAGAGGCCGTTACCCCTTTTCGGGACCGGAACTGGCCCATATGGCCTCCACGCAGTCTTTGACCGGGTCGCCCCGATACATCCTCATGAAATGCCGCTGGACTCGCAAGCCGCCGGCCTCGGCGAGTCTCAGCGCAGGCGTGTTAGCGCGGGGAACGTCTATGAATACCGGCCGGCCGGCGCAGCCGCTCAAAGCGCTGCCAAGCAGTGCAGGTCCGGCGTGAGATGTCGCGATGCAGGGACCTATCTGAGTCGCGTTGGCGCCCTGGCGGAGGGCGACAAACCCCTCCAGCCGGCCGTCCCGGTGCAGGACGTGAGCGGTCTGAGGCGACTGTTCAAACAGTCGAGCGAGCATCTTCTCGCGATATGTGCCGGTCATCGCGTGATCGAAGGCGACGATTTGCGGAAGCACGCTGGCAGTCGCCTCCGTCACCGACGGCTGCTCACCGGTCTGCGGCGCCATCCCTTCGTATCGAGTCAACTGGTACTCCGGCGTGAAACCCAGCCTCTCATAGACAGGCTGCCCGGCAGCCGTGGCGTCCAGGCGAACGGTTCTCACTCCTTGCCCGTCCAGGAAATCGAGGGCGTGCTTCAGCAGCGCCGTCGCGACACCCTGGCGGCGTGCATTCAGTTCCACCAGGACCATAGCGATCCACGCCACCGGGCCGAAGAGGCAGGTCGTGGTCGTTCCGACCGGTATCCCATCCAACTGGGCGACAAAACACCCTTGCGGCTCCATGGCCATGAACCGCCGCCAGTCCGACTCGAGCTGGTTCCACCCCGCTTGCCGGGTCAGTCTCAACCCCAATTGAATGTCGCCAGCCGCCATGGGTCGAATCTCTATCATGGCCGTACAGTTTATCACATTCCGGGACAATGGAGTAGTTCGGGGTCCCGCCCTCCTCTCGTGTGCGACTGACTTTTGCGGCCGAGAAGAATAAGTGCGGGGTTTCGCGCAGTGGGGCGAGCTTGATACTATTCGCGGGCGAGATGCTTCGCTTCGCTCAGCATGACAAGTCCAGATGACTCCACCACGAAATGTAGTCGCACGCCTGCTCTATTCGACGCAATGCCCGGGTGGACTGCGACCCGCGGATTTGTTACAATGGCTTGCGACAGTATCGTGTGGGCGTGGAATCTCGTATGGACACAAACGGAGACGCAACTTCGGAATCGGGGGCGGGAGAGCGCAAGTCGCCGGGGCCGCGGGTCCTGCTGGCGGACGACCAGTTAGGCGTGCTCAAGGCCCTGCGCCTGCTGCTCAAGGGCGAAGGCTATGAGCTGGAGACGGCAGCCAGTGCCGAGGCCGTCATCGAGGCCATGCGGCGTCGGGATTTCGACGTGGTCCTGATGGATCTGAACTACGTGCGCGGCAGCACGTCGGGCCAGGAAGGGCTGGACCTGCTGTCGCGGATGCAGCGGATCGACAGCACGCTGCCCGTGGTCGTCATGACGGCGTGGGGCAGCGTGGAGCTGGCGGTGGAGGCCATGCGGCGCGGGGCGCGCGACTTTGTGACCAAGCCGTGGAAGAACGAGCGAATCCTCTCCGTCCTGCGGACGCAGACGGAATTGGGTCGGGCTCTGCGCAAGGGCCGTCAGCTCGAACAGGAAAACCTGTTACTGCGCGGCGAGATGCAGTCGCTCCTGATCGGCGGGTCGCGGGCGATGCAGCCGGTGCTGGAAGCGATTGCCCGCATCGGCCCGTCGACGGCCAATGTCCTGATCACGGGCGAGAACGGCGCGGGCAAAGGCGTGGTGGCCCAGGCCCTGCACGCCGCCTCGACGAGGAAGGACAACCCTTTGGTAGCTGTGAATACCGCGAGCATTCCGGAGACGCTTTTCGAGAGCGAGCTATTCGGCCACATCGCCGGGGCGTTCACCGACGCCAGGTCGGATCGGCTCGGGCGCTTCAAGCTGGCCGACGGCGGGACTCTGTTCCTCGATGAGATTGCCAGTATACCGGCGAATCTGCAAACCAAGCTGCTCCGCGTGCTCGAAAGCGGCGAGTTCGAGCCGGTGGGGTCCTCGAAGACGCACCGCGTGGACGTGCGAATCCTCTCGGCGACCAACGCCAATCTGGGTGACGAGGTCGCCGCGGCGCGCTTCCGACAAGACCTGCTGTATCGGCTCAAGACAGTGGAGATCCGCGTCCCGCCCTTGCGGGAGCGACGGGAGGACATCCCGCTGCTGGCGACGCATTTCCTGCAGAAATATGTGGGGCGGTATCGCAAGAGCCTCAGCGGCTTCGATGCCACGTCGATGCAAGTCCTCATGAGTTACTCGTGGCCGGGTAACGTTCGCGAGCTCGATCATACCGTGGAGCGGGCCGTCCTCATGGCGCGCGGGGACAGCGTGCGTGCGAGCGATCTGGGCCTCGAATCGAAAAGCGAAGGCGGGCCGAAGTTCGAGGATATGACCCTGGAGCAGGTCGAGCAGATGCTGGTCAGGAATGCGCTATCGCGTTTTCAAGGCGACATCAGCAAAGCGGCGGAGGCCCTGGGTCTCAGTCGCGGGGCCCTGTACCGGCGACTGGAGAAATATGGCATCGAATAGCTGCGATGGATGGAAGGCCACATGAGCAGTCTTACTCGACGTCTGAAGTACGAGCACCGTATTCTGATCCTGAGTCTGTTGGCCGGGTTGGGCGGCTCGACGATGTCTTTCTTCCTGCTGTGGTACAGTGACTACACGACCCACACCCGGCTGGCGCTGACCGTTCTCATCGGGCTCGCCTGGGTCGGCGCGGCCTTTGCCGTCCAAAGCAAGGTCGTCTTTCCGCTTCGGACCCTGTCGAACCTGCTCGGGGCGCTGCGCGAGGGGGATTACTCGTTGCGGGTCCGGGGCGCCCGGCTCGACGACGCTCTGGGCGAGGTGATATGGGAGGCCAATGCATTGGCCGAATTGCTCCGCGAGCAGCGCTTGGGCGTGCTGGAAGCCACGGCCCTGCTGCGCAAGGTCCTGGCCCGGATCGACGTGGCGATGTTCGGCTTCGACGGCCATCAGCGGCTCCACCTCGTCAATGACAGCGGCAAGCGCCTTCTCGGGCGAACCGATGAGGAGCTTCTCGGCTCCCAGGCGAGGGACCTCGGCCTTTCCCAGTGTCTGGAGGGCGAGACGCCGCGCGTGCTCGACGTGACGTTCCCGGGCGGCTCCGGCCGATGGGAGCTGCGCCGCGGCGGCTACCGGGACAAAGGGGTATCCCACCAACTGATCTTCCTGTCGGACCTGACCCGCACGCTGCACGAGGAGGAGCGCCGGGCCTGGCAACGGCTGATCCGGACCGTGCGCCACGAGGTCAACAACTCGCTGACGCCGATCCAGTCCGTGGCCGACAGCCTGCGGACCATCGTAAGCCGCCGGTCCTTGCCACCGGACTGGCAGGAGGACGTGAAGGCAGGTCTGGAGCTGATTGCGGAGCGGTCCGAGTCGCTCGATCGTTTCATCGGGGCCTACTCCCGGCTGACGCATCTGCCGCCGCCGAGCTTCTCGCAGGTCGATGTGGCACAATTGCTGCGCCGCGTGGCCGGGCTGGAGACCCGAATGGACGTGGCCGTCGTTCCCGGCCCCGACCTGTCTATTCAGGGCGACCGTGACCAATTGGAGCAACTGCTCATCAACGTGGTTGCCAACGCCGTGGACGCGAGCCTGCAAGCCCACCCCACCGGCGCCGGCCGGGTCTCGCTCGGCTGGCACCTCGAAGCCGACAACGTAGAAATCCACGTGGACGACGACGGTCCGGGACTGGTTGACGGGATGGACGCCTTTGTGCCCTTTTACACGACCAAAGATCGTGGCTCCGGCATCGGCCTGACGCTGAGCCGCCAGATCGCCGAAGCCCACGCCGGAACCCTGACCCTGGAAAGCCACCCCAACCGACCCGGCTGCCGGGCCTGCCTGCGACTGCCGTTAACATGACTCGCCGACGGGCGTTCTGCATGTGTGTGTCCGAATCCGGGCGCGCGAATCCAAAACCGGACACCTGTGATAGCATCAACCACCTGCGGCACGCCGGGAAAGCGTCTTACCGGTGTGCAGGGTGGGTTCTCGACCCGCGCGGAAAGCTTCGGAGGAGGTGCTCGCCTGGCACGTCGTTTGCATCAGCCTCTGTGCGAAGAAGGTACAAATAGGAGTAGCCCATGAGAACGCTGTGGCAAGACATCCGATACGGCGTTCGGATGCTGAGGAAGACACCGGGGTTCACGGCGATTGCTCTGCTCACGTTGGCGTTGGGCATCGGTGCGAATACGGCGATCTTCACCCTGATCAATGCGATGCTGTTGAAGTCGCTGCCGGGGGTGAAAGACCCGCAACGGCTCGTACTGGTGACGGACAACGGGTGGCCGAACCTCAACTATCCGCTTTACGAGCACCTGCGGGACAACTGCGAGTCTCTTTCCGGCCTCTTCGCCAGTCCGTTTATTGACAAATGCCGGATGGGAATCCCGGGCTCGGGTGCCGCCGAGCCGGAGTTGGTGCGGAATCAGGCGGTTTCGGGGAATTTCTTTTCGGTCCTGGGCGTGCGGGCAACTCTCGGGCGGATGTTGACGCCCGACGACGACCGTACAGGCGAGCCTCAGCCCGTCGTGGTGATCAGCCACGACTTCTGGTGTCGCCGCTTCGGACGGGATCCGGCGGTAATCGGCAGAACGCTTACGCTGGAGGACGTTCCCCTGACCGTCGTTGGCGTGACCCCCCGGGGGTTCTTTGGATTCGCCGCCGGAAGCAGGCCCGACCTCTGGTGGCCCATCCAGTTGATTCCGCAGGTGAAAGGAGAGGGATTCTGGCTGACATCCGGAGGCTCCCAATGGATGCAGATTGCCGGGCGTCTGAAGCCCGGCGTGACCAAAGCGCAAGCCCGGGACGAGTTGGACCTGATCTTCAGGCGGATGCGTCTTGCGCAAGTCGAGGACCGGCAGTTATCGGAGAAGGAGCGACAGGACCTTCTGAGCCACCGGATTGCGTTGCAGCCGGCCGCGACGGGATTCACCTGGTATCGCCGTGAATTTCAGCGAATGTTCGTCGTCCTGATGACGATCGTTGGCGTGGTACTGCTCGTCGCCTGCACAAATCTGGCGGGGTTGCTCTTGGCGCGCGGTGCGGCGCGTCAACGCGAGTTCAGTATCCGGGCCGCCCTCGGCGCCGGTCGCTTCGCCCTGGTTCGCCAGCTCCTGACGGAGAGCCTGTTGCTGGCGACGACGGGCGGCGTCCTGGGCCTGCTGTTGGCGCAGGGGGGCGTCCGGCTGCTGGTCCACTACATTCCCGAGCATGGCGAAACCGCTCTGTTCGAGCTGGCTCCGGATCTGAGGGTCCTGGCGTTTACGTTCGCGGTTTCTGTCGGCACCGGGCTTCTCTTCGGGCTCATCCCGGCCTGGCGAGCCAGCCGGCTGGAGGTCGTCGCCGCCCTCAAGGACCAGGCCGGCAGCGTGCTGGGTCGTGAATCCGGGCAGTTCTGGAACAAGACGCTCATGGTAACACAGATCGCGATGTCCTGCTGTCTGCTCATCGGCGCCGGTTTGTTCGTGCGAACGCTGCAGAAACTCCGGACGCTGGACGTCGGCTTCGACCGTGAGAGCCTTATGGTCTTCTACCTGGACGCGGGAAAGGACTATGCGGACAACTCGCGGCGGACGAATCTCCACCACGAAGTCCTGCAGCGCGTGCAGAATCTCCCGGCCGTACGCTTTGCCAGCATGTCCAACATCCAGTCGCTGGGCGGCGGCGAACTCGGGTACGGCCCGTCCAAAGTGGCCAGGGCCGAGAGCGACCCGCTGGTTGAGGAAGGCCTGAACGTGCGGGGAACGGCCGTCACTCTGGACTACTTCCAGACTATGGGCGTCCCCCTGCTGATGGGGCGCGGCTTCGGTCCCCAGGACGAACCGACGGCCCAAAGGGCTCAGCCGGGCCAAACGCCTCGCCCGCTGATCATCGATCAGACCTGTGCGCGAAAACTCTTCGGAGACGAGAATCCTGTGGGCAAGCTGTTGCGGGCTGACGGTCCGCCTCGGGAGGTCATCGGCGTGGTCGGAGACGTGGTCCACAAGGGGCTCCGCAGCGGCTCGCGTTTCTCGGTCTACAGCCTGGAGACGTGCCGTGCGCGGGCATTGGGGTACTTCCATGTCAGGACGCGGGGCGATCCGCTGGTCGTGGCGGAGGGCATCCGGCGGGTGGTTCGCGAGCTTGATCCGCGCGTGCAGGTGAGCGGCCTGCATACGATGGACGACATGGTCAGTGACCAGTTGCGCCGGGAACGGATGCTCTCGCAGCTTGCCAGCTTCTTCAGTCTGTCCGCCCTGGCGCTATCCTGTCTTGGCCTGTATGGCATCCTGTCCCATGCTGTGACCCGTCGGACACGCGAGATCGGGGTGCGGATGGCCCTCGGAGCACAAAGGCACAACGTGCTTTCCGCGGTCATTCGACAAGGGATGACGCTTACACTGCTCGGAGGTGTCTTGGGGGTGCTGCTGGCGGTCCCGTTGACCCGCATCGTGTCCGGTCTGCTCTATGGCGTCACGCCGACCGACCCGCTGACGTTCGTGTGTGTGGCCTTGCTCTTGACCGGCGTGGCCCTGCTGGCCTGCTATCTCCCCGCCCGCCGGGCGGCGCGGATCGACCCGATGGCGGCGTTGCGATACGAATAAAGGAGTGGCAGATGCAAACGCTATGGCACGACATACGGTATGGACTTCGTCAGTTGCGTAACAGCCCCGGTTTCACGGCGATAGCAGTGTTGTCGCTCGCCCTGGGCATTGGCGCGAATACGGCGATCTTCAGCGTGATTAACGGCGTGCTGTTGAAATCACTGCCCGTGCGCGATCCGGACCGCCTGCGGGTCATCGGCTGGAGGAGGGGCGAAAATGTCGAGATCTACGGCCTGACGAGCGACTCCCGGGGTCAACGAGGGTTCGGTGAATCCTTCTGCATGGCCTTTCCGTATCCGCTCTACCGGGAGTTCGCCGAGAAGGCCGAGGGATTCTCCCCTATTTTCGGCTTCTCCTATGTGGAAGGTGGCGTGACGGTCAGCGGCGAGGGCTTTGCGGTCGCGACCCATGGATTGTCGGTCTCGGGCAACTTCTTCGACGGTTACGGCGCCCGGGTCTTGATCGGGCGCCCCATCACCCCTGAGGATGACCGCGTAGGCGCCGAGCCAGTCGCGGTGATCACGTATCCCTTCTGGCGCCGTCATTACGATCTTGACCCGCACGTCCTCGGACGGACGCTCATGGTCAACGGCATTGCCTTCACCATCGTGGGCGTGCTGCCCGAGTGGTATCGAGGACCCCTGAGCGGCGATCCCAGCGAGTTCTATGTGCCCATTACCGCGCAGCCGCAGATTACATCGGATGAACTTCTGGAGCGTCCCCATCGTGGATGGATCCGCGTCATGGGCCGCTTGGCCCCGGGGGCCAACGAGGCGCGAGCCCGCGGGTCACTGGAGGTCCTGTTCCGCCAAGTGGTGCGCCCGTCACAGACCAAAATGGAGCGGCCGTTTATCGTGCTGGCCGACGGCAAACAGGGTCTCGGGATGCCCAGCGTCGCGAGCACGCTCGTCCTGGTATTCTTGCAGGCGCTGGTCGGTGTGGTCCTGCTGATTGCCTGTGCGAACGTGGCGAGCCTGTTGCTGGCCCGGGGGGCCATGCGTCACCACGAAATGTCCGTCCGGGCGGCGATCGGTGCGGGACGCTGGCGGCTGATCCGCCAGTCGCTCATGGAGAGTCTGGTCCTGTCGGCGGGAGCCGCGGGGCTCGGATTGGTCTTGAGTGTGTGGATCAGCGCATCCGTCAGGGGGTCTGTGACCGCTCTGCTTCGCCAGACGCAGGCTGACCTGGGCTATATGGGCAATCCTTCCGCCAACGTTCGGCTGGTTCAAGGAATCGACGGCAGGGTCCTTCTCTTCACGTTGGCGGTCGGAATACTCACGACGGTGCTATCCGGCCTGATTCCCGCGCTGCGAGCGGCACACGTTGATCCCTCCGCCGGGCTCAAGGACAATGTCGGCCGGGGTGCGCCGCGCTTGCGCCTGGGAAAGATGATGATCGTGGTGCAGGCGGCTCTGTCTATGGTGCTCGTCACGGGGGCCGGACTCCTGACGCGCACCGTCATCAATCTGTATCAGGTCGATCCAGGATTCGACGCGGAGAACCTGCTCGTCTTTCAGATCACTCCTCTGGAGGCTGAGCATAAAACAAGAGATCTCGTCGGTTTCTTCGACGATGTGCGGAGAACCATTGCCGCGATTCCCGGCGTGCGGTCAGTGGCCCTCTCCCACGTGGAGGGAGGGTGGTACACGGATGTCTCCGTCCGCGGACGCTCCCCGGAGGGGCCCGAGATACCCGTCTGCATCGTCAGCGACGGATGGCTGGCCACGAAGGGGGTTCCCCTACTGGCCGGGCGCGATTTCGCTCCTACGGACATCGCCGACTCCCCGCGCGTCGCCATCGTCAACGAGGCCTTTGCTCGCAAATTCTTTCCGGATGAACATCCCCTCGGCCAGTTGGTGAAGACGGAGTTCGGAGACGAAGGCTACGAAATCGTGGGCCTGTGCGGCAATTACAAACTCGGCCTGCGCGGCGAGGTCCCGCCGACCATCTGCCTCTGCACTCGTCAGAGAACGGATCGCCGGGTGACTTTCACCGTGCGCAGTGTCCTGCCTCCGCTGTCGCTCGTGCCGGCCGTCCGCCGGGCGGTGGCTAGGAATGACCCTGCCATTCCCTTGGAAGGGGTCACCACGCAGGAGTTGCTGCTGAAGACGTCCATCGCCCTGGAACGGACTTTTGCGCTGCTGTGTGTCAGTCTGGCGTTACTTGCACTGGGGCTCTCCTGCATCGGCCTCTATGGGCTCATGGCCTACAACGTCGCGCGACGCACGGGCGAGATCGGCATCCGCATGGCGATAGGAGCCCGACCGGCCGACGTGGCGCGGCCCATTCTGCGCGAGGCGGGACTGCTTGCCATTCTTGGCGTTGTGATTGGGCTGCCGATGGCCTTGGCTCTCGGCGTCATCCTGAGCGCCGTTGTCTTCGGCATCGCGCCGTACGATCCGCCGACCATGGTTGGTTCGGGGCTGGTGTTGCTCGCGGTGGCCGTCGCCGCCGCCTGGCTGCCCGCTCGCCGCGCCGCACGGATCGATCCGATGGTGGCGTTGAGGTACGAGTGAGCAAAGTAGAATACAAATAGAGAACGCACAAGGGATAATAAGTGATGACGATTCTACATGATATCAGGTTTGGTCTTCGCACGATAGTGAAGAACCCCGGATTTGCCTTACCGGCCATACTCTGCCTGGGGCTGGGCATTGGCGCCTGCACAGCCGTATTCAGCGTAGTGAACACGGTGCTGCTCCGACCCTTGCCCTTTAGAGATTCCGACCGTCTTGTGCGGGTTGGGGAAGTCCCTCTGCAAGAACCATCCAAGGACTATCCCTTCGTTTCAACGGGATTGCTCCTTGATTTGCGGGAACAAGCCAAGTCCTTCGAGGAGATTGCCTCTGCGGGACATGCGTGGTTTCCCATGACGGGGGGCGAGTTCCCCGAACGGTTCAGTGGCCTTCGCGTCTCTGCTAACTTCTTCCGAACCCTGGGGGTCAAGCCGATGTTGGGTCGAACTTTCCTGCCGGGGGAAGACCAGGCCGGCAGAAACGACGTCGTAGTTATGAGCCACGGTCTTTGGCAACGGCGCTTCGGCGGCGATCCGAACCTGGTGGGAAAAACGATTGTCCTCGCTAATTTGTCAGGTGGTGCCGGTCGGGCCTGCACCGTTGTTGGGATCATGCCGCCATCGTTCAGATTCCCTATAATCACCGGTCAGTGTGAGATGTGGCAGCCCCACGTCCTCGAGTCTCGCGAATTCCATGAGGCGCACGGTCCCATTCGCGGTTCGAT
>CAYFUB010000604.1:0-9309 GCA_964346195.1 uncultured Pirellulales bacterium
CGATCTGGCCTGCGCGCGAGAGAAACCTCCCTTTCGATGGCCAGATCCTTCGGCTTCGCCTCAGGATGACGGAGCCCGCTGCGCAAGAATTTTTCCTAATCCGTATTACTCACAGCCATGATGCGCGCCCCCCCGGATAGCGGAATGCGGATTGAGAGCCCTGGCGCATTGGAATTCGCAACGGAGGCGACTAAGCAACTGGGGGTGTGTCTTTCCGCCCTGTAGTCCGACGGGGCGGTGCGGCAACGGACATAAGGAGAGATCCGGATGCAGGGCAGAATCGCCAACCCGGCCTAATTTACTCGATCCTACTTACCAACTGCCGCTTAACGATTGTATCAGGTCCGGCAGCTCGGCCAGCCGGTGAATCCGGTGTGCTCCGGGCGGGGTCTTCTTTCCCTGGTTCGTGTAGGCCTCTTTCAGAACGGCCTCCATGCCGCTTGTGAGCGCGGGCCGGACGTCGTTGTCGATCCGGTCGCCGACGAACAGGATGTCCCCGGCGGCCTCGCCGATCCTCTCGGCGGCGATGCGGAAGATTTCCGCGTTGGGCTTGCGAAAGTGAAACTCGTGGGAGTAAAGCTGCAAGGAGAAGAACTCCAGAATGCCCAGTTCCCGCAGGTGCCTTTCGAGGGAGCGGCGGCTCACGAAAGTATTGGATACGATGCCGAGCTTCAGACCCATGTCTCGCAGGGCGGTGAGGGTCTCCGGCAGGTCCGGCTCGATCCGGGCGCAGCGGCTCAGAGGCTCGTACCACAGCCAGGCAAACTGCTCCCACTGCTCGGGCGACAGATCCACCCCCTTACGGGCGCCGACCGTCTGGAGCAGCTCCAGGGAGTTGAAGTCCCGCTGCAGGATGTCGGAGAGCAGGTACCTGGCCCGCAAGCGCGCCAGGTTGCTGAGGAAGTACCAGGCAAAGCCGCCACGGTACCGGCCGTGCTCCTTCAGAAAGGCGTACGAAGCCCTCGCGCCCGCGAGAAAGGCCTTCGTCGTCTCCACCCGGCCGAAGTTCAGAATCGTATCGCCAAGGTCAAACAGGACGGCTCTGATCTTGTGTTCCGGCATCCGGCGTTCTCACCACCACGGTACGTGAGCGATAGCACGACAGAGAGACTGCCTCCACGCTCTGCGCGGAGCACCGCTGCGCGGTTCCAAAAAAAACCACTCCTGCGGGTGCCATATTTACGCTTGCGCAAGTATGTCTTCTAGCCTGCGCTTCCAGGATGGCATTGTCAAGCCTGCAAGCCTTGGCGCTGGCTCCCATCCAGTGCGTCGGACCCTCGCCAGGCTTCGCTTGACGATGCCACCCGGTGGGGCCGGACACTTGCTCGCGTAAACATGTCTTGTCCGTCGAGTGAAGTGTGACTGCGCAAGCGTGGCCCTGGCACCCGGCCCCTGGCACCGTGTTTCGCGAAGTCAGTCCTGCGATTATTCTGGATAGAGGTTGCTTCGTCGCTGTGCTGCCTGCAAGGACACAGACAGGCATTCCACATCATTGCGAGCGAAGCCATCCCGCCCCGGCACGGTCACAAAAGTCGTGACACGGGGTACTACGTCGATCGCAACGGCGGCACCCGGGCCCCGAAGGCTTCGCGCACCCACTGGTGCATCTCATCATCGGAGATCGCCGAGATGCGGTCGGCCGCGTACTCAGCGTCGATCCGGTCCTTGATCTTCGTGATGCGCGAATCGTGCTTGGGAATCTGGACGTTGTAGTGCGTCTCCACCCAGTGCTTGATGCCGGCGGCGCCCGTCTTGTCGGCGATGGCCACGCCGACGGGCCGGCCCAGGAGCTTGAGGGTGTCGAAACAGTTGTAAATCTCCTCGTTTTTCAGCAGGCCGTCCGCGTGAATGCCGGCCCGGGTCACGTTGAAATCTCTGCCGACCAGCGGGTAGTTCCGCGGAATCTCGAACCGCAACTCCCGGTGGGCATACTCGGCCAGTTGCGTAATCGCGGCGTAGCTGACGCCGGGGGTCATGCCATTCAACTGGGCGTGCTCGATAACGAGCGCCTCGAGGGGCGGGTTGCCCGTGCGCTCCCCGCTGCCGAAGATGGCCGCATTGGCGGCGCTGCAGCCGTAGAGCCACGCCGTCGAGGCATTGATGAGGACTTTGTGGAAATCGTTGTGCCCGTGCCACTCCAATTGTGCCGGCGGGACGCCGACCTTGCGCAGACCGTGAATGAGTCTTGGAATGCTCCGCGGCAGCGCCACCCCGGGCCAGGGCAGTCCGAAACCGAGCGTGTCGCACAGGCGAATCTTGACCGGCTGTCGATATTGCTCCGAGACTTTCAGCAGCTCGGCGGCGAAGGGCAGCACGAAACCGTCATAATCGGCCCGGGTGACATCCTCGAGATGGCACCGGGGCAACACGCCGTTATCCAGCGCGGCCTTGACGATATCGAGGTAGCCATTCAGGGCCTGGGTCCGCGTCTTGCCGAGCTTGAGGAACACGTGGTAGTCGCTGGCGGAAGTCAGAATCCCGGTTTCGCGCAGCCCGAGCCGGGAGACGAGCTTGAAATCCGCGGCCACCGCCCGAATCCAGCCGGTGATCTCGGGATATTTGTAGCCGCGCTGCTGGCACAGCTCCACGGCCTTGCGGTCCTTGTCGGAATAGAGGAAGAACTCGCACTGGCGAATCAGCCCCGTGCCGCCATCGATCTGATGCAGGAGGTCGTAGAGGCGCAGGACCTGCTCCGGTGTATAAGGCGGCCGGGCCTGCTGCCCGTCGCGAAACGTCGTATCCGTGATCCAGATATCTTCCGGAATCTCGTACGGGACCGCTTCTCCGTCGAAGGAGACTTTGGGAAGCTCGGTATAGGGAAAGATGTCGCGGTAGAGGTTCGGCTTATCGACCTCCACGACCCGGTACTCCTTGTTCGCCATAGCTTAACTCCAAAAGACCGTATCCGTCTCGAGTCAACCGGCAGGGCGGGCTATGCCCACCAATTCCTATGCCTGCACAGGAGGCGCAGCCCACCCTGCCAGGAACTTGATTCGACCAAAGTACGGCTCGTCTGTAGCGAGAGCCCCGAAATCACCCGATCTGCCCAGTGGCCGAGACGGGATTTGAACCCGTACGCCCTTGCGGGCAGGGGATTTTAAGTCCGGCCGGGGGACCTCATTATCTGCCGAAAAACGCGATTCTGGTACGCCAGGGCGTTCGTCCGCGTTCGTCCCTGTACGACTTTCATCGGCAAAAAAACAAGATTTCCGCAAGAGTTCTGATTTCGGCGAAATTTCGCCCGAGGATGTCGCCTGGTTGTCTGTCCCGGTCTTGACGGCAACCTGTACCTGGGGCGACCAGTCGGGCAGGCTGGCAACCGCCTGAGCTTCCCGACCCCGCAGAACATGCGTGTAGACATTCGCGGTCAAATTGATGTCGCTGTGCCTCAAAATGACTTGGGCTGTCTTCGTCGGTACGCCAGCTTCCGCCAGCAGTGTGCCGCACTCGGCACGCAGGGCATGAAAGTCAAACCGCCGCCCGCTCGCATCGATGTAGGGGATTCCTGCTTCTGACAGGTCGTCTCGGAGCATCTCGGCGGTCCTATGCGTGAGACCTTCAAAGACCTTCGCAGTCGGGACTTTGTTCGCGACATAGGCCCGTAATTCGGCCGCCGTATCGAGCCGCAGAGGTATCGTGCTGCCTTGTCCGCTCTTTTCGTCGGCGGCCGACAATTCAATGCAGAGCGAATCCCAATTCAAGGCCGACACCTTCAGGGCCAGCAGATCGCCGCGCCGCAGGCCGGCTTCAATCGTCAGGCGGTAGACGAGATATCGCTCATGTCCCGTCAGACCCCATCGCTCGCCGGAAGCCGCCGTCACCGTCAAGAGCCGGCGAAGCTCATCGACCTCCAGCGCCCGACGCACAAGGCGCCTGTCCTCTTTGACATTCAGAAACTTTAGGGATTCGATAGGCGACTTGCTGACATACTCATTCTCGATGAGCCAATTGACGAAAGTCTTCAAGGCCATCAATATCGCGTTGCTTCGGCGATAGCTGATTCCATCCTCCCGGCGCTTCTTCAGGTAGGTCTCGACCCTGCCGGCCTCGATGTCCGAGAAGAACACGAACTTACACGCGCTGCAGACGAGCAGCACGTCTCCGATGGTCTTGGTCACATGCCTCGCGCTGCGCTCCCTGGCCCGCAGACTGGCTTCATAAGCAGCGGCAAGCTCTGTTATGGGCTTGGTCGCTGCTAGTGCCTTTTCCCCGAGCAGGCCCCACGCCGCAAGGTCCTTGCGGATCGGTACAGGCAACCCTTCCAGACGGCGCTGCAAGTCCCGCCCTATGCCCATGCCGCTACTCTTGGCGTTGAGTAAATCCTGAAGCGTGCCGGCCATGCGCTGGCTGGCTGTTTCATCCGTGACGAGTTTCACCCGGCGTAGTACACCCAGGTAGTCCTCGAATTCACAGTACCAGCACTTCGTCTCGAAGCGTACGCGCTTGCCGCTCTTGGATAGTTTCCCTTCAACCTCTTGGCCGCGTGCGTTCTTGAATCGAACCCACCTGCCGCCCACGCGGTCAAGCACCTTTGCACCCTGCGGGCGCGCGACTGTGTAGGATGGTCGAAATGTCCTCATGTCGCACCCCCCTTTCTCTGCGTGAAAAACCCTCGTGATCTCATGACAGTCTCCCCAGAAAAAGGTGGCCGGGGCGCTATGAGGCTCACGAGAAGCCCGGCCGTCCTTACGGATAGACCTTCCCCGGCCACGAATTTTGGATGCTGGAAAACAGGATGTGACTCTCGTGATTTCATAGCGTCCGTATTGTCGCATCCTCCACTGGTTCCGTCAAGGACAAATTTCTGCAATTGACTCGCAATCCTCCGCGAGACCCGGGGGGTTGCGTGGCATCGCCACTTCTGCCAATGTCTTGTTTTTCCTCCACGTTTTCCGGCCGCGGTCCGCCGGAAGCTCCCGCTCGCCCCCGCCACAACTCTACCCATCGTTGCCGGGCGGGACAACCCGCCAAGACCCATGCCGACAGTTCCGCCACTACCCACAGCCGCCGGCCGCCGATCTTGACACTCTGGGGGCCAAGCTCGCCCGTCTTGTCTGCCAGGAGAAAGCTGGTCCGGCCGATACCCAGCGCCCAGGCCGCGTCCTCGGCCCCGACGAGCAGCACAGGAACCTGGGTTTTGTCAGGCGGTTTCATCATCACACTCGCGTTTTTGCTTTGTGGCGCCCTTTTGGTTTGCGCCCCGCAGCGTCTGGCCCTCGCCCACAAAGAGCATCAAGTTGGGCCAGGACTCGGCCCGCTCTCTTCCATTCCTCGAAGGTCACATCGTCTGCGATCTTTAGTTCCGTCCGGCGTATCAGGAAATGGTCGGTGTCCGGCAGTAGTCGGATCCACTGAGTCTCCGCATCAGCAAACAGGGCGTCGAGGTCTTGCATACATTCCGAAAGGCTTTTGGGCTTCGTTGTCTCGGTTGCCTGCTCGTCGGCGGCAACATCATCTTCTGGGTCTTGCGGCTCTCGCCGTCGCCGATGGCGCTTCCATTCGCCGGACAGGTCAAATTCTCCTGTCTCCAAGCTGCGCTCGGCGGACGCCCGGTCGATGCCGATGTCCTGGCAGTAGCGGTCCCATTGTGAGTCCGACAGCGCGGCCCACGCCGCCCGCAATTCGTCAAGCAGTCGCGCTCCGAGTTGCTTGCGCTCCGCGATGGACTCGACCACACCAGCGACACTCAGGTCGTGCTCCCAGAGGGGCAGGAGTTTTGGCTCCCGCAACAAGCGGTAGGCTTCGCTCAAATCGGAAACGGTTTCCGTTTCGAGGCGGTCGCGGCGCTCGTACAGCCGCATGTAGTTTCGCGCCGTGCGATCGGTAAAAGGCAGGTGTTCCTGCACCCACTGGCTGAAGTCGCCGTGCGGCAGCGCGGCCTTCTGCTCGGTCAGTAGTTGACCGATGCGGATTGCCAGGGCCAGGCTTGTTCGCAGGTGGCCCGCAAGCTCCTCGTGCAGCCGGGTGATCTCTAATGCGCACCCGTCCCTCGGCGCATGAATTGTTTTCGGTTCATCCCTCATACTGGTGCTCCTTCTCTCATTTCGGAAGTGTTGCCGGGTCGGGCATTATTTCCCTTCTCCGCTCCTGGCGTCTTTCTGCATGGTGCTTCCCCGGTCGTTTGGTTCTCCCGAGAAACTCCCGCACGGCCGCGACTGAGGTCGCCGGGGCGTCCCGACGCAACAGCGGCCGGGCACTGGCGGGCCGTGGCTCTGCTCTTGGTGTCTCGAATAGAAGTAGCTGGCGGTTCATCGCGTGTTCCTCAAAATCTCAACTGTTCGTTCGTGACGCGCGTAGTGCGGCCCTCTTGTACGCTGCTCTCGCGGAGGTTCGCGGAACTCCGCGACGTTCCGGGAAATTCCGGGCAATCCCGGCAGCGTCGCCCTGCTCGCGCCCAATGCAAACGAAGCCCCGAAAGGAGAGGTCTCGCAAGAAAATTCAAGTGTCGTGAATAACACTTGTCGGGCCGCGTGCGATTGAAGCACCCGCGTTTTTGGCCCAAAAATAGTGGGTGCGCGCGCTCAAGTGTTACGGGTAACGCCGTTCTATAGAGTTCCACTCTACCCTCTACATAGGAGGGATGGGGAACCTGGACGGCGGCTGGCCCCTTCTTCTGGCGACAGCCTCCGAAAAACAGGAAGAAAGAGTTCTTGAGCGTCGCAGACAAGGTCACCGGCAAACAAAAAAAATTGCGTGATTTTTCGTGCGTGCGCTCCTCAACCTTAGCAATTCCGACCATGTCGATTCCCTTTCCTGAATCCCAATCGTGCCCCCCTTCGCGGACGTTGAGCCTGCACAAAATCGGGCGTCTTGTAGAATTTCCAGCGCTGGCTCAGACTGTAAAGCGTCGCGTCCCGGTGGAGTCCAAAACCGGAGTGGCTGATGTCGAGAAAGCCGACTTCTATCAACTGGTCAATCGCGCGCACGAACCGGCCGCGCGTGATGCCATACCTTTCAGCTTCGCTGCAGGTGAATATGATCGTGCCATTGTTCTTGATGAGCCAAGCCTTCTCCCGCTTGCCCGGCTTGGCGTCCACCTTCAGTTCTTCGAATTGTCGTTTGGTGAGGAAAATCATCAGCACCTTACAAGCCGTCTCACCTAATGACCACCATGCGGGCGACCGGACGAGGCTCTTGGCGACGTACATGGCGTCCTGGCGTTTCGTCAGGAACCGCTGTTCGCGGCTCTGAAGCGCCTGCTCTCTGCCGGTCAATAAAGTGGCATGGTTTTCCCTCATCACGCGTCGGACGCTCCTGCTACGATCTCGATGATAGCTTTATCCCAGGACATATCCGGACGCTTCTTGAGCCGCTTCTTGACATCCCGAACTATCTGCTCGGGCTTGAGTTTCTCAGTATTCACCCGTTCCTGAGCCGCCCTGATGATCGACTCAAGCTGGCTGTTGACGATATGGGCCACGGCCGCCCGGCGATAGGCGGCTTCGACGGTTGCCTTGTCGGGGATGACCTTCTTGATCCCGTGCTCCTTCAACTTGGCTTCGATCCATTCGACGAGGTCGCCGCTGGTGAAGGCGTTCAACTCGACACGTTGGCCGGCATAACCACGCATGGCATAACCGTCGCAGAGGAATTGCACTTCTTTGGTGGTGGCTCCATTCTCCAAGAGGTTGCATGTGGGGTCGCTCTTGCCGTAGCTGCACGGCTCCGCTTCCAGGTTCCACTCTTGGACATCCTCAAGACGCAGGCCCAGGTCGATGACGTTGACGCAGTGCTTGAACCTATAGCGCCGGGTATCGCGTTGGAGCGTGCCGAGGATCGAGAAGCCGGCCTTGTCGAAATCATGCAGCACCAGCAGGGGAACGTCGTGCCCACAGAGGTTATCGACCAGTAGCCGGGACGCCGTGGTAGACATCCCCTTGGTTGACATCAGGGCAAGGTCGTATCGCTCCAGCAGCCGGGACTGCTCGAACAAGGGATTAAAACCTTCCTTCTCCACAAAAAGGAGGCCGCTATAGCGATTCCACGGCCCCATCGTCGGAAATTGACCGGCTATGCGCTTCACGGCCATGTCGGGGACGCCGTACCGTCTTATGTCGCTGGGGTACTTGCGGACATCGAGGGTTCCCAGGCCGATTCGCCTGTGGGTGTGCGGTTCGGACAGGTGGCCCCGGGCGTCGAAAACCACGTCCCAACTCGCTGTGAGGTCTGGGTGCTCCTGCATGTACTCTGGTAGCAACTGCTGCGTGAAATACGCATCGTCCAGCGTGTCGGAGTCCGCGCGGGAGATGATATGCGGTCGGGCCGCATACATGATTTGTCGGGCATGAGCAGGATACCGGCCATTCGAACTTGCCTTGAGATAGGCTTCCTTCATGATCTCCCACGCCACCTCCTTGATGGTGACGCGCGCGGATCGGGCCATGACCCGATGGCGGTTGTAGATGCGGGCTTGTCGGCGTTCTTCGGCCTTCCGTTGCTTGCACCATTTCTTTGTGACGCCAGTGACGGCGTTCACGATATCATTCGCATTCATCGGATTCCCCTCCCCCCACGACGACCGAGGATTTGCCTCGGTCCGTGTACTGGACGCGCGGGCAGGCACAGTGGAGCAGAAACACGACGGGTTCGTGGCGACCGACGCGCTGCTGTTCGAGTATCGAATCCAGGCTTTGTCGCATGGAGCCCAACTGCCGGAAGGGATTGAGAATACCGGGCGACCAGTTGACGCCCAGCACCATGCGACGCTCGGACAGCTTCTCGCACCAGCCGAAGGCCGTCTCCAGGACGAAGGGCAGTCCCTCATCCGTCTGGCCGGCCACTTTGCGATAGTCAAAGGACTTCATCTCGCAGCCGACAGCCCCGGAAGCCGGCCGATGCCACCCCCAATTTCGGTTCGCCTCGCTTTTCGCAAGGCTGAAAACCCGCGGGGGAGGGGTCGGACCCGAAGGAGAGTCTGAGAGTAACACCGCCGGGGCTCGTCGCCCCTGCGTGGGACGTGTTCCTTATCCGTACAGGGACTTGGCGTGCTGCCGCAGACGACAAGGACTCCCGGCTCCCCCTGCCACGCTGGAAAAGGGGAGCCCGCCGGTCCGCGCGCGGCCCTGGCCCCACGAGGTTTGCACTCTTTTTTGTATTTTCCGCTTGTCTTTCTCCGACGGTTCGGGCAGAATTACTGTCATAGGAGCGCATGACATTCGTGGAGTTCCGGGACGTGGGTCTTCACGGCCACACCCATCATGCGATGCCGGTTTGAGCATCACTGGATAAGCTGACGACAGCCATTTGTCGACACCTCTGATTTTGCACTCACGTCGCCAGCGGGGCCTCATTGGAGTGAATGGAGATTGG
>CAYFUB010000605.1:0-6457 GCA_964346195.1 uncultured Pirellulales bacterium
GCCAAGGGCAAGATTCTCGACGTCCACTACCTGCCGGCCGGCGCGCGAATCGAAGTGGCCGAGGGCCAGGAGGTCCAGGCCGGACAGTTGCTGGCCCACCAGCCCCGGGCGACCGGCGGAACGCAGGACATCACCGGCGGTCTGCCCCGCGTGACCGAAGTCTTCGAAGCGCGCAAGCCCAAGGATCCCGCGGCCATGGCCGAGATCAGAGGGCGGGTCGAGCTCCGTAGCGACAAGCGCAAGGGCAAGATGACGATTACCATCCGCAGCGAGAGCGGTATGGAGAAAGAGCACCACGTTCCACGCGACCGCCATCTGAACGTCCACACGGGTGACATGGTCGAGGCGGGTGACGCTCTGACCGACGGACCGCTGGTTCCTCATGACATTCTGCGCATCAAGGGCGAGGAGTCGCTGCAGAGGTATCTGATTGCGGAAATCCAGAACGTCTACCGCTCGCAGAACGTGAACATCAACGACAAACACATCGAGATCATCATCTCGCAGATGATGCGGAAGGTGGAAATCGACTCGGTCGGTGACAGCTCCTTCCTGCCCGGCGAGGTCGCGGACAAGTTCGTTTTCCGCAAGGAGAATGACCGGCTGACCAACAGCGTCAAGATCGCCAGCGAGGGCGACGTCTCAGAACTGAAGGAAGGCCAGATCATCGACAAGAAGGACCTGGCCCGCCTGAACGAGAAGGTCGAGACGCTGGGTGGCGCGCCGGCCAAGGGCCGCAAGCCCAAGCCCGCGACGGCCAAGACGCTGCTGCTGGGTATCACCAAGGCCTCGTTGTGGTCCGACAGCTTCATCGCCGCCGCGAGTTTCCAGGAGACTACAAAGGTGTTGACGGAAGCCGCCCTGGCTGGTAAGGTGGATGAGTTGCACGGTCTGAAAGAGAACGTGATCCTGGGTCATCTGATCCCGGCGGGCACGGCGTTCAAGCCGCATCTGGAAATGAAGGTCAAGCACCTCGCTGAGGCCCCGCTGCCGAAAGAGCTGGCGGGCGTCCGGGAAGAGAAAGAGGCCGAAGTCAAGGCCGAATCCAGGATCAAGGAAGTGCTGGGCATCGAGTAACGATTTACGGGCTGGAATTGAGATTGAGGTATGCCGACGATTAACCAGTTAGTCAGGAAGCCGAGAGCGAAGTCGAAGAAGCACAAGCGCGTGTCCGATATCAGCGGCTCGCCGCAGAAGCGCGGCGTGTGCCTGATCGTCAGGACGCAGACGCCCAAGAAGCCCAACTCCGCCTTGCGAAAAGTGGCCCGTGTGCGGCTCACCAGCGGGAAAGAGGTGACCTCGTACATACCGGGCATCGACCACAACCTGCAGGAGCACAGCACCGTGCTGATCCGGGGTGGCCGCGTGCGCGACCTGCCCGGCGTACGTTACCATATTGTGCGCGGCGTGCTGGACTGTGCGGGTGTGGCCGGCCGGCAACGGGGCCGGAGCAAATACGGCGCCAAGAGGACGAAGTAGCCCTCCGGCGGCACAGAGAAAAGCGTTTTGAGACGGTAGAGAGTTATGGCGAAAAAGTTCACCGCGTCCACCGAGGAGTTGAAGCCGGATTCGAAGTTCAACAGCAAGCTGGTCTCCAAGTTCATCAATTGCATGATGTGGGACGGCAAGAAGAGCGCGGCCCAGGAGGTCTTCTACGGGGCTATGGAGATCGTGGCCGGAAAGATCAAGGATGCCCCGCCGCTGGAGATTTTTGAGACGGCGATCAACAACGTCAAGCCGATGCTCGAGGTGCGCAGCAAACGCGTCGGTGGCGCCAGTTACCAGGTTCCGATGCAGGTGAACCCGAAACGTCAGCAGTCGCTGGCTTTTCGATGGATCCTTCAATCCGCCCGCGGCAAGAAGGGCAAGCCCATGGCGGAGCGGTTGGCGGCCGAGTTGGCCGATGCTTACAACAAGCAGGGTGGTGCGATGACCACGCGGGAGAACGTGCATCGCATGGCCGAGGCAAACAAGGCCTTCGCCCACTTTGCCTGGTAAGAATCCAGGGGATAATACTGCCACGGTGTACTCTCGCGAGCCCGTGGCATTTTTTTTATGTATAGAGCTATTTCCTGCTCATATCGGAAGTGCATGGAAATGAGTGAGTTGGACAGAATACGGAACATTGGCATCATGGCGCATATCGACGCCGGCAAGACGACGGTGACGGAGCGCATTCTCTACTATACGGGCAAGACCTATAAGATGGGGGAGGTCCATGATGGCACGGCCGTGATGGATTACCTGGAGGAAGAGCAGAGGCGGGGGATCACGATCACGTCCGCCGCGACGAAGTGCCCCTGGAAGGGCTTTGACGTCAATCTGATCGATACGCCGGGCCACATCGACTTCACGGCTGAGGTCGAACGGTCGTTGCGAGTGCTCGACGGCGCGGTCGCCGTCTTTGACGGCAGTGAGGGCGTCCAGGCGCAAAGCGAGACCGTCTGGCGGCAGGGCCAGAAGTACGGCCTGCCCTGCCTGTGCTTTATCAACAAGATGGACAAAACGGGCGCCGATTTCGAGATGAGCATCCAGAGCATCCACGACAAGCTGGTCGCAAATCCGGTGGTGGTGGAGATTCCGATGGGAGCGGAAGATTCCTTCGCGGGCATTATCGACCTGCTTGCGATGAAGGCCGTCTTCTATGAGGCCCAGGAACTGGGCGCGAAGTTTCACGAGACGGACATCCCCCCGGAGTTTGCCGGCAAGGCGAAAAAGTACCGCGCTCGAATGATCGAGGCGGCGGCCGAACACGATGAGGCGGTCATGGATGCATTCGTCCACGATGAGTCGCCCGGGGAGCAGGCCCTCCGGCGGGCCATCAGGAAAGGCACACTCGAGAACAGACTGAATCCCGTCTTCGTGGGTTCGGCGCTGAAATACGTAGGTATCCAGCGGCTCCTCGACGGGGTCGTGAATTATCTGCCCTCGCCGCTCGAGAGGCCCGTGATTGTCGGGCATAAGCCGGACGACCAGACGAAAGGGATTCCTGTGAGGTGCGACCCGGATGCCAGTCTGGTCGCGCTGGCTTTCAAGATCGTCGGTGATATCCACGGGGACTTGTACTTCCTGCGGCTCTATCAGGGCACGCTCAAGTCGGGCACCAGGGTCCTGAACACCAAGCGGGACAAGAAGGAAAACATCATGCGGGTCTTTGAGATGCACGCTCGTGAGCGGAAGATCCTGGAATCGGCGAAGGCGGGGGATATCGTCGCCGTGGTGGGGCTGAGGCATACCTTGACGGGCGACACTCTTTGCGACCCGAAGAAACCCGTGGTGCTGCCCAGTATCAGCTTTCCGCAGACCGTCATTACGATGTCGATCGAGCCCCGGACGGCGGCTGAGCGTGCCAAATTGGCGGACGCACTGGAATCGTTGCGACGGGAGGATCCCACCTTCGCTTACAAAATCGACCCTGATACCGGGCAGACGGTCATCAGCGGCATGGGCGAGTTGCACCTGGAGATCCTTCAACACAAGCTGGTAAAGGACCGAAAGATCGATGTACGGGTGGGCAAGCCCCGGGTGGCTTACAAGGAGACGATTACGCGTGTGGCGGAAGCTGAGGGCAAATTCGTCCATCAGACTGGAGGCCGCGGCCAATACGGCCATGTGGTCCTGGAGGTCGAACCTCTGGTTGCTGCCGACGGCCATTGGGAGTCGCGCATTGAGTTCGCCGCCAGCGTGGGGTCCGATAAGGTGCCGCACGAGTACATTGGGGCCGTCGAGAGAGGGGTAAGAGAGGCTGCCGGCAACGGGGTGCTGGCCGGTTATCCGGTCATCGGGGTAAGAGCGATCCTGGTAGGTGGTTCATATCATCCCGTGGATTCTTCGGACTTGGCCTTCGAGCAGGCGGCCGCGTTTGCACTGGAAAAGGGGTTGAAAGAAGCCGGTCCCGTCCTCTTGGAGCCCGTCATGCGAGTCCAGGCTGTCGTGCCGGAGTCCGCTCTCGGGGCCGTTCAGGCCGATCTGCTCGCCAAGCGGGGCGCCATCATGGATTGCTGGGTCCACGGCAATATGCGGGTGATTGATGCGAAAGTGCCTCTTGTCGAGCTCTTTGGGTACTCCAGCGACATTCGCAGCCTGACCGCCGGCCGCGGGAGTTTTACGATGGAGCCGCTGAGCTACGAACGGGTGCCCGACCAGGTTGCCAGGACAGTCATTCTCTGAAACAGAAAAATTTCAAAAAATTCGGGTGATTCTTCGTCGTGCCATTGACAAAGGGCGGCGCACGTGCTACTTTTGCTGTTTTTCAGCTGTAGCGAGCATCGCCGGGGATGGCGTTGCGGTACGTAGTTACGCTGTGGCATATCTGGAATTGCCATCAGGGATGGCGCAAAGGGTGTTCTTGATAAATTGGGGTAGGCAAAGCAAAGACGGTTTTGCAGGGGTTCGCAGCGGACCTCGACCCTAAGCCCTAAGGAAGGCCACGTGGCGGTCGGCACCTGCGGTGGTCGCACGGGAGTGCCGGACGAGCCCGAAAAGCTCTTCCTGCCTTTAACCAAACAGCGATATCGGCCAGAGTAGAGAAGGTATCGGCTCTGAGCCGGTTTTGTGGTTGTGTAGTAAGTACGCGGAACGTTGTTGCTTGCGATTGTGCCCGTGCCGGGCTGGAAACGTCCGGAAACAGGCGCGCCAAGTGGTGGTCCAGAGGAGCATTATGGCTGCCGAAAGTGAGAAGATAAGGATCCGGATGGAGGCGTACGACCACCGGACGCTTGATGCCTCCGCTCGGGAAATCGTCGAGCACGCGCGCCGGACGAACGCGCGGGTGAGCGGACCGATACCGTTGCCGACGCGGATCGAGCGGTACACGGTTTTGCGCAGCCCTCATATCGATAAGAAATCGCGGGAGCAGTTCGAGCTGCGGACGCACAAGCGGCTGATCGATATCCATGAGGCGAATGCCAGGACGGCGGAAGTGCTGAACCGGCTGGTAGTGCCCGCGGGTGTTTTTGTCAAGATCAAGGCTTAGAGACGAAGGATACCGGGATATGGCGATGTTGCTGGGCAGGAAAGTGGGTGTGACGCAGGTCTACGACGATGCGGGCCGCCTGGTGCCGGTAACGGTCATTCAGGCCGGCCCCTGCACGGTCATGCAGGTCAAGACCGGCGCAACGGACGGCTACAACGCCGTGCAGATGGGCTTCGACGACGTGAAACCCGCACGGCGCAAGCAGCCGCAAGTAGGACACGCTCAGCAAGCCAACAGCACGCCCAAGAGGTTTATCAGGGAATGGCGTTTGCCCGACACCACCCAGCCGCCGTACAAGCCGGGCGATTCCATCACGGTTTCCGTTTTCGCCGATACGAAAAAAGTCGATGTGATCGGGACCAGCAAAGGCAAGGGCTTTGCGGGCCCGATGAAACGTCACGGCTTCAAGGGCTTTCCGGCCTCGCACGGCACCGAACGAAAACACCGGGCCCCCGGCTCGATCGCCGCGCGGGCCGTCAATGCCGGTATGGGGGGCGGGCTGAAGAAAGGCAAGCGCATGGGCGGCCATATGGGCGACCGCCGGGTCACGACCAAAAATCACGTGCTCGTGAGCATCGACGAGAAGCAGAATCTCCTGGTGGTCAAAGGGACCGTTCCGGGGCCGTCCGGCCAGTATTGCGTCGTGAAAACGGCCAAGAGCCTTGGTACATCGAGTGGAATCTGACATGATTGACTTAACCGTATACGACGCCAGCGGCCAGCAGGTTGATACCCTCCGCATCGACGAGTCGGTGCTGGGTGGCTGCATACGCTACGCTCTGCTCAAGCAGGCCATCGTGATGTATCACGCCAACAAGCGTGTCGGGACCGTGGCCACCAAGAGCCGGGGCATCGTGGCCGGCTCGACCAAGAAGGTCTATCGGCAGAAAGGGACCGGCAACGCCCGGATGGGTACCCGGCGAACGGGAAAGCGGGTTGGCGGCGGCATGATCTTTGCGAAAGCCCCCCGGGATTTCAGCCAGCGCATGCCGCGCAAACAGAGAATGCTGGCGCGGGATTCGGCGGTGCTGGCGAAGCTGCGCAGCCACCGCGTGGTGGTTGTCGACGGCCTGGCGTTCGACAAGCCGCGCACCAGGGACTTCGCCGAAATCCTGAAGAATCTGAAAATCGACCGCAGTTGTCTGGTGGCGGTGAGCGACTATGACGAGAACGTCTACAAATCGGCTCGCAACATCGCCCGGGTGGACGTGCGGCCCGTGGCCGACCTGAATGCGGCGGATATTGTCAATCATCGGCAGATGTTGTTTACCAGAGAGGCGCTGACGTCGTTCCTCGACCGCCGCGGCGGCAATGGTGAGGAGAGCGCGACCGCGTAAATGCGTCGATTTTCCGGGTTGGAAGCATTGAGTTCAGGTTCGAGTTCGCGATGGACAACTACAGTGTTATCGTCCGGCCGATCATCACGGAACAGGGCATGCACTTTGCCAACGTCAAGGGTGCATACTCGTTCCAGGTGAACAA
>CAYFUB010000606.1:0-7948 GCA_964346195.1 uncultured Pirellulales bacterium
TCCTAATGAAGTAGGCGTACCCACACCTGTCATGCTGAACGAAGTGAAGCATCTGGCCTATGACCGGGAAGCCAGGGGCAAGTGCGAGTGCGACGGGTGCGCCTTGTTCGCCGGCCAGATCCTTCGCTGCACTCAGGATGACGAGAGATACCGATGTCTTCATTTCCGACACCCGCCGCGCAGCGGCTGCGCGACTCGACATGACAATACCGGCACAGACCCATGCCGGCATCAAACCGGAACTACAGCAGCAGCTTGAGCGCGGCGGCGGCGGCGAGGATTTGGACGAGGCTGTTGAAGGCCCGCTGGGGGATGCGCCTCAGGAAGAGAATGCCCGCGGCGGCCCCGACGGCGATCAGGGGCAGCATCATCAGGTTCAGCTTCAGCGATTCAGAGTTGATAAGGTCCAGATTCGCGCTGAAGGGGACCTTGAGCCAGTTGACGGCGAAGAAGAACCAGGCGCTGGTGCCGATGAAGGCGAACTTGGGCAGTCGCATGGCGAGCAGGTAGATGACCATGACCGGTCCGGCGGCGTTGGCCATCATCGTCGTGACCCCGGCGACAAAGCCCATCAAGGCCGCGAACCACCATTGCCCGGGGATGGGGGCGTCTTCGCTTCGCAGGCGGGTCCGCCAATAATTGATGGCGAGCATGCCCAGCACGATAATCCCCATGATCGGCTGGAGCTGCTCATCTGTAACCAGATCCATGGCTTGCCAGCCGGCTACGATTCCGACGAACGCCGCCGGCAGCAGACGCAATACGTACTTCCATTCCGCGTGCCGGCGATAGTAACCCGCCGCGAACAGGTCGCCCAGGATCAGCATGCCCAGCAGGATGCCGGTGGATTGGCGGACGTGCCCGGGGAACGCCATCGCCATCAACGGCGCCATGAGGATGCCCAGGCCCGGAATACCCGTCTTGCTCACTCCGGTCAGTACGGCACACAAACCGACGATGATCCAGCCCATTGAATTCAGATCGAACATGCTCTAACCTGCCCCCACGACGTCACGACCGAACCGGCCCATCGGGCAAGCGGCCCACCATACCGGTTTCCGGGCCGCCCCGCCACGACCCGCGCCCGGTACGGATTCCGGTTAATTCATGCGCGGCGCTGGTCATCCCTTCGAAACTCAGGGCAGGCTCTGAACGGAGCGTAGCGCCGTGACGGATCCGGGCCATGAACGTAAGAAACCCCTCATACGGATTATGATTAATTCGTGCGCGGTCTGTCATCCCTTCGGCTCCGCTCAGGGCAGGCTCTGAGCGGAGCGCAGCGCAGTGAAGGGGTTCCCCAAACGCGAGTGATTGCGTTTGGGGGCCCCAACGATCTGGCCTGCGAGCGAGAGAAACCTCCCGTGCGATGGCCAGATCCTTCGGCTTCGCCTCAGAATGACAGACTCGGCACCGCGCAGGTACCTTTCCGAAGCCGCCCGAAATGCCGCGCCCGGCGGCGCCATCTCGACGTGTCATTGTTGTTTCGTGATCTCCCCTCCGCCCGACATGGTGCCGGCCGCAAGGGCCTCGAGGGCGGCCAGGATTTCCCCGGGCTCGGCCATTCTCCCCATGCCTTCAGCACCGCAGGCCAGGCGGCCCGCAACCGGGCCGATCAAGCGGACCCCCAGCCCGCGCAACGTCTCGAGATTGCGCTGCACGGCCGGATTCTCCCACATCCGCGTGTTCATCGCCGGGGCAAACAGGGTCGGCGCGGCCCAGCAGGTGCACAGCGTCGTGCTAAGCAGGTCATCGCAGATACCATGGGCGACCTTGCCGATGATGTCGGCGGTGGCCGGCGCCACCACCACGAGTTGGGCCCAGTCCGCCAGAGAGATGTGAGTGCTCCGGTAGCCCTCGGGATTGCTCCACAGGGACGTGAAGACCGGCGCGCACGTCACGGCCTCGAAGCTCCTGGGTGTGACGAACTGACAGGCGCTCTCCGTCATGACGGTATGGATGCCGGCGCCCGCCGCCGTGAGTCTGCTGGCCAAGTCCACGGCCTTGTACGCGGCAATCCCGCCCGTGACGCCGAGCAGAATATGAATGTCCTTGAGCACCCCTGCGCCTCCCGCTTACTCGAAGCCGGCGAGTCTGCGACTGCGCTCGGCGTCTTCGCTCCGCTGCTCGGCCTCCACTTTCAGTCGGCGCTCGTAGGAGGCCTCGTCGATGGCGATCTTGTCCTGCAGGATCTCCTGCACGACGATCTCCATCATGGTCATGCCCTCGGTGTTTTCAATCAGGGGCCGAGAGCCCTGGAGCAGCTCGAGCATCCGCTTCTGAATGAGCGCGGCGAGCTTGAACCGCCCGCCCACCTTTTTCACGATCTCCTCACTCTTGAGTTCTTCCAGCATCAGTCGTCTCCAATGTTGCGTTGGTTCGTATCCGATTCTTCTGCGATGGTCGGCGCCTCTCCGGCAATCTGAATCACCTCGTGGATCGCTTGTTCGAGATCGTCATTGATCACCATGTGGTCGTAGTACTGCCATGCGGCGGCAATCTCGCTGCTGGCGCCACTGAGCCTGCGCCGGGCGGCCTCCTCGCCCTCCCGCCCGCGGCGACCCATCCGCTCGGCCAGGACTTTCGCGCTGGGCGGCAGGATAAAGACCATGACCGCCTGCGGATAGAGTGCCTTGACCTGCTTGGCGCCCTGGACGTCGATCTCCAGGATCACGGTCTTGCCCTGGGCCAGGGCCTCTTCAATCTTGTCGCGGGGCGTCCCGTAGAGGTTCCCGAACACCTCGGCATATTCCAGAAACAAGCCCTCTTCGATTCGCTGACGGAACTCGGGCTTGGAAACGAACCGGTATTCACGGCCATCTTGCTCACCGGGCGCCTGCGGCCGCGTCGTCATCGACACGCTCAGGTACGCCTCCTTCAGCCGCGCGACCAGCTCCCGCGTGATGGTGCTCTTACCCACGCCCGACGGGCCGCTGATAACCACCAGCCTGCCCCGTGTTTTCTTCTGCTCGTGCGCCTCGGTCATCTTCTCTGAAACCACACAGGAATTCGCTCAGGTACCGACAGGCATTGTACGACGCCCGGCGCCGCCTGTTCCCCTGCGGCGGCCTTCATTCGATATTCTGTATCTGCTCCTTCAACCGCTCGATGAGACACTTGATATCCACCACCGATCTGGCGATCTGGGCGTCACCGGCCTTGCTGGCGACGGTATTGGCCTCCCGGAGCATCTCCTGGCTGAGGAAATCCAGGCGCCGGCCGGCCTGCCCGTCCGTCTGACAGATCCGGCGGAACTGCTCCAGATGCGCGTCCAGCCGGGCGATTTCTTCCGAGATATCCGACCGGTCGGCCAGAATCGCCACCTCCCGGGCCAGGGTCTCCTCGTCGAGCTTCAGCTTCGCCTGGGCCAGCAACTCATCCACGCGCCGGCGCAGCCGCTTGGCATATTCCTGGACCACCGAGCCGCTGCGCCGGCGGATCACCTCAAGCTCGCCGGCGATGGCGTCGCAGTTTTTCCGGAGGTCCGCTTCGAGGAACTTGCCTTCCGCCTCCCGCATCTGCCTGAGCTTGTCCAGTGCCGTGTGAGTAAGCTCCAGCACGAACTGCCTGACTTTGGCGACCTCTTCCTCTCCGGGCATCACCGGCTGAACGATGCCCGGCAAAGTCAACAGATTGGCCAGGTCGATCGCGCCGTTGGCGCCCACGGAGGAACTGACCTGGTTGAGTCTCGTCACGACCGATTGCAGGGCGGCCTCGTCGATCTCGAACAGGGCACTGGCCGCGATACCTTTGAGCCGCAGCACGTAATTGACCGTGCCGCGCGAGAGCTGGCGGCGCAGCTCCTTGTCGATATCGTCTTCCAGGAAGGTGCTGTTTTCCGGCAGCTTGATAATGGTCTTGAGATAGCGGTTGTTGACGGCTTTGATCTCGACGATGTAGGACACGCCGTCGAGTTCGCCGATCGCCTCACCGTATCCGGTCATGCTGTTGAGCATAGCACCTGCTTTCCAGGACGAAGGGTTGTTCCAAATCCCGGCCCGGCGTCCAGCCGCCGGGGCACAGACGATTAGCCGCCGACCGCATTGGCATCGCCGACCGGACCGGGCTGGGCAGGCGCCGGTTGCGGAGTCACGGGCGTCTCCGTGCGGGCCGGCTGCTCCGCGGGTGCGGGTAGCTCGGTTGTGGTCGGCTCAGCGCCGTATTCGCTGATTCGCGGCCGGTCGAACTTGGCCAGGACGACCGCCAGCAGCAGGAAGACACCGACCACGACAATCGTCGCCCAAGTCAGGAAGTCCCCTGTCTTCGAGCCCAGCAGGCCGCTGGCCATGCCGCCGCCCAGCGCGCCGCTGAGTCCGCCGCCGCGACCTTTCTGGATCAGGACCACCAGGATCACAACGACCGAGATCAGGACGAACAGCACCTCCGCGAATCTCATCAGGATACCAGCAGCGAGGAACGGTACAACAATCATATACATGCCTCAAAAACTAACGACCCGATCATGCCGACCCGGAAAGCCGGCACTCGTGAGATACAACCGACCAAATACGAAGCGTCCTTGTCGGGATGAGCAACTCATGCAAGCCGCACGGCCGCGAACGAAAGGCGCCTTCCCTTCGCAGCCGAATGCCTCGACGGCGCTGTCACCGCGCCGGACGCGAGAAACCGTGCCACATATCCGCATTGCCGGCAAACATAATGTACAGCCGCCGTGCATTTTCACAGCGCGGCCTCGATAATCCGCACGAATTCATCGGCCTTCAGGCTGGCCCCGCCGACGAGCAGGCCGTCCACGTCTTGCTGCTGCATCAGCGCACGGGCATTGTCGGCCTTGACGGAGCCGCCGTAGAGGACGCGAATCTCCTCGGCGAGCGTCTTGTCGTATGCCTCGGCGAGCCAGTTGCGAATGAACGCATGAACCTCCTGGGCCTGTTGCGGCGTGGCGGTCCGGCCGGTGCCGATCGCCCAGACGGGCTCGTACGCAATCGTCACCGCCGACATCTTCTCGGCGCTCAGGCCGGACACGCCGGTCCGGAGGTGCCGGGCCACTACCTGCTCGGTCTGGCCGGCGTCGCGTTCTTCGAGCAACTCGCCGACACACAGGACCGGTAACAGCCCGCCGCTGATGGAGGCGGCCAGCTTCCTGCCCACCAGTTCGTCCGTCTCGCCGATGACGTGCCGCCGCTCGGAGTGCCCGCACAGGACGTACGTGCACCCGACGTCCTTGAGCATCGCCGGACTGATCTCGCCGGTGAATGCCCCTTTCTGTTCGAAGTAAACGTCCTGGGCCCCGACCGCCACGCCGGAAGAACTGACGGCCCGCACGACGGATTGCAGGTAGACAAACGGAGGTATTACCGCCACGCTAATTTGACCCGCAACCCGCCCCGAAAGGCTCGCGGCCACGCTCTTTGCCAGTTCCACGCTCGAACGGCTGTCCGTGTTCAGCTTCCAGTTGCCGGCGACGAACGGTTTTCTCATTATTTTCTCCTGCGTCCCATGAAATCTGTCGTGGCCTGCGCGGCCGGACCGCTACAGCAGCTCGGTAGACCGCGGGAAACTGCCAAGCACCGAGAGCAGCAGACAGTGCTGTCGAGCTTCCTCCAACCCGGTTTGGACCCTTTCCTCTGCCCGGTGCCCGAGGAAATCCACCAGAAAATAGTACTCCCAACCGCGCTTCTTGCTTGGCCTGGATTCGATATTCGTCAGATTGATACCGTATTTCTTGAATACCTCCAGCACATCCGCCAGGGCGCCGGCCTTGTGGGCCGTGCTGAACAGGATCGAGGTCTTGTCCTCGCCGGTGGGTCTGGCATCCTCCCGGCTGACCACGAGGAAGCGCGTGACGTTGTTGGCGATATCCTCGATATTCTCGCAAATCACCTCGAGCCCGTACATTTCGGCCGCCACGCGCGAGCCGATCGCCGCCGCATAGGACTCGGCCGCCGCCATCTGGGCCGCCCTGGCCGTCGAGGCCACCGCAATCGTATTGGTCTCCTTGAAGGTCGAGCTCAGCCAGTTGCGGCACTGGGCAAACACCTCCGGCTTCGAGTAGACCTTCTCCACCTCCTCCAGCGTGCAGTTCGCCAGCAGGTTATGATGGATGGCCATCAGGATCTCGGCACACACCTTGACATCGGTATCAATCAGGGCATCCAGCGTCTCAATGACGCCGCCCCCGACGGAATTCTCGACCGGCACGATCCCCAGGTCGCTGTGCCCCTTGCTGATCTCATCGAAGATGCTCCGGATATCGGCCAGCGGCTCGTACTCCACGCTCCGCCCGAACTTCAGAATCGCCGCCGTATGGCTGAAGCTCCCCGCCGGCCCCAGGAACGCGATCCGCGGCCGCTTCTCCAGCACGAACGACCCGCTCATCATCTCCCGCCAGATCGCCACGAGCGTCCGGTCCGGCAGCGGACCCTGGTTGATCTTGATGATCTTGTCCAGCACCTGCTTCTCGCGGTCCGGCGCATAGATCGGCCGGTCGGCCTGGGCCTTGAGCTTGCCGATCTCGACCACGACCCGCGCCCGCTCGTTCAGCAGCTCCACAAGCTGAGCATCGAGTTCATCTATGCGTTTCCGCAAATCATCCAGCGCCATCTGCAATCCTCATAAAGCCGGCCTCGCGCCTGCGGGCATCCAACCAACCTTCCGCCGCCCTGGGAGGGATTCCCCAACCCGGCCGCTCGCCTGGCCAGACCTTCCGAGGGTCTCCCTGCCTGGACGCGCCGGCAGCAACCCGGCCCGACTTTGTAAAAACTCTCTTTCTTAGCAGCTTTCCGGCCCCGCGTCAACCGTTTTCGCCCGGCCGACGCGATATTTCCGCGCGAGGGTCCTCCGTCGCCCGAGCCCGTCCACCCTTGCCAGCCCTCCCCAGCGAGTGTAGGATAGGTCCGATACGTCCTATCGGCCTCCCAAGCGGGCGTATGAGAGGCAGTAGCATGGGCATGGGACCCCAAACGCGAAACATCGCGTTTGGGACCCATCCTGCCCATGAGTCGCAGGGCCATCTTGGCCCTGCTGAGCTTGCCTCCCCGCGGGCGAGAGGGGTTCCCCCGACGCCCGCGAGACTCACGGGCAAGATGCCCGTGCTTACCACCCTGTAAGTCCTATAGGATTCTCTCGAAAAGGGTTCAAAATGCTGTACTATACGGTTTTCCGAACGAAATGGGGCTATTTCGGCATCGCCGGCAACGGGGCCGTCCGCCGGACCTGCCTGCCTATGCCGCAGCGCGAGAGCGTCGAGAAGGAGCTATCCGAGGCCCTGCGCCCTGCCGACGGAAACCCGCGCTTCGACAAAACCTATCTCCGGAACCTCCAGCAGCGAATCATCGCCTATTTCGAAGGCGAGCCGGCCGATTTCACCGTTGACCCGCTCGTAAACGTGGACAACACCGGCCTCTTCGCCCGCCAAGTCCTGCATGCTTGCCGGCAAATCGGCCTCGGCCGAACCACGACCTACGCCGGCCTGGCCGCTCGTATCGGCCGACCCGGCGCCGCCCGGGCCGTCGGCACGGCCCTCGCTGCCAACCCCATCCCGCTCATCATCCCGTGCCATCGCGTCCTCCGCACGGACGGCGGTCTCGGCGGATTCTCCGCCCCCGGCGGAACCACCACCAAGCAAAAACTCCTCGACCACGAGCAAGCCCTCCGCCCCCCAACCTCCTGAACCACGAAAACCACGAGGAGCCCGAAGGAAACCGCCTTTGTCCTGTCATTGCGAGTCGCCTCCGGCAAGCCGGCCCCTGCGAAGGCAGGGGCGGCAATCTCCCCCTTCTCCGTCGTGCCCGCGAAGGTCCACCTTGGGCAAAGTCGAATGGGGCAGGAATCCAGAGCTTTTCATCCGCAGACGCCGTCCTGAGCGGAGTCGAAGGATCAACGCCGATTTGCGTAGATTTTCAAGCGCGAACCCGTGACGCTCACTGATCACGCAGAGACTTTGGTAAAAAAAATGTTGCGAAACAGAATTGTTGGCAAGAGCGTGTCG
>CAYFUB010000607.1:0-7960 GCA_964346195.1 uncultured Pirellulales bacterium
CTTTCGGGCCTCCGGCGTGGTGGTGTTGGGCGAGCGGTGCGATTCCGGCTCGTCCTGGCCGCCGACCCATACTTACGATCCTCCCCGCCGGTGGCCTCAAAGCGCCAAACTCCCTGCCCGCGTTTCGCCGGCAGGCTCGCGAAGGTCCGTAGCGCGCGCCGGAGGTTGCCGGAATCCGCCACTGGATGCCGGCCGCACCCCCACACCGGGTAGGGGGCGGATCGTCATTGCAGGGATTGGCCTGATGTGGTATTATCTGTGTTGGTCGGCGCATTGTCACGCCGCGCGTGGTGAGTGTGTGCCGTCGCAGGCAGGGTTCCTACGGTGCCGGCAGCGCATCTCCGAATTCTTGCCTCACATTGTGTTCGGAGGTCTCGGAAAGGAGGCGGACAAATGTTCACAAAGACGATCATGATCTGTGTAGCGGTATCGACTGCGATGTTGGCTGCTCAGGCGACGCATGCGGCCGAACCCCTCGTCTACTACTCATTTGACGATTATGACGCCGTCATTCCCGACGAATCCGGCCACGGTTACGACGGGACGCTCAATGGTGGCGTGGACTTCAACGACGCGGGGTACAGTGGCGGATGTTTTCAGTTCAACGGCTCCGACAGCTATGTCCAGCTTGAGAGGCCTATCCAGGATGACTTCACCATCATGGCGTGGATCAAAGCGGATGTGCCCGGCCGCGGCGGCAGTCAGGCCTACGAGGGCAGCGGACTGTTCTGGTCGGATGTCGGTGGCGTGGCCAACGATTTCGTGGTCGCCGTTCTGGGAACGAAACTCTCCTTTTTCAACGGCAATCCCGATATCTCCGTGAATTCCCGTGCCGACGTTGTCACCGGCGAATGGATGCACATCGCCGCCGTGCGGGATACCACGGCCAGGACGATCAGCGTGTATATCGACGGCAAGCTGGATAACACGGTCGCTCATTCGAACACCGGTCCCCTCGACGCACAGGCAGTCCTGGCCATCGGCGGAAACACGCTCGACGGGCGATACTACACCGGGCTGATGGACGAGGTGAAGATCTACGACAGCGTGCAGTCCGCGGCCGATATTCGAGCGATGGCTCCCCCGAAGCTGAAGGCCCGCCTGCCCAGTCCTGCGGATGGGACGATTGGCCTCGGCGTGCCCCTGTTTCAGTGGAGCAAAGGCGAAACAGCCGTGCTGCACGACGTCTATCTGGGCACAACGCCCGAGTTGACGGCGGCGGACCTGCAGGTGTCTCACACATCGGCGATGCTCTATTACCATACCGGTCTTTTGACGCCCGGCGGAACGTATTACTGGCGCATTGATGAAGTTGAGGCAGACGGTGTCACGACCCACACCGGCGACGTATGGACCTTCGTCACGCAGGCCCTGACGGCCTATCACCCCAATCCGGCGGACCGGGCGAACGATGCGGCGCCGGCCCCGACGCTCACCTGGATGCCGGGCCAGGGGGCCGTCAAGCATCACCTGTACTTCAGCGACAGCCTCGATGCGGTCACGCAGGGAACGGCTGAGGCCGACCAAGGGGAGCTGGGGCTGACCGAGGCGACCTTTGCCCCGGGAGACCTCGACAGCTTGAGCCCTTATTATTGGCGTGTGGACGAGGTGCTGTTCGGCGGCGGCGTCACGGTCGGTCCGGTCTGGACGTTCGTCACATATCTGCCCGTGGATGACTTCGAAGGCTACAACGACGATGCAGACACGGGCACCCGCATCTATGAGACCTGGCTCGACGGCTGGGTGAACAACAACGGTGCACAGGTCGGCTACACGAATCCTCCCTTTGCCGAGCAAAAGATCGTGCACGGCGGCATGCAGTCGATGCCGCTGGACTACAACAACATCGACGAGCCGTTCTACAGCGAGGCCGAGCGGGAGTTCTCGCCCGTGCAGGACTGGACGGCCGGTGGCGCCGACACGCTGGTTCTTTACGTTCGAGGCAGGGCCAGGAACGCCCCGGCTCCTTTGTACCTCACGCTGGAAGATGGCTCCGGGCAGACTGCAACGGTCGTTCATCCTGACGCCGGGGTTACCACTACGTCCGGATGGACCCGGTGGAGGATTCCGCTCGGTGATTTTCCCGGCGTCCATTCGGCCCAGGTCGGGAAGATACGCATCGGTCTGGGCGACCGGCAGAACCCGGCAGCAGGCGGCACCGGTCGGCTTTTCATCGATGACATTTACCTGACCGCGCCTTGACCGGTCGCTGGTCGCGGTCCGCTCGTTCGCTTTCGGCGATTCCTCGCACAGGCCCTGGTGAGCGATTGCCGAGGCCCCGGTCTTTTCGCGTACACTCGTTGCGTGCGTTCCCGATCGAGAGACGCCGAGAATCACAAGGACAAGTCAGTGTCGAATCGTTCCCGGTGCTTTTCCTGACTGATTAAGGAATTTACTTAGTCGTTCTTTACGAGAAGCCCTGCTATTATTCCGGTGGCGCTGCCGAACTGAATCCGGCAAGTGTGGCATGGATGCTCCTGCATTGTTGGAGGCTTCGCAACGGGCGAACGATGCACAGGGACCCCAATTGCGTGAGAAACAAAGGTGTGCGCCGGCTATGGCCGACCCGGCTGGCTTGGTTGCCTATCCCCGTTCTTGTGGCGGCGATGGTCGTATTCTGGGCCGCCGATTTGCAGGGCTCCCACGAATCGCTCTATCTGCTGTTGACCCTGAACCTCGTCTTCTCGATGCTGGTGTGTCTGTTCGTCGCCTACCTGATCACGCGGAGTTTTCTGGCCAGCGGCAAGCCGGGACTGCTGCTGTTGGGCTGCGGCGTGGTCATCTGGGGGCCTGCCGGCGCGGTGGCGACCGCCGCTGCCCGCGGCGATGCGAATATCAGCATAACCATCTACAATAGTTGTATATGGCTGTCCGGTCTGTGTCACCTGGCCGGCGTGTCTCTCTCGCTACGGTCGAGGCGGTCCCTCTCGCCGCCGGCGCTGTGGTTGCCGGCCGGCTACGCGCTCGCCGCCGGCGCCGTCATGCTCGTCACACTGTCAGCCCTCGCGGGTTGGATACCGACCTTCTTCGTCGAGGACCGGGGCACCACGCCGATGTGTCAAATTGTGCTGGGCTCGGCCGTCGCCATGTTCTCGCTCACCGCCTTGCTACTGGGTACGGCGAGCCGCAGAAACATGTCTGCCTTCGCGTACTGGTATGCTCTGGCTCTGATGCTGATTGCGGCCGGGCTCTTTGGCGTGA
Organism: uncultured Pirellulales bacterium; assembly: GCA_964346195.1. Taxonomy (GTDB): domain Bacteria; phylum Planctomycetota; class Phycisphaerae; order Sedimentisphaerales; family Anaerobacaceae; genus PLanc-01. Next base: position 3,202 of record CAYFUB010000607.1, read on the forward strand.
TGCTGCAGTCGTACCACGCCAGCATCCTCGGCTGGACGGGCCGCGCGACCCAGTCGCTCGGCGGCCTGTACATGCTCATTGCGGCTGTCGCATCCGTGCGTGAATCCCATGGGTGGGAGATATCCCTGGAGACGGCCCTGCGCAAAAGCGAGGAGCGCTACCGCCTGCTCTTCACCAACATGAGCGAGGCGTTCTTCCTCGGGGAGGTCATCTGCGACGAGCAGGGCAAACCATGCGACTATCGGTGCCGAGAAGTGAATCCCGCCTTCGAGGTAGTCACCGGCATCAAGAGAGGCCAAATCCTGGGCAGGACCCTCCGGGAACTGTCTCCCAACCCCGGTCCCGCCGTGATCGAGAAGATCGGCGAGGTAGCACTCTCGGGCCGGCCCCGGCATTTCGAGGTGTTCAGCCAACTCTTGGGTAAGCACTTCGATGTCTACGCGTTCGCTCCCGAGAGGGGGACATTTGGCGCCGTCTTCATGGACATCACCGAACGCAAGCGGGCCCAGGAGGCGCTGCGGGACGCGAACGAGAATCTCCGAGTACAGGCCGAGCAGTTGCAGAGCGTCAACGAGATGCTCCAGACCCGTCAGGCGGAGCTTGAGGAGGCCAATGAGGGCCTCCGGATGCAAGAGCGGGAACTGCAGGATCAGGCCGAGGCGCTACGGGAGAGCGAAGAGCGTTACCGTACGCTGTTCGAGACCGCTCCCGACGCCATCGTCGTGCATCGGGACGGGAGGATCCTCTATGCCAACGACATGGCTCTGTGTCTCACCGGCGCAGACAGCGTCGAACAACTGGCACACCGCACCGTCCTGGATTTCTTCCGACTCGACGAACGTGAACAAGCGGTCGAACGAATGCGCATGGCCATGGCAGGAGAGAGACTGCCCGTGCGAGAGGGCACGCTGCTGCGGCTGGGTGGCCAGGAGGTTGCAGTTGAGTTCCACACGGCGCCGGTTGATTTCCAGGGCGTACGCGCCATCCTGACCATCATCCACGATATCAGCGAGCGCCGGCGGGTGGAAGAGACACGCAAAACGCTTGCGGATCAACGGGAGATGGAACTGGCCGGCATGCGGCGGTTGCAGGAAGTCAGCATGCTCCTTCTGCGGGAAGGCCAGCCCGATACCCTGTACGAGCAGATCCTGGAAGCCGCCATCGCCCTCATGCGCTCCGATATGGGCAGCATGCAGATGCTCGATCCCGAGCACGGCGTGCTTCGGCTCCTGGCCTGGAAGGGATTTCAGGCAAAGTCGGCCGCGTTGTGGGAGAGTGTGCGCATGGATTCGGGCAGTAGCTGCGCGGAGGCACTGCGTTGCGGCCGGCGCGTGGTTGTCCCCGACGTCGAGAGATGTGATTTCATCGCTGGAACGCCTGACCTGGACGCCTATCGCTGGTCCGAAATCCGCTCCGTGCAGAGCACCCCACTCGTCTCCCGTTCGGCGCGACCGCTGGGCATGATCTCCACGCACTGGCGCAGACCGTACGAGCCGCCGGACGGCGACCTGCGCCTGCTGGACGTGCTGGCCCGCCAGGCCGCCGACCTCCTCGAGCGCGTTCTGGCCGAGCAGGCGCTACGGGAACTGAACGCGACGCTGGAGAGCAAGGTGGCCCAGCGGACGGCGGAACTCGAGCAGCGGGCCCGGCAGCTCCAGGAGCTGACGCTGGAACTGACGCTGGCAGAGGAGCACGAGCGCCGGCGTATCGCGCTGGTCCTGCACGAGGACCTGCAGCAGCAGATCGCCGGGGCCAAGTTCCATCTGAATTTGCTGAAAACCCGGGCCAGGGACGATCCCGTGCAGCAGGCGATTGCCGGGAAGGTCGATGAGATCCTGAAAGAGGCGATAGAGAAAGCGCGCAGCCTGTCGCACGAGCTTAGTCCGGCTGTGCTGCACATGAACGACCTTGCGGAGGCCCTGCACTGGCTGGCAAACGAGGTACGGGCCAAGCACGATCTGACCGTTCACGTCGATGTCTCGCGTGAGGCGACGGTTCCACCTGAAGCGCTGGGGGTGTTCCTCTTCCGGGCGGCCCAGGAGATGCTGTTCAATGCGCTCAAGCATGCCAGGGTCCATGAGGCCGGAATTCGGGTGCGCCGGATACGTCAATACGTATGCCTCTGTGTATCCGATCAAGGGTGCGGATTCGACCCGCAAGAGCCCCAGGCGACATCCGGCCTGGGACTGCTCAGCATCCGTGAGCGCGTCGAGCTGCTCGGCGGGCGGATGAAGATCAAGAGCGTCGAAGGCAGAGGACGCAGGTTTCAGATCGTGGTTCCCGACGGCCGCAAGTCGTGATCAGGGCGCCTCCCAACGCAACCACCGTGAAAAGGATGACGGCCGTCAGTCCCCTGTACCAACCGATGTACTCGGCCGCGAACAGCGGCCCGGTTTTTTTTCGCGTCCGCCGCGATAGGCTCTTAAACAGGGGGACGAGTTTTGGTATGCTATCGCTCCTTATGAAAGGACGTCAGGGATAACCGCGATACCGAGGGTGCTGATGATTCAGTGTACGAGCTTCCGAGTGCGGATGAAGGACGCAAGACCCGGCCGCAGGCCGACACACGACGAAACGCGCTTCACGCCTCACGCCCCACGACTCATGCTGTCCGTTCTTTGCACCCTGCTGTTCTGGAGCGGCACGAGCAGCGCCGCACTGGCGGAGCGCATCCACAGGATCGCCCGCCCTCAGCCGGGCAGCGAGTATTCCATCCAGATCATCGACCCGGACTCCGGGGCGGTGCTTTACAGTCACAGCCCACGAAAACCCCTGATCCCGGCCTCGAATATGAAGCTGGTGACCACGGCAGCCGCCCTGAAGTATCTCGGGCCCAGGTTCGAGTACAGGACGGTCGTGGGGTTGCACGAGGATACCCTGGTCGTGATCGGCAGCGGCGACCCGCTCCTGGGCGACAAGATGACCGATGACAAGCACGGCCGACAGAGCGGCTGGATCTTCGAGGAGGTCGCGCGGGCGCTGCACGAGCAGGGCATCAGGGAAATCAACGACGTCATCATCGACACGACCGTCTTCGACGACGAGAGGGTCCACCCGAGCTGGTCGCCCAATGACCACAACAAATGGTATGCGTGCGAGGTGTGCGGTCTCAACTACAACGACAATTGCATCGAGGTAACTATCAGCAACCTGGGGGGCACGGTCGCGATCGACATTGAGCCCCAGACGAAGTTCGTGGAGGTCGTCAACGAAATACAGGTGACGGCGGGCACAGACAGCGCGGTCGGCTCGAACCGTACTCTGACGCCGAACAAGGTCATCATGTTCGGCAAGGTCAAGAGGAAGGAGGGCCCCTTCAAGGTAGCCATCGAACAGCCGGCCGCCTTCTTCGGTTTCGTCCTGGTCGAGCATCTGGCCCGGGCGGGCATCGTCACCAGGGGCAAGTTGATCGAGAGAGACTTTGACCAGGTCGGCAAGTTCAAGCCGCTGGCCGAATTCGTTACGCCGATCTCGGACGTGCTCGAACGGGCCAATACGGACAGCCTGGGTCTCGCCGCCGAGGCACTGCTCAAGACGATTGATGCACACAGCCACCCGGACAGGCAAAACGGCAGTTGGGCGGGCGGGCGTGAGCTGGTCGGGCGCTATCTGTCCGGCCTGGGTATCCCCGCCGAGGAATTCCATATCAACGACGGCAGCGGCCTGAGCCGCCAGAACCGGCTCACCACGAACGCCATCTCGAAAATCCTCCTCGACCTGTACGGCGGCGGGAACTGGGAGCTGTTCCGCGCTTCGCTGGCCACGGGGGGCGAGGACGGCACCATCGGCAAGTACTTCAATGAGGCCAAGTACCGCGGTCGAATCGTGGGCAAGACGGGTTACATCAGCGGCGTCAGGTCCTTCTCCGGCGTCTGTCGCACCAATCGAGGGTCCTACATCTTCTCCGTCATCTCCAACGGCCCCAACGGTCTGAGCCGCGACGCCATCAACGGCATCGCCATGGCCATCGTCGATGAATACGCGAGCCGCAGGTGACCCGCATGACAACGGGAGGATTTCGTTGAGAGGGTGTGCGAGAAGCCCTGGCCGCGCGCGGTCCCGGGAATGGGCGGCACCCTCAAACTCGTTGGCAACGTCCCAAATCCTTGAGATGGGCCTGATACAGGCTACTCACACGGACCAGGAAAAATTCTCGCACGGTGGGCCCTGTCATCCTGAGGCGAAGCCGAAGAGCCTTTCCTGAGCCTCGAAGGAATCTGGCCCGCGGATGAGACGTTTCTCCCGTTCGTAGGCCAGATCGTTGGGCCCCCAAACGCAATCGTTCGCGTTTGGGGTACCCCTTCACGGCGCTGCGCTTCGTTCAGAGCCTGCCCTGAGCGGAGTCGAAGGGATGACAGACCGCGCACGAATTAGTCAGAATCCGTATCAGATGGGTGGCAGCAACAAGGCTGAAGGCTTTGCCGATGGCGAATGGACAAACCATCGGCAAGCTGCGTTTGGGAACCTCAAACGCGATACATCGCGCTTGGGAACCCTTGCCGCTGCCACCCAAATCTCAAAACCTGGGACGAACCCAACTCGTTTGAGCGTGTCTTGCGATGTGAAGGAGGTCTATCCCGGCAAACATGGACAAACAAGCTTGTCCATGCCGTCCGGCGCTCATGTCATGCCGCGAGAGACTCATACCGATTACGACTGAGAATTTCGTATCTCCGGGTGACAGCGTCAAGGGGTCCCCAACGCGATAGATTGCGTTGGGGGGGCCATGCGCAGCTTGGCGATGGCCGGGTTGCCTGCG
>CAYFUB010000608.1:0-2481 GCA_964346195.1 uncultured Pirellulales bacterium
AATGACGACGCTGATGTCCGGTGGTGTTGCCATGCACTCCCTCATAATGCACCCGGCCCCGCGCTTCGGGCTAAACCATTCTTCGGTATCTACCTGTCGCCTGGCTGGGCCGTTCCCGGTCGCCAGGGAGGTCAAGGGCTGCGATTGACCCGTACGAGGCGCCTCCGGAGCCGGCGCTTACCGTGCTAGGCCAGACGGACCCATCCGGTCCTCGGATCTCCTAGGCCGTGGCATAGGCTCCCGCTTCCGAATAGCGCGTCTCCAGATTCAGTATGGTTTCCAGGAACCAGGGCTTCCATTCGTCATCGGCATCCAGAAAAGCCACCCGTTCGTCCTGAGCTGCCGCGATCCCTCGGTTGCGTGCCGCGGAGGGTCCCTGATTCTCTTGCCGAGACAGCCGGATCCGACGGTCCTCTATACCTTCCACGACGTGGCCGCGTCGCTTAGAACGCGTCTCTTCTGGAGAATCATAAAGAAAGCCGCCGCGGCCATCGCGATTGAGGAGGACCAGGCGACGGCGCTGACGGTCACGGGAAATACCGCCAGACAGCAGAGGACGACCGCCACGTTCGTGACGGCCTGGACGACGTTGGCCATCAGGTTATGCTGAACATGGCCTGTGCCCACGAGCGTAAAGTAGGCCGAGCTGCCCAGCACACTCACAAACGAACCCGCCAGCAGGATCCGAAAAGTCCCCGGCAGCGGTTCGATGAATCGGTCTCCCAGCCACACTTTCAGGAGCGTCGGCGCCAGGAGCGCCAGAGCGGCATAGACGGGGGCTCCCAGAAGGAAGATCAGTTCCAGGGAACGACGGTATAACCTCAATACCCGGATGCGCGCCTCGGGAGTCCTGGCCGCGCTGACGCGACTGATCTCCGGGATCAGCGCGGCGTGACCGGCGGAGACCAGTCCTCGGATTTGCAGGCTCCCCGTGAACGCCATCTCGTAGATGGGTATGCTGCCCACCCCCACATAGCGGGAAACGATGAGTTTGTTCAACGGACTGATGAGCATGTTCAGCAGGGAGCTTCCCAGCATGGTTCCCCCGAAACCCAGGAGGCGCTTGCAGCGCGGCAGGTCAAAACAAAGCAGGTGCCGGATACGGATATGGGTCATGTGCCGCAGGCACAGGAACGCCGCCAGATGGGTAAGCCCCTCGGCAACTGTTCGCCCGATAAGCAGACTGCGGATTCCACAGCCCCAGCACAACAACCCGGTGGAGATACACAGACTGGTGAAACGGGCGAGCAGTCCGCGATAGCTGGCCAGGTCCATGCGTCCCAGGCCTGACAGGGCCGCTTCGAAGACCTGAACCATGAGAACGTACAGGGTCAGAAGGCCGACGTAGGGCAGCAGCCACCGGGCCGTCTGGGCGTTCTCTCCACTGAGGGCAAACAGAGTAACGATTGGTCTCCGGAGGGCCAGTATGGTGATCAGGACGGCGATGCCGCTGATACAGACCAGCACGAGAGCGGTGGTGATGTAACGTTGCACGCCGAGGCGGTCGCCCCGTCCGTAGTCTTCGGCCACCAATTTCACCACCGCCGTATCGACACCGAGGTTGCCCAACTGCGCGAACGTCAGTACGGTGGTCAGAACAAGCCAGACCCCATACTGCTCGTAACCGAGAAAGTACAGATAGACAGGATAGCCTATTGCCAGGACCGCCGTGCTCACGACGGCCGTTACCGCTCCCGAGACCATGTTGATCCGAAGCTGGGATGAGAGCAGTCGTTGGACGGCAATTCTCATTACCTGTCTGTTATCGACAACCTCCGTGCCGGATGGAGCATCCCGGATGCGCGAATGAATGATAAGGCGAAGTCGTTCGTGTTCACCGCGGCGACCGGGTCGTTGCCCGTCCGTTAGATGGCCTTCGCCTGCTCTCTATCGCTGGCACGTCACGATTCACAATCCATTGGCCATCTCCTGAACAACCCGGCCCTCCGGCGGGCAGACTCCGTCCCCGTCGGTTACAGCCGACGTTTCTTTGTCGATGCCATTCGGCATCGGTACTCCAGCAGGTTCGCGGGCTTCCTTGCGACCGTGGGTACTACTGGGTCCAGAGTAGCCACCGAATCCGGTCGTGATCCGTCCGTGGGACGCACGGCGGTCCTGCTGCTACGTGGGCGGATTTCTTGCGCCGTGAATGGAGAAGAAGCTTGACATGCCACCGTCAATGGGATAGAAAGGGATCGACAACCAAAAAGGCAAAGAAAGAGTCTTTTTGGCTCAGTTGGGCGGACCAGCCGTTGCTTTCGAGAGCTGGGAGCTGGTCCGCCGCCTTTCTATCTGCACGGCTTCCCCGATTCACGTCTCCCGCGCAGTATTTTCACACAGACTCTGTCTTGGCTCGCAAACGCATCGTGCCAACTCTGCAAGCCAAATCTTGGTGGAAAGAGACAATCCGTCATATCCGTTGTTCTGCACATCGTATATTGGAGCGTATATAGCCGCCTGCTGTTGATGGCGCTTTCCGGG
>CAYFUB010000609.1:0-6853 GCA_964346195.1 uncultured Pirellulales bacterium
AGCGAAAACGGTCCGGATCGCTGCATCATCGACTGCGAACAGCAGGCACAGGGCTTTCGTTTTGAGAACTTCGAGCGTGCGGACTCCATTCTGGAAGGCTTTACCATTCTTAATGGTCGGGGAGACCTGGGCGGGGGCATTCTTATTAGCCGTGCCAGTCCGACGATTCGAAACTGCCACATCCTTCATTGCCGTTCCGACCAAGGGGCAGGTGGGGGAATTTACGCCGGGCCATCCGGTGCGTCGGTCGGGGAAGTAGAAGGAGTTTCTATCAGGTACTCCAGTACGTCGGTCATTGAGTCCTGCGTGATCTCCTATAACACCGCCGATGATGGCGAGCACGGGGGTCGCGGCGGTGGCATTTGTCTGGATACGGCGGCGTCCGTGGAAGTCCGCGACTGTGTGATCAGCAGCAACGTCGCGGCCGACCATGGCGGCGAAGGCCCGACCGAGGCCTATGCCGGCGTGGGCGGAGGGGTCTTCTGCGGACGGGGGCCGACGGCCGGTGCCTCCCTGAGATACGAGGATCTGTTGATCGGCTGTGTGATTACAGACAATACCGCCACCTGGGGGGCAGCCGTGGCTGTCGGTAAAGCCGGCGTCGATATGGATCATTGTACGGTGGCCAACAACATAGCCAGTGCGGATGGCGGTGGCTTGTACTCCTATCATCCACCTATCGGCGCCTGGGAAACGCAATTGGATAACTGTATCTTCTGGAATAACAGTCCGAACAGTCTGCGTGCGGTTGATGAGCTTCAATCCCAGTATAGTAACATTGAAGACGGTTGGCCCGGCAAAGGCAATCTCAGCGAAGATCCTCTGTTTCTGAACTCAGACAATCCCATCGGCTTGGACAATGAATGGTTTACCGATGACGACGGGCTCGTGCTTCAGGCCAACAGTCCCTGCCGCCATGCGGCCAGTGACGGCACGCACATGGGCGCCTATCAGTACTGAGGATTTCGTCTGAGAAAGCTCTTCTTATGGGTGGCTGGATGATCCGGCCACCCATTTCTATTTCACGATGCCTGAACTCTCGCCTCTGGAATCAAAGCGGTGATCGGCTGGCCTCTTCGGTGCCGCCGTAGGCACCGAGGTTGATGCGTTGCCCGTTCGGTTGCGGTTCCAACGTCCAATCCGTCCTCGGATTGCCCTTTCTTGTTTTGGCTCAAGAGTGCCACTTTCCCTATGGATCGGGGCGGTATTATGATAGTATATATATGCGGGCTTCATCGGTAGTTGAATGGCCGGTATTACTGTGGATACTGAGGTGTTATCGGGCCCGTACGAGAAGGCTGGCCGAAGCACGAAAAGGGAAGGGAGACGTGAGGGGATGAACTATCGGTTTTTCGGGGTTCTCACTCCGGTTCTGGTCTTGTCAGTCATGCTCTGGGCGCACGATCCGCCAACGGCTCCGCGCGGGGCCTATCTCCCTGATGAGGTGATTGTCAAGCTGCGCGCGGCCGGCACGGCGGCCGGTGTGGACGCGCGTTCGATCAAGACGTTGGGCGCCGGCCCAAGCGTCTCCGCAGATCCATGGGCGCGGTTTCGAAACCGGATACGGATTCGAGACGTGCGCCAGTTGCGGCAAGCGGTATCCCATGTCCGGCGTCGGCGTCGATCCTATTCGCAGGCTCGGCACAGCTCCAGAAGGTTCCTCGTAGAGGCTACGACGGCCGATTTGGGCAATATCTATAGACTCAAGGTAGCGCTGCAACCGAACCAATCCCTGGACGATATTATTGCGCTGATGCAAGCGGATTCTGCCGTCGAGTATGCCGAGCGCAATCAAAGGGTTTCCCTTCATACCGTTCCCAATGATCCGTATTACCCCCAACAATGGGCTCTAGGGAATACGGGCCAGACGTTTCCCATTCCGGGAGGACGCGAGCGTACCGGTACGGCTGGGGCGGATATTGCCGTGGAGCAGGCGTGGGACGTAGCCACCAACGCAACGGAGGTGGTGGTGGCGGTGGTGGATACGGGAGTGGACTACATGCATCGAGATCTGGCGAACCGGATGTGGGTCAATACGGCCGAAGCGCAGGGCCAACCGGGCGTCGATGATGACGGAAATGGGTATGTCGATGATGTCTATGGATACAACTGTTATAAGGACACCGGTGATCCCCTGGATGATTCCGGTCATGGGACTTGTTGCGCCGGGATCATCGCGGCACAGGTCAATAACGGGATGGATATCGCCGGGATCTGTCCCAGTGCTCGTATTATGGCGGTCAAGAATTTGAGTCTCTTTGGTAACGGGGATACCTTTACCAGTGCCGAGGCGATTTACTATGCCATTGCCAATGGGGCGGATGTGATTTCATGCAGTTGGGGATTTGAATCCTACTCGGAAACACTGAGACAGACCGTGGATTTTGCCCGCCGACAAGGTGTATTGGTCATTGTATCAGCGGGTAACGAAAACTCTAACCAGCAGTCATATCCGGCATCCTACGAGGCGGTGATTTCCGTCGCAGCCACGGATGCCAATGACCGAAGAACGGGATTCTCCACCTATGGCGATTGGGTAGACATCGCGGCGCCCGGCACGATGATTTTGTCGCTCCGTGCGGCAGATACGGATCTCTACACGAGTCATAAAGATTATGTGCCAGGTGATCGGTTCATCCCCTTTGGCGATCCCAACGCCACCATGTATCTGGCTTCCGGGACGTCGATGGCCGCCCCCATGGTGGCAGGGGTGGCCGCGCTCATCAGGGCACAATGGCCGGAAGCTTTGCTCGATCAGGTTGCCGCGCGATTGCTCTGGAGTGCCGATGACCTGTCGGATTTGAATCCCGAATACGTGGGGTTGTTGGGCAGTGGTCGGGTCAATGCGTTCCGGGCTGCCAGTCCGACGTTTCGAGGTTTATTGACCCTGGACCGCCATCTTTATCATGGGCAAGACCAGGTTCAGATTCAATTGATTGACTTTGATTTGGCGCCTGGGGTGAGCACCGAAGTCGATCTCTTCACAGACGAGGGAGACCGGGAACGCGTGTTATTGACCCGCCATCAGGATCGCCCTTGGATCTTCGCCGGAACCATACGCACCGGGACCGAGGCCTTGTCGAGCGGAGATGACATCTTACAGGTAGGACACAATGCGAGCCTTACCGCCCTTTATGTAGATCAAGCGGACGAACAGGGCCATGCCATCGAAGTCTCCGCTTCGGCCGTGACCGATACCGTTTCACCCTACATGGAGTCGATTCATATTGAAACAAGCGGGGCATCCCCTCATACCATAATCCAAACCAGTGAACCGACAACCGTCCGTGTTCTGGCCGTTCAGACAGGAGACTTCCCAGAAGAAGTCAAAGCCATTGATTTGTCCCCCAGTCAAGAGCACTTTCTGCTCCTGGCAGACATCGCTGACAACACGGCGTACGCCCTGGTTATCGAGTTGACCGATCAGGCAGGCAACGTCACGAGAGACGACAATAATGGGAGCTACTACCGACTGAATACGGAAATGGCCCGAGACGTGTATGTGCCCGGTCAATACCCGACCATTCAAGAGGCAATCGATGACTGTTGGCCCGGCCATACGGTTTGGGTCGCGGATGGCATCCATACGGGAACAGGCAACCGAGATATCGATTTTCGAGGGAAAGCCGTTACCGTGCGCAGCGAAAACGGGCCGGAAAACTGCATCCTCGATTGTCAAGGCAGTGAAAGCGAACCGCATCGAGGCTTTCTGTTCCAGAATCACGAAGGGCCTGCCACGATTCTCTCGGGATTTACCATCACGAACGGCTGTACGGCCCGTGACGATACAGAGGCCGGTGGGGCGCTCCTGTGTCAATCTGCCGGGCCCCTTCTGGAGAACTGCATTTTCCGGGGGAATCGGTCTTATACCGATGGTGGCGCCATCGCCTGCTATAAGAGTACCCTGCAAGTGAATCGCTGCGTCTTCCTGGGCAACAGGGCCGACAGAAACGGGGGTGCCTTGTATGCTGCTGGAGGGCAACTCCGTTTGAATGACTGCTCGTTCATCGCCAATGTCACGGGCACCGATGGAGGCGTATTCATGGATTTACGCACCACGGCCATCCTCATCGATTGTTCGTTCACCGATAATCGCTGTGAGGGCCAGGGAGCAGGCGCCTACAATCGCGGCGCTGCACAACTGATCAATTGCGTGTTCTCCGGAAACCGCGCCCCTGAGACCGGCTCCGCTTATTGCAATTCTTATTCTTCTTCTTCGCTAAAGGGGTGCGTGTTCGCCCACAACGGAGAACCCTATCATTCCAGCGAACCGAGCAGTGCTGTGGCTAATCACGTGGGTTCCATGACCATGACAGATTGCCTTCTATTTGAGAATCCGGGCATCGGTCTGGAAGCCGACGCAGGAGGCTTCACCATGAACCAGTGCCAATTCCTGAGAAATGGCCGTACAGCATTCCATAGCAAGTGGGGGGGTCGAGCCCAATTCAATCGTTGTGTTATTGGTGGCAACCGGGGCCCGTCCGGGGCCATCGTGGCTTCGTACGCGGGGACATTCGACATTCGCAACACCATCATATTGGGCCATCAAAGCGATGCCAAGAATCCTGCGCTGGAACTCTCCGCAGTGAGAAATCTCACCTTGACTCATAGTATCCTATGGGACAACGGTCCTAATCCCATCGGTGATATCCAGCATCCGGATCCCAATCGTTTCCATATATCTCATTGCGATATCCAGGGAGGTGCGCCGGGTGAGGGTAACATCGATGCGGATCCCCTGTTCGTGGCGTCCGGTTCCTCCGATCCGCTCGCATGGGATCTACACCTGCAACCGGCCTCACCCTGTATCGATGCGGGTGTGTTGTTCCCAACGGCCGGCGATTACGGGGAATCCCCCCTGCCGTTGGATGGAAATGCCGATGGTGTCGTGAGAAGCGATATGGGGGCCTATGAGTTTCAACCGCTGGACGAAGCGCCGGTTATCGGAGTCAATGTCTCACACATGGACTTCGTCGCCTACCAGGGAGCAGAGAATCCTGCTGACCAGACCCTCCGGCTCCATAACGCAGGAGCCGGTGTATTGCATTGGCGGCTTGAGCTGGACCCTGCCTGTCCTTGGCTCTGCGTAGCCCAGGTATTCGGCCAGGCTCCAGCCGGTCAAATGGATTCGATTTCCGTGGGTGTTGATATTGAGGATATCGTCCCGGGCGATTATCAGTGCGACCTGACCATCGTATCCGACTCGGCTACCAATAGTCCCGTGGTGGTTCCGGTTCAACTGCACCTGTCGGCTCCCCCTGACCTCCACGTGCCCGCGCCGTTTGGCACGATCCAGGCGGCCCTCGACGCCGTGGAACCGGGAGGACGTATCATTGTGTCCCCCGGACGCTACTGTGAAAACCTTCATTTTCCGGGCAAGGATATCGTACTGTGCTCCGTGAATCCTTTGGATCCCGACACGGTCGCCGCCACGGTCATTGACGGCAACCAGGTGGATCCGGTCGTGACCTTCTCCGGAAACGAGACGCCCCTCTGTCGCCTGGAGGGGCTGACGATCACCGGAGGTAGAATTGCACCTGTATATGAAGACGAGGATGGCCATGCGGAGGAGATCTATACAGGTAAAACGGGCGCCGGAATCAGCGGGAATGGAACACATGCCACCATCGCCCATTGTGTCATCACGGATAATGTCATGGACACGGAACAGGGTGACGGCGCCGGTATCTCCGATTGCGATGGTCTCATTAGCCACTGCACCATCAAGAATAACAGGGCCAATGGTTGGGACTGTCTGGGTGGCGGCCTGTCGCTTTGTGGTGGAACGATCAGCCATTGCGTCATTACCGGTAATTTCGCGTATGACAATGGCGGCGGGCTGTGCGGCTGTTCAGGTCGCATCACCGACTGCCTGATCGAAGGTAATGTCGCCGGTGAAGATGGCGGCGGCGTATCAGGGGCCAGCGGCGGAATCTTCAATTGTGTCATCTGTGGGAATACATCTCTATGGGAGGATGGCGGTGGCTTGGGTGGTATCTCTGGCCCGATTCAAAACTGTCTGATAGTGGGAAATCGTTCCTTTTGGGACGGCGGTGGCCTGGAGCGATGCAGTGGCCCCATCAGTCACTGCACCATCGTGAGCAATGTTGCGGGAATCTCGGGAGGCGGCATAGCTTCCTGTACTGGCGCCATCACCAACTGCATCATTGTGGGCAACTGGGCTGAAGTGGGCGGCGAACAACTATGGGGATCTGAAACACCGCGTTACAGTTGTTTCCCCGGGGCCGTCGATCGAGGCAACCTCGATATCGATCCCGGCTTCGTCCGTGCCGGCTCCTGGGACCCCAACGGCACGCCCTGGGACTTCTTTGACGACGTATGGATGGACGGGAACTATCATCTAAGCGAATCCTCCGGCTGTATTGACGCGGGCTCGAATCTGCCGGACGTGACTACGGATTTCTCGGGGACCCCCCGACCTGTGGATGGCAATGCGGACGGCCTGTCCGCGGCCGATATGGGCTGCTATGAATGGAATCCTCTCGGGCGCAGCTTGCCCGTATTGGAGGTGGAGTCCCGGGGGTTTGAGTTTGCTGCCGACGCAGAGGGTCCGGCTCCCGAGACGCAGTTCCTGAGGCTGCGCAATTGGGGCAGCGGCGGACTGCTTTGGCAGCTCGCCGAGAATTGCCCCTGGCTAACCGTGACGCCCACTCAGGGCCAGGCCGGCGTGGACTGGACCGCGCTGGAATTGTCCGCCAATCATACGGGACTGAAACCTGGGGATTACAGTTGCACCCTGGAGATCCAATCGGATGATGCGGTCAATAGTCCGTCCCTGATTGAAGTAGCGCTGCGCGTCCAGGGACCGGAGTTTGGCGTTTGTCCCCGACAC
>CAYFUB010000610.1:0-8581 GCA_964346195.1 uncultured Pirellulales bacterium
GCGGGGCTTTCTCTTTGCGCAGCCAGCGCCCCCACAATCATCAATCGTAAATCATCGATCATCAATCCAAAGGGTCAGGCCTTTCGCTAGCTCAGGCTTAACTGTTTCTTGAACATGAGCCCCGTCGGGAAACCGGCGGGGCTTTCTCTTTGCCCAGTCGGCGCCCCCACAATCATCAATCATAAATCATCGATCATCAATCAAAAGGCCACAGAGGACACCAAGACCACGGAGGAAAATCTATCCACAGATGAACACGGATGGACCCAGCGCGGCCTCGCTACGCTCGGCCGCAACCAAGAGTTCGTCGAATGGGAAAGCCCTCATAACGTACTGCGTATCAAGACGTTACAAGTACTCAAAGGAAAAATCGAGCATGAAAAACAACGTTTCGAAGGATTGTATTACGAAGAAAGCCGATTCAATCATGTCATTGCGAGCGAAGCGCGGCAATCTTGCCTTGCATGTCATTCCTGCGAAGCCTGCCCTGAGCGAAGTCGAACGGGGCAGGAATCCAGAGCTTTTCATCCGCAGACCGTGTCCCGAGCGAAAGCGAAGGATCTACGCCGATGGACGAATATAACCGGCCAAAGGCCGGATTCTGCTTTATCACTTATCACGTATCACTTATCGCTTCGTGCCTCTGGCCGCTCCCTTTTTCAATCATCAATCATGTCACCCCGGACCCCGATCCGGGGCGTAAATCATCAATGCCGCCCCCGGCGGCCACGCCTATCACTTCTCCGCCCCTTGTCCGACGCCTCCCGCACGACGCAAGCCGCGCAACGGTCGCCCGAAAAAAGTGCCGGACACCTTTAATTCTCCCCCATCGCCAGTCAAACCATAGGACTCCCTGCAGGTGACTCAATCGTCGGTTCAGGGACAAGCTCGTTGCACAGTGCGCCGCACGAGTCGTGGATACCTGTGTCTCGAGCGACGAGCCTACGTTCCCCTTCCCCGCGCGCCGGACTCGCTCAAACTCTCCCGCCCATTGCGCCCCGGTCCCACACGTGGCGTCTCCTGGAGGCGCTTGGAGGCCCAGCTTAGCTGCTCCAAAGCGGTCCAACGGCCGCTTGACAGGTACAGGGTGTCTGATGCCCGCGTGCCAGGCGCAGCTACTCCCCGATCACGATCACCGATTCCGGTGCCGGGATGGGAACCAAGGGATTGCCCACTGGCGGGTGGTAATCCGCCGACCAGAATCCGCCGCTGAGCCCATAGTCGCCGGTATGGGCAAAAGCTGTGATGCGCCAGCCCGCGTTGTCGGAATCGAGCTCTCCGCGGGGGATGAACCAGCCCATCTCCGAACCAGCGATCACCACACGTGCGCTGCTCGAAACAACGGCATAATCAAGCCTCGCGTCCGTGACCTTGAGTTGCCATCCATTGCCTGGACTATAGGTTAGCTCATACCATTTGTCCGTGTAGGCAAAGAAATCGTTGGGGAAGGACGGATGCGGTACATAGTTGTTCCCCGCCTGGCCATCAGAGTCAAAGACAGCGCCGTACTGATACATGTGACTGTTATGCTGGAGCGGAATGTCTCCCACAAATTTAGTGACAAGCAATACATATCGGCCGGATGGGAACGGTGACGATGAGGCGCATACCGTATAACCAACAGGACCGTCGCCACAGGGAAAGAGCGCATCCAGGCCTTCTACGCTCGCCGCATTCGCATTTGCCTGGGCTTTTAAGTCAGTGGCCAAACTCTCCGATGTCCGGTCCGCAAGGAACATAGCATATTCCGAAAAGTCAACGTCCGGCTGTACTTCAGCGCTCTTTTGTTTGTCACTATGCTCTTTCGAGCCACCGATATCCAATTGAACGGGGTTCTGCGGAGAAATCCCTATGGAATCAAGGATCATGCTCCAGGATTCGCCTCTCCCTGTTGTAAAGCTCCAGACCTCACTGGGACACCGCTGAGGTTCATATGACCTACAATTGTAAACATCGAGGCGCCAGTAGTACGTGGTATCCGGCTCCGTACAGAAAGGAAGAACGAACGAGGGATTGGCTTCCGAGCCTGTCAGCACATAACAATCAGACGTGCCATTTTCCACCTCATCGCGGTTCGTGCCAACGTAGAGCATCACACATATGTCCGGCGATACTACCGTCTGCGTCCAACTTAGCACGGTATTACATCCTGGGGGCACACCTTCCTCCCTGTCGGCCGGAGACGGCGCCGAAGCAGATAGACAATGGGTACCGGGATCGTATGCGGTCAGGGCGTTGAGTTCGTCACTGGGCAGGATACCCAGTGTGGGGGCATCCACCGCTACCGCGACCGAAGGGTAGACCTGCAAGACCAGCTCGCCACCGAAGACGGCTCTTGTGGGCGAATTCTCAGAAAGGGAGACCCAGACGATGACGTCGGTGTTAAAGGCCGTGGGCGGATCAAAGCCGACGCGAGCTCCTAAGGCCAGGCCGTCAATGTCGTCACCCGGCAGGAGATTCAGGTCCGCAGCGCTGGCGAACAGCTGAACCGGATCGACGGATGGCGGCTGCGAGGTCCACTTGACCAGGATGTCTGCAGGCCCCCAGGATTGACCCGGTACGCCTGCGCCATCCACCGTGAAGAAGATGGGACGGTTGCTCGGTCCTTCCTTGGAAAGACCGTCAAGGTCGGATTGAAGGGGAAGAGGGCTGAGGTTGTGGATGGGTGCATCTGAGAGACGGCGGGGTCCCAGGATGGGAAAGAACTGTCCCCGGTAACCCACATAGCGGACGTTGAATTTGTCCCCGGCAGCGCCGTTCAGCCGAACTTCCGTACTGATGACGCCACCGTTGCCCAGGGTCTGGCGATCGACCGAGTAGGCAAGTACAACGTAATTATAAAAACCGATGGGCTCGACCGTGTCGCGGCCGTAGCTGAAACCGTCGATGTTGACTGACGCAGGCAGGCCCAGGTCGGCCGCCGTGATCTTCAGGGCCGATCCGTCGGCCGTGTGGATGTCGGCTGGGCGGCCGCCGATGGGGGAGCCTTGGGGATCGACGCTGAAGTCGAACGCCATGGCCAGCGAGGCCCAGAAAAGCCAAGTCAGAGCGACCGCTGCCATGAGCGCGACAAGATGAGACTGAAAGAACGTGCCGCTGCCCGCCGTCGTCCTATGTTGCAGCCCCGTGTGGAGTGAGCGTCTCGTCTGTTCCGTTTGTCGGGTAGTAGGTGCAATCATCTTCTCTCTCCTTTGTCTTCTCTGCCAGTCGCATCGCCAGAGAGGATAGCGTTCGGCACTGGCAATCTGGTACGGGTCGTCCGGCTCGCGCGTTCCCCGGCTGTATCCGGCCTATGCAGGGAAAGCAGGGAGCCGGGCTGCGATCAGAAAGGGAACTGTCCGCGCGATTAGGGCCTCTCTAACACCGACCATTGCCGATCCTCCAGCCCCCCAGGTTCCGTCAAAACCGCATTGCTCATTGAGAGGATTAAAGGCGTCAGGTACATTTTCTCGGCCTTCTCAATCTCAAAACGGCCCTTTGCATCGCCTCTCGATCCTCCTGGGGCGGTTGCGCGCCAGCCAATCCGCTGTTGATTATGGCTGATGGATGATGGATTGTCAACAGCAGAAGTGAGAAGGGATAAGCGAGAATCCGCCAGGGGCGGCAAGCGTCAAGTTTGAAGTGTGAAGTCGGAGTTCGCATGGTTCGCGTATTTCGCGGTTGAAGATCAGTTGTCCGTTGGCAGTTCTCAGTTCCCGGCTTTCTTCGCGTCTTGGCGTGAGCAGATTGTAGACGGTGCGTGGTACCCCTGCCTTCGCAGGGGGAGCCTGCCCCGGCCTTGAGCCGGGGCACCCTACCGGCTATCGCCGTCCTCCGTCCTCGATGCTCGCGCCGTCGCGGCCGGATTCCTGCTTGTCACCTGTCGCTTGTCCCTTGTCACTTTCCGGCGGTGGTCCGTCGGGGAAATTGAGCCAGGCGAATTCGCCCTGGTATTGGCGGGCGGCCTCGTCGCGGGCGAGGGCGGCGGCGATGGGGTCGTCGAAGTCGCCGAGATGGATCTTCTTGCCGTCGTGCACGATGCTGGCCCGCCACTTGTCGCCGTGCGGGCGGACGCCGACGAAGGGACAGGACTTGCCGCACGGGCGGGTGTTGTGGCGGTTCTGGGCGGGCGTGCAGTTGCGCAGATTGCCGCAGCAGTAGTTCAGGCTGTTGCCGTCGATGTGGTCCACGACCATGCCCGGCGGCGGGTTCATCAGGAGCCGGTGCATCGTGACCGATTTGCCGTTGATCATCGTGGCGGCGTAATAGCGGCCGCGCGAGCACTTCGCGTGCCAGCGGAAGGCGCTGAGCCACTCGTAGTCGGCGGCGTCCACGAGGGCGTACTTGCCCTTGGTCAGTTGGATGTGGCGGATGGCGTCGCCGGCCGGCGCGGGCGGCTCGACGCGCAGGGGCGGGTCCTGGCGGCGGCGGAAGTTGCGGCAGGTGCCGGTCGGGGCGGCCTCGCGCAGCTCGCCCGGGGCCTCGCGGCTGTTGATGCACATCAAGCGGCTGACCCAGTCGCCCGTCATCAGGGCGGCCCGTCCCGCCCGCAGCCAGGTGGCATAGGCACAGTGATAACACGCTCGCTCATTCTTAGCTCCGCAATTCGTATCCCGCCTTGCGAACTCTCGCGCGGCCCTGTTGGCTGTCGATCCCCGCGTGCGGTTGCAGGCCGTGCCGGCGCGGATGGATTATCGCTGATGGCCGGTCGGTTGTAAAGCCCCAAATGCCGGGTTGGGGCAAACGGGCGGTGACAGGGGATAAGGCGGGCTGCCAGAGCGACGGAAGCCGCGTCGAGCGTGAAGCGGGGTGAAACGCGTCGTGCGGGTTGCCTCGCGCGTGAGGTTGCCGCGTCCGTCTTTCTTCGGCATTATTCTCGTTTCTTTCGGCACCGGTTGACTCCGGTTGATTTGGCAAGAGCGGCAATCGCTCGTATACTTTGCAGAGACTCACAGCCCGCCCTTTCATGTTCGCCTTTTGGGGGATGCCGCGCCATGAAATCACAAGCGAGTAGGTGGATCGTCGGGGCATGCCTGGCGTCATTGTTGTTGCTGGCCGTTTGTGACACGGCGTCGGCCTTTCGGCTGTTCTTCTGGCGTCGGCCGGCCCGGCAGGGTCCGCCGGCACATGCCCCGGCCCACGGGCATCGACGCCAGCACGTCTGTGGCTATGAGTTGGTCTTCGATACAGGTCTCGGCGTGTACGTCGCGGTCGGTCACACCGACATCTACTATCACCAGGGCCATTTTTATCGGTGTCACGGCGGCGTGTGGCAGATCAGCCTGCGTGCCGATGTCTGGAAGCCCGCCGGTATCGACAAGCTGCCGCCCGGCCTCCGGATCAAGGCTAAATCCATGGCCAAGCTCAACGGCAACGGCAACAGCCTGGTCAAGCTCAATGGCAATGGCAACAGCCTCGTGAAGCTCAATGGCAACGCGAGCAACGTCAATCCGGGGGGCAACGACAAAAAGCCCGATGTCAAGCCAGGCGTCAAAGCGAGTAGGCTCAGCGACGGGCCCGGCGGCAACGCCAACAGCTCCGGCAAGCCTGACGCCGCCGCCAACCAGCCCGGTGCCGGCTCGGCCGGCAACGACAATAAGACCGCCAAGGCCAATACCGACGGGAACAGCAACCATCTCAGCGGCAACAGAGACAGGCCTGACACCAAGGCGAGCGCCAACCAACGCAGCAGCCGGCCGGCCGGCGGCAAGGCCAAATCCGGTCCCAAAGGCAAAGGCAGGAGGAAGTAGTCGGGGGAACACACAACGGCGGGGGAGCCGAGGGACCTGAGCGATAGACCTCACGCGCGGCAATGCCGGCCGCGCCTTTCTAGGTCTTTGTTGTCCTTGGGGTCCCTTTTTCTCGACCCACCACGCTCAACCGCCGATACCACCTCTCATTGCTCTCCGGGCGGCCAGGCTCCCGGCGTGACTACTTCGTGGAGAAGCGGTAGATCGTGGTCGTTTCATACTTTTGCCCCGGGCGCAGAATCGTCGAGGGAAAGTGCGGCTTGTTCGGCGAATCGGGGTAGTGCTGCGTCTCCAGACAAAAGCCCCAGCGATGCTGGTAGACCTGGTTCTCTTTGCCGGTGATGGTCCCGTCGAGGAAGTTGCCGGAGTAGAACTGGATTCCCGGCTCGGTGGTGCGGACCTCCATGACGCGTCCCGTGGTCGGCTCGTAGACCTTCGCCGCCACCGTCAGTTCCTTGCCGTCTTTATTCAGGATCCAGTTGTGGTCGTAGCCGCCGCCGAACCGCAGTTGCTCGTAGTCGTCGTCGATCCGCGCCCCGATGGCCGCGGCCTTGGTGAAGTCCATCGGCGTGCCCTTGACGGCCGGCAGCTCGCCTGTGGGAATCAGGCCCTTATCGACCGGCGTGAACTTGTCGGCGTTGAGCGCCAGGACGTGGCCGAGGATGTCCCGCGCGCCGCCGGTCAGGTTGAAGTACCCGTGGTGCGTCAGGTTGACCGGCGTGGCCTTGTCCGCTGTGGCCTCGTACTCGATCCGCAGCTCGTTGTCGTTGGTGAGCACGTACGTGACGGTGGACTGGAGATTGCCCGGATAGCCCTCTTCGCCGTCTTCGCTCAGGTAGCTGAGCTTGACGCCGACGCCGTTCGGCCGCCAAACGGGCTCATCGTCCCAGACGACCTTGTCGAAGCCCTTGAGCCCGCCGTGCAGATGGTTCTCCCCGTTGTTGATGGCCAGCTTATCGTACTCGACGCCGTCGAGGGTGAACCGGCCCTTGCCGATGCGGTTGCCGTAGCGGCCCACGATGGCGCCGAAGTACGGGCTGTTCTTGAGGTAGCCGTCCAGATTGTCGTAGCCGAGGACGATGTCGTCCATTTTGCCGGCCCTGTCCGGGACCTCCAGCGAGATGACCGTCGCCCCGTACGTCATGATCGCGGCCTTGAGCCCCTTGGCATTGGTCAGTCTGTACAGCCGGACCTGCCGGCCTTCCGGTGTACTGCCGAACGATTCAACCTGGATGTCCATCTTCTGCTTCGCCTCCTTTGTCGCCACCGCGCTTTGTGTGCCGTGACACGAGCACAGCACCATGCTTGCAACCGCCGCCACGACGGCCAGACCGAGAAATTGTGCCTTGATCCTGTCCATTTTCCACCTCATCACAACGCCTGGGATCTCGTAGGCCCCAACACTCACGACGTTCGTCGGAAGCCCCACCGGCCATGACCGCCGGCTCCCGTCGCGAAAGCGAGAGGTCACCTGGTGCTCTCTTTTAGTGGAATCCTGACCGCCTGTCCAGCCAATTCCGGCCGCGAAAGGCAACACACCGGATTTATGGCCGGAGATGGCGACGACGCCCCAGCGCGCAGCAGCGCGCTGCGCCGAGACCGCTCCTGATGAAGTGGGCGTACGCACACCTGTCACGCTGAACAAAGTGAAGCATCTGGCCTATGACTGGGAACCCAGCGGCGAGTGCGAGTGCGACGGGTGCATCTTGTTCGTCGGCCAGATCCTTCGCTTCGCTCAGGATGACAAGAGATACCGATGGCTTCATTTCCGGCACCCGCCGCGTAGCGGCTTCGCGACTCCCAAGAAAATAGGTTTGACCGGGAATAGCACAAATGGCCCTAAATACTGCAAATATAGTGGCTTACAGACAGAACGCGCTGGAGGCCTGTTTTCCTCCCGACACCCGCCGCGTAGCGGCTCCGCGACTCGATATGACAGATGCGTCCTCGCGACGGCTTTTCTGGGTCCGTGCGGCCGCTGCCGCTCGTCGCTTCTTGTCGTGACGGGGTCGGTCCGAGGGCGCCATGGGACTGGCGGGCTATCTCCACGGACATCTGCCGCGGGTACGGCCCACGGCCTTCGGCCGTTTCGGTGCGACGCGCGAGGCCGCGTTCGCATCGACCGGGGCGGCTACTCGGGCCTGGTCAGGCGGATGTCGTCGATGAAGACTCGGCCCGTGCCGTCCGGCTGGGGATCGGCCTTGTCACCTACGCCGATGTAGAGCCGTTTGACGCTGGTCAGATCCACGCCGGTGAAACCGCTCAGCGGTATCCTCCATTCGGTCCATTCGGTTGTCAGTGCGGCGGCGCGGTCCGGATTCGCAACGGTTGCGGCCCGGCCCGTGCCGTCTTCCAGGACCACATACAGGCCCTGGGGGCTGTTGCCCGGATGATCGATTCCGACGTCCGCGACCTGCCATGGGCCGGTGACGTTGCCCGTGGTCGCCGCGCCGGAGAATTGCGCGGTGGTCGTGGCCGCGGCGTTGTGGCTGGTGACGCACAGCCCGAGGTAGATCGAGCCGGTCATCGTAATGGTGGTTGAGGCCGTGGTGCCGTCGGTGTCTTTCATGTCGGTCCAGGTTCTGCCGTCGGCCGAGTACTGGGCCGTGAAGGCGTCATTCGTGCGGGTCAGTCTGACCCATTGCGGCGTGACAATGTCGGCCTGGGTCACGCTGCCGCACGTGTCGTTGGCGAACTGGCGCCAGCCGAAAGACACGCCGCTGCCGGGCGTGACCACCATGTAGGCGAATTTCGCGCTGGGATCGAGGCTCTCCCGGATCATCACGCCCGCTTTGGCCCAGACGTTCGTGTTGACGATACTCTCAACGTGGACCGTGAGTGAGCCATTGCCG
>CAYFUB010000611.1:0-6169 GCA_964346195.1 uncultured Pirellulales bacterium
GTTCCAGGTCCCGTTTGACACACCGGCCGTGGCCACCGTCGCGCTCGACAAGATGCCGCCGGCGACCCTCGAGAAATTCCGCAATGCCTGCACCGTCAGCGGCGAAGGTTTCACCGTGACTGTCGGCAGGGACAGCGGGGCCATCGAGTCGCTGCTGTTCAAGGGCGTCGAGCTGGTCAGGAGCCCGCTGGTCCCGAACTTCTGGCGGCCGCCCATCGACAACGACAACGGCAACGGCATGCCCCGCCGCCTCGGCGTCTGGCGCAAGGCCGGACCCCGGAGAAAAGTGAAGTCCGTCACCGCCAAGCAGGTCTCCCCGCAGCTTGTCCGCATCACGGCCGAGGCCACGCTGCCCGTCAGTGACAACACGGAATACCAGATGACCTATGACGTGTACGGCAGCGGCGACATCGTCGTCGAGGCGAGTATGACGCCTGCCGGTGGAAACATCCCGGAGCTGCCGCGTTTCGGGATGCAGATGGCCGTCCCCGGCCGTTATTCCACGGTGACCTATCTGGGCCGGGGCCCGCACGAGAACTATTGGGACCGCCACACCGGGGCCGCCGTCGGCCTCTACTCGGGCCCGGTCGAGGACATGATCCACGTCTACACGCGCCCGCAGGAGAACGGCAACCGGACCGACGTCCGCTGGCTGACGCTGACCGACACCGGCGGCACAGGCCTGCTGGCCGTCGGGATGCCGCTGCTGAGTGTCAGTGCCTGGCCCTTCAGCATGGAGGACCTGGAGCAGGCGAAGCACATCCACGAGCTGCCGCGCCGCGACTTCATCACACTGAACCTCGATTATCGCCAGATGGGCGTCGGCGGCGACGACAGTTGGGGCGCCCGCCCGCACCCGGAATACACCCTCCCGGCCCAGCCCTACTCCTACCGCTTCCGCCTGAAGCCCTACAGCAAGGACTTGGGCGAAGCGAACACCCTGGCCCGCCAGGCGATGCCGAAGGTCGAATAAGCAAACCGCCGACTTCCCTGAAAGGAGAAAAGCTCGAAGCACGAAATCCGAAACAAATCCAAACGACGGAAGCTCGAACGATACAACCGCTGATGCCACGTCGGGCGCTTCGTCAGGAATTGTGGGCTTTGGTGATTCGAGCGTGTTTCGGATTTCCGGGACAACACCGGGCAACAGGTCTCCGCCTGCGGCGGAGTCGTCGACATTCGAATTTCGGAGTTTCGCAGTTGAGGCTGCGCCTGACTCTCCTGCGGTTTGCTCGACGCCGCGCAGGCAGCCGCCGCTCCGTGTCATCCGCGAAGAGCACGTCTTGTCGAGACTTGTTTCCGAAGACTGACGCCTTTTCCGCCTATCGTCATTAGGGACCCTTGCGACGCTTCGCTTCCTGGACTCTGTACGCGAGGAGACTCAGCAGTGACATGTACTCAACAGCGCGCTGCTCGGGGCCTTCGGGAAAAGAATGACCGCCTGGATTCCTGATGCCGAGAACGGCCCCTTCGAAAAGATGCATCAGCCTTCCTGCTCGCCCAGATCGGTCTGGTCAGACAGGTCGTTGAAGGCCAAGACCGGGTCATTTTTCGAGAACACGGCCCTGACAAGTGGCGCGCCATCAAGGTCATGGCGGCCCGATCGCTCCTTGATATAGTTCACCAAAGCCTTGGCAGCCGCAAATACTGCTTCCCAGTGGTATCCGTCAAGAAAGAGGTCGCGGGATACATCCAAAATGCGGGGGTGGAGGTTGAGACGGTCGAAGTAGGTAGAAGGAACTGATGCTGCACCCGTACCGCCCAAGTCCTCCTTTTTCTCCTTGAGTCGCGAGATGAGGCCATTGAGAATCGTTAGTACCTGCTGACGACCGCGTTCTGTGCATTCGACGACTTCCTGTTTGGGCATGCCCATGCACATTGGCCCAACCCAGAGGCTGATGTGCTTATGCTCGTTGAACTCTGGGGAGTTCGTGCCAAACACTTCGCGTATGGTTTCGCGCACGTCGCTTCGGACGACGTCATCAGCACCGGTATACTTGAGAACAGCCGTCGCTACATCCAGTTCTTCGAGATCCCGGATTCGGCGCTCGATCTTGGCAATCGCAGCATCAATCTCATCGACAGATTTGAACTCTCGGGGCTTTACCGGCACCGGATCAGGAGGTTTCCTAGCCATCAGTACACCTTGTCGACCTGACATTGACTATATCGACGCGTATAACGCCAAGTCCCGTTTCAAGTGCCTTATGAAACACATGAGGAACGCTGCCAATCCTACCGGGATGGCGAATTCTGTCAAGGATTGCTTCGCTAAGCGGGCAGTCCTCGGGTTTCCGTCTCATTGGTCTCAGCTTTCTGAGCCGGGGGCTCCCGTCGTGCTCAACGCTGCGCAGGTAGCCGACGCTCCGTGTCGTCCGCGAAGCGCGCCTCTTGTCGATGCTTGTTTCCGAGGACGGACCCCTTTTCCTTGTTCATTTCTGAGGATCGGGCCCTTCTGCCTGATACAGTTCTTTCTCACAAAGAACGAGCCATTCATCGAACGCGAGAAACGGTGCACAATCTCCGAGTACCTTCCGGAGTACTCCGCATGTTGCTGCACATGCGACCAGCGAGTCTGATCGCTCGAGAAGGCTTCTGGCCTCACGACACACCTCGTGCCTGGGCTTCTTTGCTATGTGTCCCATCATCGCAGGGATTTGTTCCTTTGCCATGTTCGGGCTCTCAAGATACATAAATAACTCAGCAGTAGAGAGGTTGTCAGCGTCTGTCTTCTTGCCATCACGTGTAATCGCAAGCCCGAAGAGCACACTTGGCACCGAATGGTAGGAAAGAAGGTCACGCTCTATCGCCGAGATGCGCCGGTTCGCCATGGTGCCGAAAGGACCCGACGAAGTGCCCGTTTTCTTGAGAGTGAGACACGCCCTGCGAGAGCCGAAGCGAGCAGCATCCTCCAGTTCAATGATGCTTCTAAGTTGATCGAACTGCGTTTGAGCATTCTCGGCGAGCGTTTTTGCGGTCTCCGCGCTAGCATCAATTCTCTGCTTGAAGCTGTCTGTTTCTGGAGCCACCTGTGTTCTAAGCAGGTAGTCCGCTCTGTCTCGTGCAACGTTGCGGACGGTCTCCTTAATCCTCGGCTCATTGAATTCATTTTGTACTTGCTGCTATACAAAAGTCTCTGTTGAATCCATGGTCTTGTCGTAAACTTGCCACAGACCCAGGCCGAACACCAAGGATACTATCCCACTCCCGAAGATGGCTCCCTTGACGAATTTGCTTCGCACGCGTTTCCAAATGAGGGTGAACTGCTCTTCTGACAGTATGACTTTCTCCCCGGTTCGTGGATTAGCACCGCATTTAGGGCACACCACAAGTCGCTCATCAAGTACCTCACTACAGGATTTGCAGTGCATGTTGCTCATAGTGTCTGCGCGTCAAACCTACGCATTTCACATTCCGCCCTATTCATTCGGGTCGCCTGTGATGTCCGTCTCACTTGGCGGCCGCTTCGGGGCCTTGAGGCCTCCTGTCACTGTTCCAATTGTAGGGCCGGGCCATCGGAAAGACAAGGGGCGTCCGCCGAAGGCAGAAGCGGTAAGTGATAGGTGATAAGGGACAGGCAAAGGCGCGGCGGGGCCGCCAAGTGTCGAGTTCGAAGTGTGAAGTCGGAATGCCGGCCAAGCATCGGGGGCCGGAGGCGTCAGGGAGGAGGCCGTTTGGCGCCTTCGGGGTGCCGGCGGGGAGAAGGCGGCGCGGGCGAATCTCACCTATCCTGCTGGTAGCCCGCAGAGCGATAAATGCAATGGGGCAACGGAATGGTACCCGGTACTTCTTGCGCGTCCATACGCGACCGCTGATCAGTTCCCTCCAATCCCCGTGCTGCGTCATCACAGGCGGTCGACGCGCCCGATTTCCTGTACTTTCAGGCCCACGGAAACCTCGAAAACCATCGGGTATCGCGCTTCACTAACGTTCCTGACAATCTGGGGCCAGACTTTGACGATTTTCCAGGCGTAGTCCACCCACGGCGTGTTTGTCCAGCCGGATGCCATGTATATACGAACATGAGTCCAGAGTCCTTCAGTACCTTTCTCTCTACCTTGTTCCTGAGGATCCTCCCGTCGGCACACACGGCAACCGGGTCGCCCTTCCATAATGCAACAGCCGGAATCCACTCCGTATCCGGCGTGCCTCTCTCGAAATGGTCCACAGCATGTCGCATTTCGTGCTCACGGTCAAATGCGGCAAGTATGCGTGCGACATGCTCTATGATGTTCTCGTCGAAGAAGAATATCACGCGGCGTCTCGGTGCCTGTACCAGTTCTCGAAGGCCACGGCGTTGGCCACATCCTTTTCGCTGATACCGTATAGATCGGCGATCAAGCCTGAATCCTTGCTGTTCGCGTAGTACTGATTGGCGACGACATAAGTGGCAATGCCCGTCTTCGCGATTGTCGGCTTGCCCATGCCCACCGTCGGATCGACCACCACGCCTTCCGCTATCCTCCATCGGCGCGCGAGTCTCGTTATGTCATTGTAGTCGATATGGTGGAGTTTCTCCCTGATATGGAGGAAGAACTGCTGGCGGGAGACCACTTCGGTGAGTATTTCTTCATTGAGCTGGTTGGCGCCAGAGAGAAATATGTTTCTGCCATCCGTGTAAAGGTCGCTGTGACAGAATGGGTGCCTAGTGCCCAGGCGCACCTGGAGCAGACCGTGGGCACGACGTACGACGCGCAACGGTACGTTAAATCGATCCCGGAATGTGCCGGCCACCAGAACGTCTATCAAATCGAGGAAACTAACAGCGTAATCTCCGGCTACGGGCTGATAGTCCGATTCGAATACCGGACCGCGACCAGATCCATCCGGTCTCTCCTTGAACCACGTCCGCACTCGGCCCGGATGCAGGTCCGTCAGCCTCGACACCTCCGTCACTGTGTACACCCCTTGACCAAGCATCGTTGACTCCCAGGCACTGCTCCTTTTGTTTGACCGCATCATCCACTCAAACCGTATTATACTGGGAAGCCGCCGGAACCACACGTACAAGCTATAAAAATCGACCCGCCAGATTATCGGCCTAGAAAGGCTGCCTCATGAGGCGAAACCGTTGCCTCGCCAAGTTTATTAGCGACAAGTATTTACGACCTGCCGTCATGTCGGCTACCGACTTCTTCACTACCAGAATATACGAGCCATCGGGGCTCTTCGGCCTTTTATCTTTTCCTTTTGCGCGGCTTTCTCGCCCCTCCGACCACCTTGGGTGTCGTTCTCACCTCTTTACATTCTGACTTTCTTGCCTTCGTCGGGTTCTTCCGACCTCTGCGTCCCTGCGTCTGTGCGTGCGGTTTTTTGTCCCTGCCTGTTGCCTTCTTCCCTTGGGCGCGTTTCACTCCTTGTCGGCCTCCCGTCTTCGCAAGGGCAGGCTTGCTGGTCGCGCGCGGCTTTGCGGTCCTTGCCTTCTTCCCTTCTTTCCTTTCTGCCTTCTCACGTTCGGTCTTCGCGGCGGCATAGACTTCGGCCCGGCGTTCGGGCGGCCATTCCTTGGGGAAATTCACGCGGGCGAAGATGCCAAAGCATTCGACCGCCGTACGGTCATAGGCGCGGGCCGCCTCGACCTCGTCGTCGAAGAGGCCGAGCCTGTACCTTTTTCCGGCGAACCGGCATTCTGCACGCCACTTGCGGTACCTCTTGTCGTAGTAGACGCCTTTGAATCGGGAGCGTGAGCCGCGTCGTTTGCGCTGGTTGAGCTGATTCTCTGCGGGGGTGCAGACACGGAGATTGAATCGGCAGTTGTTGACCCTGTTGCAGTCGATATGGTCCACGACCATGCCCCGGGGCGGCTGCATGATCTCGCGGTGCATGAGAACCGATATGCCCTTGTCGCGCCGGCAGGCATATCCGTTGACCAAACGCCAGTTGTACCGGCTGAGCCATTCGTAGTCGGCGGCGTCGACGTAGGCGTAGTGGCCGTCGCCGAGCGGGATCAGGCGGATGTCGTCGCCCTCGGGCAGAACGGGTTTGGGGCGGTAGTTGCGGCAGGCCACGCCGGGGATTTCGCGCAACTGGCCGGGCCACCAGGGGTGATTGGCGCAACGCGGCAGGATCGGCTCGCCCGTCCACATCAGGCGACGCCAAAGCTGCGGGTCGCAGACGGAGTACACGCAGTTGTCACAACACGGTCCGGCCATGATTTTCTCCCGTCCTT
>CAYFUB010000612.1:0-3299 GCA_964346195.1 uncultured Pirellulales bacterium
CCGGGGCAACGGTCCGGGACGAAGGCAAGGAGATCGCGTCGCTGGCATTGGAGAGTCTCAAGGCGCGCCTGCGCAAAGATGTGG
Source organism: uncultured Pirellulales bacterium (assembly GCA_964346195.1). Taxonomy (GTDB): domain Bacteria; phylum Planctomycetota; class Phycisphaerae; order Sedimentisphaerales; family Anaerobacaceae; genus PLanc-01. The sequence goes on from CAYFUB010000612.1 coordinate 85, forward strand.
TCGCGAACCGCAAGAACGAAGCGGAGATCGCCGAGATCTACGAGCGTTGCGAGCATGAACGTGCGAAGGAGACCAAGACCCGCGCGGAGGCCCGCAAGACCAATGCTGAGGCGGAAGCGCAGGAATTCGAGAACTGCGTCCGCAAGCTCAAGACAGCCCTGAGGCTGACCAAGGTCATGCTTGCCAGCCAGCCGGGTGAGGAAGCGGTGCTCTTCGGGAAGAGAATCGACGCGTACCTTGAGGCGCTCGAGGATGTGACTCACAACGCGTAGCCGGGCGGAGCCCGTGACAGGCGGCGGCGCTCAGGACGGATAAGGGGCCCGGACAAACAGATGGGATTGGCCAACAAGCCCCCGCGTAATCTCGCTTCCTCTCCCTCATCAAAGCGCGGGGGCTTCCTGATGATAGCGCTTCTCTGTCTGAAGGTGTTACTGGTGAACTTGGAACGCAGGACCACACAGCAAAGCCAACAGATCGACGAGCGGTTGGGGGGTGAGGAACTCAGGCCGATTGATACCCGTGGGGCTGCCTATCCCCCCTGCATTATGTTCTTGAAGAACGCATACGCCGCCGTCTTGAGGATCACCGGCCCCAGGTCTTTGCCAAGCTCGATGATCTGCTCGGCCGCCTTCTTGACCCGCCCCTTGGCGATGTCCTTCAGGGCGCTGCCAATGATGTCCAGGGCCGTCTTCTTGGCGACCTTGGCAAATGTCGGACTGTCTTCCGGCTGTGCCGCAACGGCGTCGCGCAGGTTGGTTATGTATTCGACGTGCTGGTCGATGTTGATGATAGCGTTGTCCATAGCCACAACAGCCCCCGGTCCGGCCTCGATGAGTCTTGTCCCGGCCTTGTCGATCGCCCGGCCCAACAAGTCGTACAGGCGGTCCTTCTCGGCTTCCAGTCGCTGCATACGGCTCTCATAGCCTGCGACGATCATCTGTAGCGCCGGTTCTTTGTGTTCCTGCTGCTGCACCGTGAACTTGATGGACGGGGCCAAGCCCCTCGCGCTGATGGAGTCAATCTTGATGTCGTACTCCGGATTCTGCTTGCGGATGGCCTCGACCACCCGGTCCATGATGAGCGGGTCCATCGGCGACATGCCGTTTTGGAAGATGTACTCGATGGTCGGGAGGGTCCGGTAGAGGCGCTCGAATTCGCCGGGGGCAAGGTCCCGGTCCTGGGGAGAGCGAATCCTGCTCTTGACATCCCAGAAGACGTATCGGCACTCGATACCCTCGATGATCCAGTCGTCTCTGGCCGTGGCGTATAAATTCGCTCCGGTCAGCTTGGCCCCAGTGAGGTTACATCGACATAGCTGACAAAATGATAGAACAGCATGTCTGAGGTCGGCCCCATTGAGGTTCGTGCCGTTGAGGTCCGCCCTGGCGAGGTGCGCGCCCTTGAGATCCGCATTGACCATGTCCGCGGCGATGAGGTCCGCCTCCTCGAGGTGCGCTCCGCTGAGGTGCGCCTGGTTGAGACGCGCCCCCGGGAGGTCCGCGTGGTTGAGCCTCGCCCCGCTGAGGTCCGCCCCGACGAGGCGCGCGTAGCTGAGGTCCGCCTTCGTGAGGTCCGCCTCACGGAGGTCCGCATTGCTGAGATCCGCCGCGTAGAGGCGCACCTCACGGAGGTCCGCCCTGTTGAAGTTCGCCCTGCCGAGCTCGGCTGAGAGAAGGTCCGCGCGGGCGAGGTCCGCGCTGACAAGGTTCGCACCGCGGAGGTTCACCACCCGGAGGCGTGCGTCTCTAAGGTACGCTCTGCTGAGGTCCGCCCCGCTGAGATTCGCTCTGCTGAGCTCTGGGTTCACATCGAGATTTTGTCTCCGCCACTTATTCCACGTCTCTACGCCCTTCTTGAGAATCGCCAGATGTTCCGGGTTCGCCATGTTGCCCCCTTCCGTCCAAGCATTATTGTGCCAGCAGCATGATACTCTCCGGACAGGGAAACGTCAACGGCGGGGACCAGTGGCCGGAGCGGACCCTGCCGCGCCGCGGGAGAGCTGGGCGGAGCGGTTCAGGGGGCCCCCGAGGAGATTGGAGAGCAAGGATGAGGATTGACCGGGAGGCTATCCTGTGTCGCCCGCCTCGGCCCCTGGGCCGACGATTGCCGATTGGGCCTTCGGCAACGACTGCTTGATCTCCTGGATGCCTTCGCGGATGTAGGCGATATCCTTACGCAGCTCGGTCAGGCAGTCGTGGTCGGCCTTCTGCTGAACCCGCAGCTCGTCGATCGCCTTGCCGTGGGCCTCGATCGTGGCGGCCTTGCCGCCCCAGCCGATCCCGAGCCCGACCGCCAGCGACAGGACGTAGAGTGTCAACTGAACCAGCTTGCCGTTTCTGCCTTCTTCCTTCGCCATGACTTTCCTCTGCGTGTCCTTCAAGGGAACCAATAGAACTCTGTGGACTCATGCCGGGCTGGCGATCAGGGACATCGTGACATTGCAGTTGTCGCCGTCGCGCCAGCCGGTCAGCAGGATCTCCAGCGAGAATTCAAAATACTGCCCATCGGCCAGCGTCCAGCCGGTGCCCCCGTTCAAGGGGCCCGAGGCGATCAACTTGCCGCTGTTGTCGCTGCTGGTCGCGAGAAAGCCCGTCTTGGCCGTGTTCCAGGCCCCGCCCGCGGCGGTGACGCGGCAGACCTTGGTCGTCAGCTTGCGGTCGTTCGTGGCGGTGGCGGCGCTGACCAGGTCGGTGCCGTTGCCAGCCACGGCCACGCGGGCATAGCCGTTGCCCGAAAGCTCCGTCAGACCGGCCAGATTGCCGTCCTCGGCGATACTGGCGTCCTCGCAGGCACCCATGTAGTAATTCGTCGGTTTCGACTGCGCGCCGTTGGCCAACGAGATCGAACGGTTCACAATCAGATTGTCCTTCGGCGACTCGCGCGTTCACAGGAACGTGCGGCCCAGCTCGGGCTCGACGCCCAGCATGGCGCTGTCGCTGACGCGGCAGAGCATCGCGTACTCGTTGCTCCAGGTCGCCGCCAGCGACGCGTCCTGGCCCTTCTTGGCCCCGTTGTAGAGCGAGCCGCCCACCAGGATCTGATCGACCCCGAAGGCCTGGGCCAACGTCATCATGACCCCAAACTACGGGCCGTTTTCGGGCCCGCGAAGGGGCTGATTACTAAGAGGCTATCTCAAAACGGCAATGTCGTTCTGAGCGAAGCGAAGAATCTGGGGTGCGCACTTGAGAAACCCCTCATTCGATGGCCAGATGGTT
>CAYFUB010000613.1:0-9982 GCA_964346195.1 uncultured Pirellulales bacterium
CAGACCCTGGGCCCGATAACTTGTCACTTGATTCTTCGGCACATGTGTGATATAATGCGGTGATTATAGAATGGCACGCTGGGATGTGGTAGGGGCGAATGATTATTCACCCCTGCGGCACGCCTGCACTTTTTGCTGGAGGAGTGTGTCGCACAGGCCGATTTTCACGGAAGATATGAAGGAATCTGTGCGCCGGCATAGTGCAATCGAACCGCTCCAGGGGAGCCGCGTAGGCTGCGTGCAAAGCCACTATTGGGAGGATGGTGTATGAACACCCTGAAAAGACTGTTCCACAAGCAGGCGATCGCCGTGACCTTGATTACTCTGGTAGCGGGCTGGGGCCTCGCGTCGGCCGCAGAGGACCATTTCACGGTGGACCTGGGAAGACGCGGGAAGATCATCCGAGGAGGCGGCACCGGCTTCAATGACGGCGCCTGGTATTACTATCCCCACACGGGGCAACTGGCGCAGTGGTTCTATAACGGCGCCGTGGACCTGGACGGCAAGAAGATCGTGGAGGTGGAGTTGACGGTTCAGGTCCTCGACCCGGCGGTGGCCAAGCTTGGCGGTCTCGAGGCATCCGTGAACTGGACCCGGGCGACTTGGCCGCAGGACCAGAATACGCCGCCCCTGCCGGATGCCAAAGAGCCGGGGCCGGCACAGCAATACATTCAGGAGACGGTGTTCATCCCGCGCATAGACGTCCACAAGCCGACGACGATAAACGCCACCGTCGAGATTCCGGAGTTCTGCCCGCAGTGGGTCTCGGTCGATATCCGCGGCGAGAACGTCACGGTGGAGGGCTGGATTCGACATGACTGCGTGCCCAAGATTAACCAGTTCCCCCCGACCGGGGACCGAGACTTCGGCGATGCCCCCGAGGGAGCCGTGGCGTATCCGGCCCAGAAGACCCGGGGCCAGTTCCCGACGTGCGTTGAGGTCGGTCCGGCCGCCTGGATCGAGCATGCGGGCAAGGGGCGGATGTACTTCGGACGCAAGGTGGATATCGAGCCCGACGGCAACGCCGGCAACTGCCCCCTCTTTACGCCCGAAATGTATGACCGCGACGAGGGCATGAGCGACAGCGACGCCGGCCTGCTCAAACCCCGGGCGTACACCATCAAAGGGCCCGCGGGCCATGAGGATGTCTACCCGTTGATCTTTACCAGCCTGGAGTTCATGTGCAACGCGTGCTACATTGCCATCTGGGGCGTGAACATCGACATCGAGGTCCACAACAGCAGCCCGGCCGGCGCGTATGTCAACCTCCTGATGGACTGGAATCATGACGGCCAGTGGGGAGGGGCCTCGCCGTGCAACAGGTCGCTGACGCCGGAGCATGCGCTGGTCAATTTCCGCGTGCCGGCCGGCTATCATGGGCCGCTTTCAGCGCTGACCCCGCCGAACTTCAGGGTCGGGCCGATCCCCGGTTATGTCTGGGCCAGGTTCACGATCAGCGAGCGCGAGGTTCGCCTCGGCTGGACCGGCGACGGCGTCTTCGACGACGGGGAGACCGAGGACTATCTGCTGCGTCTTATGGACAGACCGCCGGTGTGCTCCTGGAGATGGGGCGAGCCCCACGCAATGCACTGGGCGCAGTTGCCCGACACGAAGGCCAGCGGGATCGACGTGGACCTGCGCGGCAGCAGCCTGGCGGATGACTTCCGCTGCGCGGAGCTCGGTCCCATTGCGGGGATTCACTTCTGGGGCTCGTTCAAAGACGACGTGACGCCGGAATTGAGCGTGGACAGCCTCACGTTCGAGGTCAACATCTACTCCAACAAGCCGGCCGATATGATGGTCCCCTGGAGCCGGCCCGATCAACTGCTGTGGACCGGGCAAATCCCCCGCTTCAGCTACGACGTGTCGGAAATCAGCAACAACATCGAGGAAAACTGGTTCGAGCCGGTCAGCGACTCCTACGACCCGAACAACCACAAACGCACCTTCCAGTACGATATCTGCCTGGACCCCAACGACACGCTGTTCGTCCCGACGCTCGGCGAGGTCTACTGGCTGGAGATCAAGGAGATACCCGGACTGGACAACAGCTACACCTTCGGATGGAAGACGACCCGGCGCGATTTGCAGTACAACGACGCGGCCGTCTGGTACGATTCGATTCTGGAGTGGCTGCCCCTGGCCTGCCCGACCGGCCACGCCTACGAGGGCGAAAGCATGGACCTGGCGTTTGTCGTGACGGGCCTGTCGCCGAAGGACCACGATTAGGGCCACGCCGCGGATTCGTTGTATCCAATACGACTGATGGGCCTGAGCACGCTGGTGGCCCTGCTGCTGATTCTGCCGGGCTTCCGCTTGCTCCCCCGCCCGCCGGACCTGTCCCGGGAGTACCGCAGGCAGGTCTTGCGGTTGCTGGCCTACGTTCTGCTATGGTTCGGCGTCTGGTTCCCCGGCATCATGTCCGGCATCTGGTCCCTGCTGCACTGAGCCGCAAGGCGGGTTCCCAACCCGCGCGTTGAAGCCCTCTGCGTCACAGAGCCCCCGTGAGCCGCTCCAGCGCAGCTGGTTTTCCACCTTGTCTGAAGGGGTACAGTGCTTACTTCCACTCGGCTTAGGCCGGCGATACACAATGACCGCACCTGTTATGAGAATACCGAGAGCAGAGGTCAAGAGGATGATGATAAGGCGATGTCTATGAACTGATGGACGTGTCTCCGCCATCGGTGGGGTCGGATCCCGCACCGCATCTGCCCGTCCTGGCCGGGCAGCAGAGCTTCCAGATGGTCTGCCGCTTCGAAGCGCCGAATCAACCGCAGAATCCAGACCCTGTTTCACAATCGCGTCAACATGATCGCTAAGCGTCTTGGGAACCAGTCCCTCCTCCCTGTACACATAGTGAGTGATCTCGCCGTTCAATGCGGTTCGCATAACCAGGATGTCGGGCTTGTCCTTTCTCAAGCCGAGTGCTTCGAAATCGAATTGCTCATCAGGTAGAGGTTCGTTGATCTTGATATCCTTTATTGTGTGCTTGCGCCAGCTTTCGATAGTAGGCGTTGCCTCCCCCTCCGCTAATTTTGCGTAACGCGTTTGTGCATATCCCACAGGGTACCAGATCTCCGGTGCAACCTCTGCCACGTCCATGGTCGCGTGGCTCTGCGCCTGCGTCCCCCCCAAGGGGTAGAACACCTTGTCGACAACCAAGAAACCCTTATCAGGATCAATCGTCCATACGCAATCCGGCCTTGGCCCGTCTTTGGGATAGAAGCGTCTGATCTGATAGAGAAGTCTGCCATCTTCTCCTCTCGCTTCAACGGCTTCATACCTCGATCTATCAGGATTCCTTTGAGTGGCCTCTCGAAAGCGATGACTCTCGGTGCCAAAACAACTGGAGAGGTAGTCATATGGCGAGGTAACCACGATATGTCGTTTCGTGTCCGGACTCATCTCATCAATGGAGGTATGGTCCCATTGATAGGCAACGGGATTGCCGGTCGCAGGCCATTGCGCCACGTACTTGTCATTCACGACCAGACGTATTCCATTCTCGCGAATCTGACCCGTCGTCTTATCCGGAGCTGTTCTCCGGAACGTGGACCAAAGGAAGTCTCCTCTCTTCTTGATCTGTGCGACCCCACGGAACGGTTGCGGCTCTCCTCTTGCAAGCCACTCTGCCTCATGTGTGTACTGGATCGTCTGCAGTGATTGGATCCTGTTCCACGCTGCCTCATTCTGATTAATCAGGAAGGTCAGCAGATCACCTTGTGGCGTTGTTCCGCCGGAACAGAACCGGAGATTCACGATGATCGCAACCCAGAGCAGACGGCTCCGCCTCCACATGCCACGCAGTTCAGTGCTTGACACGATGCGCGAACATGACACTCTGATTGACACAGGTAATACCCTCGACAGCATATATGATCTCACGTTCCGCCTATGAGGGTTCCGGTCTCATATTTACCAATGATAACCTGGGCGACGATACGTATCGCTACAGCTACACCTCTACAACCTGTATGATATGAATGAGCGCAGCAGCCATCAATGGTTGTTTCCGGAGCTTTCGCGGGGGATAGCGGGGCCGGACCCCGAATGAAGCGTTAAACGTGTATGATCCTGCATTCTGGAATGAGGGAAGTATCAAGTTTGACGTTTGAAGTGTGAAGTCAGAGGCGGGACGCCGGAGTGCGGAGCGACTGGCTGTGGTCGGTTCACTCATCGATCTCAGCTCACCCAAGCTAAAGCAGGGTGGGGCGAGAAGGAAAGCCCTGCCGGAGGGGGCAGGCGCGATTAGTGATTGTCGGCTATAGCCGGTCTCTAAAAGTAGTGGTCGCGATTGACGCCGTCAAAGGCGCCGGTCCGGAGGCAACAGCGTTTGAAAGGACTTGCCCGAGCCGCACGGACACGGGTCGTTGCGGCCGAGCTTTTCCGTGCGCTTCTTCTCGCCGCACGTGCCGGTTTCATGGTTCGCCGAACATGACTCTGTAAATGAGGTCTATCTGCGTGCCGATCAGTCCGGAATGGTCTGCGCCGGGGATTTCATAATACTCCGTCAGATTCGGGGCCAGGGCCGCCAATTCCCGCCCCATGGTTGCTGGAATCATCGTATCCGATTGACCGTGTATGATCGTAATTCGAGGTGGATTGGGGCGCTGGATGACTTCCCGCAGTCGCGCTCGATTGTCATACTTGTCGGGGTTGACGAGACTAAGCAGGGAGCCGGCGAGATTGCCGTACATTCTCCTCGTTTGATCCGCCAGACTGGTCATCGGTGAAATCAGCAATAACTGCCTGGCCGGAACGTGGGGGGCGAACTGCAGCATCGTTGCCGAACCAAGCGAGTGGCCCAGTAACCCGAGCTTCTGTTCCAACGCCTCCGGCGGGACACGGAAATGGTGCGCCAATGCGTCCAGCGCGGCCCGGCTGGATTCAAAGATGGTCTCTTCCCGAGGGTATCCCTCGCACAAACCATATCCCGGATACTCGACGCACAGTAGTCCGCATCTTCGATCCGGAATCCTGGTGAACCACTGGCACCAGCCCAGAGCGGGTGCGTTGAGCCCGCCAAACAACATCCACAAGCGGTCGGGGGGCGCCTGGGGCTCCGATTCGGGAGCCAGATAGAAGGAGACCTGGCGACCCACGGAGGTCGCGTAGCTGATCTCCACGATGCGCGGATTCGCACGGGTACGAGCGAGTGTATCCGGGTCGTAGTGTTCCGGCTGATAGTACAGATTCGAGTGGCAAGAGGCGACAAACATGCAGCATACAAGGAGGGGAATCCCTGTAACGGATGCCCGTATTACCTTTTGAGGAGTGGGTTTCATTATGCACATGTTCGGGATCTCTTCCAGCTCCTTCTTGTCCCCGGCCTGCATCCTGCGTTGTCTCTGCGTCGCCGCAGTCGGTGCACGAACTGCGAGGTGATTCTAAAGGATTCGAAGCCGTCTTGTCAACGCCGGGGTCTGCCGTAAGGTTCCGCATTCTGTCGGGTACGTTGGAAATTCCCGCCATGACGTAACTGCATTGACGGCAATGGGTTATCTGCGCCACGTGATCTACGCTGCGACAGGAAACGCGAACCCGGATTGGGGCAGCCCCTGCACAGAATCCATCCCCTCGTCCGGCACAGGCTGGGTGTTTGACCTCACCGGTGTGGCGGTGGGAAGATGAGTCCGCGAAGAAAACTGTCACCACCCCCGTCTCGATTCTTGACACCGCACTGGGACTACTGTTATCGTGACCCCTGGTCGGTGGGACCATGAGGGCTGTGCAATGACGACCGTGAGTTGAGCGAAACGAGGTCGATGTGAAGGCGCAAGACACAGGAAGCAGCAGTGAGGGCAAGACTTTCCCATGGCGTCTGTCCGACACCTGGGTGATTGCGGGCGGGCCTGTTCTGGCCTATTTCATCGTTTATACCGTTGAGCGCGGCTTCAGCCATGCATGGCGACTGCCGGCCGAACATATCAAGATCGACATCATCACCGTTTTCCTTATCACCCCCGGCGTGTTGTTCTATGCCGCGTTCGTGCTGTGGCTTCTGGCGACGCTTCTGCATCGACTCGAAAACCGACTCGCCAGGTTGGCGGCCGTGTGCGGGGCGCATTGCCTGGCTTCCGTATTCTGCGTCTTGCTGTTCAGCGCTCAACTGAGGGAATGGTCCTGGATCGGAGCGCTGTTGGCCGTGTCGGCGGGACTCGTTCTCGTCTGTATCAGGACGACTGGTCCCCATCCAGTGAAGAGTCCGATCGCTGCACCGGCCCGCGACGTCTTCTTCTCGCCCGACCGCTACGTCTGCCTGGCCATGTCCCTGGCCTTTGCTTTCGCTACCTCTTTCGCTATCGGATATACACGGGCCCAGCGGAAAGTCCGTTATCTGGTATATGATGATGCACCTAACGAGGCGGTCCTGAAGATCTACGGGGATAACATCGTGTGTGCCGGGTTCGACGGGACCACGCGCACCCTGAATGGACACTATGTCGTCTATGCACAATCCGCCAAAGACGGGAAGAGCTTCACTTGGAAAGACATCGGGCCCCTGACGTGGCGAGGAGAATAGCTGATTGCGACGACCGCGGCGGGACGTGCTGTGCACACCGCTGGTCATTCCCGCGAAGCTCGCCCTGAGCGAAGCCGAATGGGGCGGGAATCCAGACTCGTTGGCGTTTCTTTCTCATTGCCTTACCCTTGGCCGGGGATTGCGAAAAAATAGAATGTCCCCTTCTTCCTTCCCCCCAGTCCACGATAGAGCGAGACGACAAGAAGGCGATCCCGTTGTTGCCCGTGCCTTACTCCTGGGGCTGCGGCGGAGACTGGTCTTCGGCGCCGGGCGCCTCCGCATTCCCTTCGGGCGAGGGCTTCTGCTTGTCGAGCTTGCGCTGACGCTTCTCCTCTTTCTTGCGTTTCTTCTCGATCTCTCGCCTGCGTTTCTCGAAACTGTACTGGTTCCTTGCCAAAAACGGCCTCCTCTTACGGGTATTTCCCACATAAACAGCCTGGTGCAGGGCTGCTGCATCCGTGCAACCGCCTCCTGCAAAGTCGTTTGTAACCCCATCCGCGCCGCCCGTCACGCATTTTCCCGTATTTGTCCGGCCGTCGCAGAGAACAGAGCCCGCGTGAGCCGCTCCAGCGCAGCCACAAATCACCAGGGCAGACCTTCGGCCGCCGCCAAATCCACCCGCGCCAACACCCCACCGGCGCCAGGTTGCAGGGTGGGTCCTTCACCGACGGATTGTCAACGTGAATTGGCTCCCGTATAATTGTCACCCAAATGAGCCGGCTGTGAACCATACGACGTGGGGACATGTCGTTGGAAGTCGGCCGTGCCATGAAGTTCTTTGTCAACAGACATGCGCGGGAAGTTGGGAAGGCACAGCTCACAATGAAATCCTTCAGCAAGAATGTGGCGGCCGTCACGGCGATACTTTTCATGCACCTTGTCGTGTCCGCTCATGGGGCCGGCGAAGCTCAGGACGGCGGGCATGGTCCCAGCTATTCTTTCGTCTATCTCGGCGACTTGCACTTCGACAGACGATCCCATCACGATTTCGAGTGGGTGCGGACCAGCCAGCCGGCGGATGTCAATCAGATCGAAGGGTACACGAGATTCACGGCGGAACGCCTTCCCGGCCTTCTCCGGCGAGTCCAAACTTCGATCGAAGCCGGTGACGGCCGGATTCAAATGGTCCTCCAGGGAGGAGATTCGGTGGAGGGACTCTGCGGCAGCCGGGAGCTTCAAGAGACGCAGTTCAAAGACTTCAGGCAGTTCGTTCGTGACCACATCCCGCGGACCCCGTTCATTTTCGCCAAGGGCAATCACGACATCACCGGCCCCGGGGCGAAAGAAGCCTTCAATTCCGTGATGCTGCCGTGGCTGTCGCAGGAATGTGGAAAGCAGATCGACTCCGCGTCCTTCTATTTCATGAAAGGGCCGGACCTGTTCGTGTTCTTCGATGCCTATCAGAACAATGACCTCGACTGGCTGGAGAATACCCTGAGCCGGAACACGCATCGCCATGCGTTCGTTGTCATGCATCCTCCGGCGGTCCCGTATACCGCCAGATCGACGTGGCATCTGTTTTGGAGAGAGAAAGAGCAGGACAGACGCGAGAGATTCCTGAACATCCTGGGCGCAAATGAGGTGACCCTGCTCACTGCCCACCTGCACAAGTACGGCGTTGTCGCGCGAAGAACGTCGAAAGGCGCCTTCGTACAGTTCAGCGTGAACAGCGTGATCGATTCGCCAAGCGTATCGGTGCGAAACCACCTGGAAGGTGTTGAGAACTATGGCGGCTCGCTCGTCGATCTCGAACCCGAATTCCAGCCGGAGACAGTCGCAGAACGCCGGACACTGCTCGAACGGGAGAAGCCACACATCACCCGTTTCGAGCGCGCGGATTTCCCCGGCTACGCCGTCATCCACGTGTCGGACACGGGCATCAACGCCGACATTCACGTCGGCGATTCCGACAAGGTCTGGAAGAGCGTATCTCTCGGCCCCAAGAAGTCAGCCCCCATGTCAAACTAGTTCAATCTCATATTGTGCGCAGGGACGCAGAGTCTAAAACGTATTGCTATCCTGGTCTTCTCTGTGCCTCCGCGTCGCTGCGCGAGTCAATTCCATACTCTGCACACCAATCTCTCTTTATCCGCAGATTTCGCCGATTTCCGCAGATTTCTCGGCCCGGTCCCCCGGCGGGACTCTCACTTGACACTTCAAACTTCACACCTGCCGGCCTCCGGCCGGCTCCTTTCTTATCTTATCACTGTTTCCCCTTGCCCCTCCGCCCGACTCCCGCCATAATATCCCGCAGCGATTTGCGGTGAATCCTGTGAGGCCCGAGAAGGCATCGCTGGTATTGCGGGCTCTGGGATTCCGGCGGTCGGAATGATCGTAATGTGATATAGTTAGTTGCCCACCATTTCATGCGTCCGATTTCGCGAGCGGTGGGGATACGTGTAGCATATGCTGCTGAATTGAGCTTGGCGTCTCAGGAATTCCGCCTGCAAACATTGCTCCAACGATCAGGTAGGTGCCCTAAATGTATATCCCGATAGAGAAACATGACCAGTTCATGGGCTTGTCGGCGTTCAATCGCGGCAAAGTTTCGGACAAACTTCTGACCGCTGTAAGAGGGTTGCGCGAAGCAGATGATATGGAAGAACTCCTGTTGCGCAGTCTTTCTGATCCTAACCGCACGCCACATGGCCCGGCTGAAATCGTTGACATCATGACCATCCAACTCTCATACAAGAGGAAGACAGGAGTCGCAGGCTTCATCTTGAAGGGCCGTTCCTTCAAGCGCATCACGCCGGCTGATATATCACATCAGGTTTTCAGGCTTCGGAAGATTGCCGATCTGAAGTTCGCTATTTTGGGGCATACAGGCAACCTCCTCGACGGAGCGAGAGAAGAGTTCATAAGCACCGCCGAGGACTTGGGCGTAGATTATACCATCATTGATGCCACCGACTTTGCACGATTAGCGGTGACTCAGGGGATGCTGTGCCCGCGGGATGCGCGAAGGATAAAGGATGGGCGTTGCCGGTGTGGGTATAGAGTGAGTGGTGACCAGTTGAACATCCTGCAAACAGAGGCATTACGGAACCTGCAGATTGCCCATCAATTGAAGCAAGTCGCTGGAGTTGTCATAATGCCCACAGGCAGCGGTAAGACGCGCATTGCTGCCATTGACTCAAGCCGAGTGGACGCACGGCGGATCCTGTATGTAGCGCACACGCACGAGATACTGGATGGGGCAGGACGGGAGTTCGCGCATGTCTATGGAGCTGACAGCGTTCACCGAGGATGGAAATACACAGATTCAACCCCGTCACCATCAGTACATCTGAGTACTATTCAGAGCATCAGCAGAAACATCGTGAAAACCGCGTCTCAGCAATATGACTATGTGGTGGTAGATGAATTCCACCACGCAGCTGCGAGGAGTTATCGCAAGCTGATATCTCAAATGAAACCCGATTTCCTCCTGGGGCTAACGGCGACCCCGTTCCGAGG
>CAYFUB010000614.1:0-9357 GCA_964346195.1 uncultured Pirellulales bacterium
GAAGGGGTTCCCCAAACGCGAATGATTGCGTTTGGGGGCCCCAAGGATCTGGCCTGCGAGCGAGAGAAACCTCCCTTTCGATGGCCAGATCCTTCGGCTTCGCCTCAGGATGACGGAGCGCGCCGCGCCAGAATTCTTCCTAATCCGTATCAGTCACCGAATGCGGCAGTGGTGGTTTGCGCGTCATGGCCGGATAGACCTCATGTCACGTAGGGAGTCAAGGCTCACTGGAAAGGCCCCCTGCCGTTGTCCGTTCATCGGGTGAGAGTCAGGACCGGGCCCGGCCGATGAACCTCGCGACGGATCGGCGCTGGTTCCATTCGTCCGCCGCCGGTCCGGGACCGGTCGAACCATCCGGCCTCGTCCGTCAGGCGCAACCTGTCCTTGAGAACGTCGATCACGCGAGGCGCTCTTGATGTCCCGCCGCCGACCTGTATGAGCGCCAGAGCTATGCGGTGTCCGTTGCGATCGACCCGGGCCCGTTCCCGTTCGAGAGCCGCCCGGAACTGTTCGACAGAGTAGATACCCGGCAACGCGTGGTGTACGGGCCGACAGATGGCCCCCATCAGCTCCCTGATACCGATTACGCTTGAGAATTTCGTGTCTCCGGGTGGCAGCGTCAAGGGGTCCCCAATGCGATACATCGCGTTGGGGGTCCCCATGCGCAGCTTGGCGCTGGTTTTCCGTGAGACAAAGGAGCCATCCCCAAGGTCTTCGACCCATTCGACTTCGCTCAGGGCAGGCTCTTGAGGCTGCCACCCGGTGCTCATGCCACACTACGACAAATTCATCCGTAATCGGTATGAGTCGCATGGCGACAACCCGGATCGCTCTGAGTTGCTGCTCTTTGGCCACCGTGTCGCCCCTTCCACCGTCCGTCACAAGGCCGCGTAGACCCAATCAGGAACCGGAAAACGTCTCTTGTTGAGCAGAACACCCAGGACGTTGACGTTCCACTGCTGGAGCTGCTGCTTGGCCTTTGAGACGACCTCCCAGCGCAGGCGCCGGGCCTCGACGACCAAGACCACCCCGTCACACAAACCGGCCAGCCGAACCAGAGAGCCATCCTCTCCCGCGGCCGGCATATCGACCACGATGAACTGATAATCCTGTTTGGCCGAATGCAGGAAAGGACCCAGAGCATCGGCGGTAGCGAGTCTCGCGGGTGAGCCGTTGGCACTGCCAGCCGTCAGGATGCTCAGGCTGGCCGCCCGATGGATGACCGGCTCATCGCCGTCGTCGTCTGCCGACAGGGCATCGACCAGGCCGGGAGACAATCTCATGCGAAAGATCCTGTGAACGGACGGATCGGAGATATTCGCATCCACCAGAAGAACAGCACCGTGCGTTTGCTCGGAAAGGGACGAAGCGAGATTCGCCGCCACGGTACTGACCCCTTCAGACCGCGAGCAACTGGTGACCCCAATGACATAGTGGCCGCACATGAACCCGTTGGCATGAAGGAGCAGACGCTCTCGAAAGACGCTATAGTGTTGCCGGACGTCCGTGGGGATACCCCACTGGGCGGGAGGGGCCCGCCCGCGCAACGTTCGAAGCCCTCTCCAACGGCTCGCCTTTGACATCAGGCACACCGTATTCAGACGCGTATGAGGAATGGAGGCCAGCGCAGGCAATTGCAGCTTCTCCTGGATGTCCTCGGGCGTCTTGAGGGAGTGGTCCATGTACTCGCAGAAGAAGGCGAAACCGACGCCACCGGCGATGGCCAGCACCAGCCCCAGACCGAGAAGCAGGAGTTTCGATGGGCCGACCGGCTCGACCGGCATGGTGGCGGCCTGCAGGATGCTGATGCTAGAGATTCTCTCGCTCTTCAGCGCCTCGTCTATACGGGCTTCTTCGAGTTTCGTGAAGTACCGGCGGTAACTGTCGGCCAGCAACGTGATTTCCCGCTGCAGCCGCGACGTCCTGATCTCGGCATCGTTCAGCTCTCTCAAGTCAGCCTGTGCATCCACCGCCTGGGCCCGCAGCTTCTGGAGCTTGCTTTGCAGCGCGGCGATGTTGGACTGTTCCGTGGCCAGGGCCGTCTGCATCTGCTGCCAGGTGTCGTTTACCCCTTTCTTGACCACCGTGCGAGCGGGCTTCGACTGTTCCTTCTCGAGTATGCTCCTTCCCTCGCTCACCTGCTCGCGAATCATCTCCAACTGGCGGCTGTCGCGCGTATCCTTCGCTTCGATCTCTTT
This sequence comes from uncultured Pirellulales bacterium, assembly GCA_964346195.1. Classification (GTDB taxonomy): domain Bacteria; phylum Planctomycetota; class Phycisphaerae; order Sedimentisphaerales; family Anaerobacaceae; genus PLanc-01. Next base: position 2,199 of record CAYFUB010000614.1, read on the forward strand.
CTCGGCCGGCAGCAGGTCATACAGCCTGCCCCGCATCAGATCCGCACCGTAATCGGAGAGGCCGGTAACCTCCTCGACGACCAGCGTTTCAGGGACATGCGCGAGTATCTCCTGGATGCCCGCGATCCTGGCCTCGGCGGCCGCCAGCTCGGCCTCCGTCTCGGCTATGCCGCGATCCAGCATTCCAATCATGCTCACCATGCTCGATTGCTGGTCCGCCAGCGAACAAATACCGGTCGCATCCTTGACCCTCTGGAACTCTCTCTCAGTTCCGCTGAGCTTCGCGCCCAACTCCGAGACCTCTTGTTCAAAGAATCCCCACGAGCTGGACGTGTGGTATACGGCAAGGCGCTTTTCCAGAAAGGCCTGGATGAACCTGTCCAAGATATCTCTGGCAAGATTGGGGTTCTGCGCTTCATAGGCGAGGGCGATGACACGGGTGTTCTCCGGGGCCTCGATCTCGGTGTTCTCCACGATCTTGCGGATTGCCTTCTCCCGCTCGCTCAGAGACTTTGCGACGCCCAGATACACCATGAGCCGCGCGGGCTGCGCTTTGACGGCGTTCAGTGCGTTCCCGAGGGCACGCAGGGGTCCCCGCGCCGGCGGCGCGTTCGCCGCGGCGGCACCGGAAGACGCCTTTGTCGAGTCCCGCCGAAACGCGTCCGCGCCGAGGTCGTCGATCACCCGTTCGACAATCTCCCGACTTTTGAGAATCTCCAGCTCGGACTTGATTTCCCAGTCGTAAGAGCGATTGATATTGGCAATTTCGCCTATCGTCGCGGCAGGGTCCAGGCTCACATTCTCCCGCCCGAGCCGCAGCAGCAGTCTGGCTTCGGAGCGATAGGTGCTGGGCCGCAGAAGCGTCTTCAGGGCAACCACGCCAAACAACAGGACCATGAAGGCTGTCACCTTCCTCTTGTGGCCGAAGAGAACGTACAGCAGGTCACGAAGTGAACCTTTTCGCAACCCGCTTTCAGGAGTCTGTTCCGCCTTCATCATGATGCCCCCGTTCTCAGCGTAAGTCGTAACCGACGGTCGTGTTCCCCGACGTGCTCGACGCCGCCAGGCCCGTTTTCGGCAACAGGTTGTTGATATGCTGGTCGACCCACTGCCCGATCTCCGTGATCCGCGTCCGAGGAACGTACACGACGTCCTCGGGTTCCAGGTGAAAGGGACGGATCGGGCCGCCCCTGAGGGCCGGTTTCAGGTCGAGGCAGTACCCGCAGCGCCGGTCATTCTCGTGGCGGGTGACGATCACGTTGCCGACTTCGGCCTGGGATACGTTGAGCTCGGGCGTATAGAAAGACCGCACTTCCACCACGTCATACGGATTAGGAAAAATTCTTGCGCAGTGGGCTCCGTCATCCTGAGGCGAAGCCGAAGAGCCTGTCCTGAGCTTCGAAGGAATCTGGCGATCGAAAGGGACGTTTCTCCCGTTCATAGGCCGGATCGTTGGGGCCCCCAAACGCAATCATTCGCGTTTGGGGAACCCCCCTTCACTGCGCTGCGCTTCGTTCAGAGCCTGCCCTGAGCGGAGTCGAAGGGACGACAGACCGCGCACGAATCAATCAGAATCCGTATCACCTGCTTCCAGAGTCACGTGCGGCCGCCCCCGAGGCCCTTACGGGAGGCTTGCCTCACATTTGAACCGGGACTCGCACCCCGCTAACACATACGCTGCCGCCCCTCCCGGCAAAAGGACGTAGAGATTCCCGCCCCGCACATGAAGGATACATCTCATCAGGCTCTCTCCCCACCACTACCGATTGACAAAATTGCCCCGGGCGCCTTGCGTCCCAACCTGTTGCGACCGCGGCAGCAATGTGTCTTTTTCCCAACTGGAGCAACGCCATCACACACACCGGCGGATCCACCATCTCTCGACAGGATGCTCGGCAACCCGTTCTCACCGCGCAAACTCCGTCTTCGTCGGTTGCGCGAATGGCCATCTACTATCGTCTCATCCCTCAACAACGGATATCTCGCCCGAGTCGACGACCATATTCGCATATCCGGGCCGGCCGCGAATCGTGCGAGAGACAGAGAGCCTGCAGTGGATGCCGCGCACCGCAGAGATCGGGCAAGCTTCGTTTCACGACGCAACGTCATCCGCCGGCACGATCCGGTCGTACGGGGCAGCGAATCGGCATAAGCATCTCCTTCCCTGCACGTCGGCGAAGCCTTTCAAGACCTTTTCACTCCTCAGAGCCGACTGAAACTGCCACCTTGCGGGTTACCTGCGGAGCACCAAGACCAGAATCGCTTCGAACCGCTTGAGGGTCAACTGAGGGAAATGCGTATTTTTGGTGCAGCCCTATGCTCGCGTGACCCCTTCCTTTGGCCTGCACCCATCTACTGAGGAATTTCCGAACCCGCACCCGGCTTTTCCCCTGTGCCGGGAGGCTCGTGCCTGTGATAGACATAACGCTCGATCAGCCTTTTGACCTGGCCATGGCGCGGCGTTTCCTCCTCGTTGAGAGCCGCCGTCGCATCACCCAGGCGTACGACTTCCGTTCGGTGCAGTCGGCGCAACAGCACAAGAGTCTCACGTCGGATCTCGGGAAGATGCACATCCATCATCAAGGCCGCACTTTCGCCATGCCCATAAACACGTGCCAGAGACTCTCTCCGGGCGAAGGTCTGCAGGAATGCCTTCGCCAGGATAATAATCTCCTGTATCGTGAGCAACCTGTCATCCGCTCTCTGGCGCAGGCGAGACCCGCTTTCCACACCCAGCACGTGAAGAACGTGCCCCCACGTCCTGCACGGCAGCATCCGGATCCCGGTAACTTCCCGCAGCGCTCTGCTCTCGCAACTCAGAAAGACAGTGAGCATCCGCTGGGCCTCGTCCCTGGTATGAAGCTGCTGCTGCCTCTTGACGAACTCGAACTGCCAGGCACACGTCTGATCCGCCGGCCGGCCGGTGAGAACAAGAGAACGAAGGTTCGCCGCTTCCTTGACGGCCGCCTGCTGAATCGCCGGCAGAGTCTCTTCATTGAGAAGGTCAGGAATTGCAGAGGCCTCGCGATCTGCATAGACGGCGGTCTTCTCTGCAGAAACCGCGGTCGCCTTGGGGGCCGCCAGCGACCTTCCTTCCCGGACAGCTCTCATGAACAGGAGGAACGCATCCGCAACCTCCTGATGTTCTCCCTTCCGCGCGAAGCGGCTGAGCAGTCTCCTCCAGACCCTGTAACGCCTGTCGTCCCTAAAATACTCCTTGACATCGACCGCCAGACCTGAGGCAACGCCGCTCTCGGCGCTTTGCTCGGTGATCGTCTTTATGCCCTTGATCACCGAAAACATGTAGTCCCGGTGTTTGTCCGCGTTCGCCTCCTTGAAGCGCCGCAACCGCTTGAGAGTGCTTGCCACATTGTCCAGCATCAGATCGTTCACCGTGAGGACGTAGGACGGGACCTGCTCGGCCTCGTTGAATTCGGCGATCTCCGCCATTCCCGCCAGAAGACCCTCATCGGTCGTCTCTGTATCCGAGCGGGTGCTCTCGGCGGCCTCGGCCTCCGCATGAATCCTCTTCAACAGGTCATCCACGTCCCTCACGGCCCTCCTCAGGAGCTTGTCCTTCGTGGTGCCATAGACCTGAAGCGGACTGACTACCTTCAAAACGACGACAGCCAACAGGACCACGCCCACCCCCAGGAAGACTTTCCCCGCTTGCCACAACAACTCGTTGATGCGGTCGATCTGTTCCAATCCCCGCCGGCTGATCGGGTCATATCCCTCCTCTTCGGACAAAGCCCGGGCAAAAACCGCGACCGCCAGGACCAGCAGGACAAAGCAGACCACAACCGAAGCCCCCAACCCGCTTCTCTTCAAGCCGCCGATGTGTTTCTGCAACCTCTTCATAGGATTCGCGCGGGAACGCCGGCCAGGAGACCGACTGCACCACATTCCCAACCGAGGCCTTCAAAGTCTCATGAAGGAACGGGCGGCACATCCACTTACCTATTCTACCATGCGGCACCCCTGCAATAAATAGCCCGGCTCTTACGTCATTACAGGTGACGACGACGCCGTGGTCTTGGGCAAGGAGATACTTGTGGAAATCGCGCAAGAACACAAGGGCCATATGGAACGCATCATGGACGAGATGGACTGTCCCAAAGCGTTCGAATGCTACAAGTCCGGGCTGACGCGCCTCGGCAAGGTGCAAGGCATTGGGAAAAGCGGCTTTCTCGAATGCCTGGAGGAAAACTCACAAAATTGCCATTTCTCCCTGCCCTTTGGGAATCCGTCTCTTTGCCTTTGCCCCGTCCGAATCTATATCGCCACGGAATTCAGGAAATAAAGCGGTCCAGCCGCGGAATTCACTCCGTGGGAGGGTGTGTAGAAGTAGCACGGGCATCTTGCCCGTGAGTCTTACGGGCGTCCCGCCCGTGGAAAATCAGTCACTGGCAGGGCCAAGATGGCCCTGCGACTCATGGGCAGGATGCCCATGCTACTAAAGACGCGGCTCTCACACACTCTCTGAGTGGATGGGCGGTCAGCCAGTCCTTGGATATTTCCAGGATCTTGAGCCGATTCAGTCCCCCTACCTTCCTATCACCCGCACAATAGGCCAAGAGTATCCGATCCTCCATGAACGTGATTGCGGTATAGCAGTACCAGCCGTCTGGATTTTCTTCCAAAACCGTGGATTTGCTCCACGTCTGCCCCTCATCGCGGCTGATGGCCAGGCACAGGGGTGTTCGCCGGCCGGCGGGGTAAGGATGGACGCCGGAATGGTCGTTCCAGACACAGAGCAGTTCCCCCGTCCAGGGAATCCGTGCTATGGAGGCGGGGCTCAGAGGCGACGCCAGAGCGGATGGCCCGGCTCTTGACCACGTCTCCCCGCCATCCCGAGAATAGGAAACGTACTGACTCCCTGCGTTGGTCCGCATGTACATCATCAGCCGTCCATCCTTCAGTTCCACGATGCCCGGCTCCTGTACCGTGATGCGTGAGCCATCGGGGGCATAGCCTTTGAACGCGTCTTTGCTGCGCCGCCATGTCTTGCCACCGTCGTCGGAGAGATAGCACATAATCACGCCGGCCGTATCCCGTGCGCGGCCCGGACCCTGATGCCAGGCCACGGGCAGGACCAGCCTGCCGCTGTCCAACTGCACGGCGCGGTCGTTGTTCAGAACGTAGTAGCCCACCTCATCGGTGATGCAGAGGGTCGGGTCGCTCCAGGTCTCGGCCTCGTCGGTCGAAACGCACATCATCGGCCGGCAATCCTCTCTCGAGGTCTTGCGCAGATAGAACAGGGCGATCTCGCCGGCGGCCAGCCGCAACAGCGACACGGACATGACGTTCAGCCCACCCACATGCCGGACCACGATCTCATCGTCGCTCCAGCTCGCGCCGCGATCCCGCGAGGTGCGCAGGGCCAGGTCCGCCGCCGCGTCATCGCCGCTGCCGCCCGTGAACCGCGTGTAGACCAGGCACAATCGCCCATCCTTCAATTCAATGATGTCCCCCTCTGAGTTTCGCGGATTCTCCGGGCTCGGCTCCAGGATCAGCAAAGGCCTCATTCCCGCGTCCCCTGCCAGAGCCAACCACCCGGATAACATGATCACCGTAGTCATCATCGAGCTTGCTCCAGTTTCCATTATCGTTGTCCTCTATTTCATGGCAGATAGTATAATCTCCTCAAAGGCTCTGGTCGCCTCCTGGTGCCGAATTCTGGAAAGGGACAAGAGATGCGTATGCACGGCGCGCCAATCCGGGAGAAACCTGTGACACGGATTCTGATTGATTCGTACGCTCCCCGTGTCATCCTGAACGGAGCGCAGCGGAGTGAAGGATCTGGCCTGCGAACAGAAGAAATCTCTCATTCGGGGGCCAGATCCTTCGCTGCCGCTCAGGATGACAAAGTCTATAGCGCGCACGAATTTCTCCGAATTCGTGTGGCAGTCCTATTTGCCTGTGCTGTGACTGTCTGCCTGGCCACCGGTACGAATGCAGACGAAAGAACCCACGGTCCAGTTCCCGCCACCACCAATCGCCCGATGCGTGACAAGCGGGATTTCACCTTGATTGTCGGTCAGACCAAAGGCGACCTGCAGGGCCGGGACGACAAGGTCATCCAGGCCGGCGTGGAGTACCTGCATCGGTTAGGGGGCGGAACGCTGCATATCCTGCCCGGTGTCTATACCCTGCAGAATGCCATTTACCTGCGTCCGAATATCACGCTGCAAGGCTCGGGAGAGACAACCATCCTCAGGAAGTCAGCCAGCGTCGTGACGCCGCTGGCTCGGGATTCAGACTGGTTCGAGTACGGCGTCCAAGTGAAAGATGTCAAAGGATTCGTGCCCGGCGGCGGAATCATGCTCCGCTCCAAAACGGGGCCGGGCCAATGGCAGTACGACGTGCTGCGTGCCACCGTGACTGCCATTGAAAGAGATATCGTCTTTCTGGATCGGCTCACCCAGGAGAACTTCTGGACCGAGAAGGAGGCCACGGCCGCGACCATCTTTCCGATCCTGACCGCCGAGAACGTCGATGACGTGGAGATAAGAGATATCGTCCTCGACGGCAACCGGGACAACAACGAGAACATCAACGGCAATTTCGCCGGGGCCGTTTTCATCCAGTCCTGCAATCGCTGGCGATTCGAGAACGTCATCGCCCGCGACTACAACGGCGACGGCTACAGCTTTCAGGTCTGTGATGACATCCAGTTCCGCAACTGCCGGGCCATCAACAACGCCGACCTTGGGTTCCATCCCGGCAGCGGCTCCCAGCGGCCCGTCTTTCGTGATTGCACGGCAAGAGGCAACAGCCTGGGGCTCTTTTTCTGCTGGAGTGTCTCCGACGGGCTCGTGGAGAACTGCACCTTGTCGGAGAACAGCAGGTTCGGAATCAGTATCGGCCACCGCGATACGGACAACATCATCAGAAACTGCACGATCGAACGGAATGGCGAGGTGGGCATCCTCTTTCGCAAGGAGGACAGCGATTTTCGCGGCGGCCATCGCAACCGCATCGAAGACAGCGTCGTCCGCGATAACGGCACGGCCAAGCGGGGAATAGGCATCGATATCCAGGGGAAAACGCAGGACATCACGGTTCGCAACACCCGTCTGGAGAACACGGCGAACGGAAATCAGAAAACGGGTGTTCGCATCGGGTCAGAAGCTCAACGAATCCTCCTGCAAGGCGA
>CAYFUB010000615.1:0-27321 GCA_964346195.1 uncultured Pirellulales bacterium
CAATACGGCGGCGACCACCACGGCCGTGTTCTCCAACGCCACGACTTCGACGGGCGGCGCCGGTTCGTGGCAGGTGACGGCGATCGGGGATGACCCGCAGCCGGCCAATGATCCGGGCAACCTGTACGTTACCGTTCAGGACAGCGCCAACAAGACCGCGACGGTGACTCATCCGACGGCAGTGACGACGGGCGAGTGGACCGAGTGGCGGATTCCGCTGAGTGATCTTGCCGGCGCGAATCTAAGCAAAGTCAAGAGGTTGTATATCGGCGTGGGCGACCGGGGTAACCCCACTCGGGGCGGCGCCGGCCGGATTCACGTCGATGATATCAGCTTCGGCCGGCCCGCTCAGTAGCGCCGACATCCTGTCTCTGTCTCTATAGGCGGGATGGGGCTTCCAAACGCGGACCAGCGCGGTTTGGGAAGCCCACACTCCCGTGCCACGTGACGATGTCGGCTACGGCCGAGCGTTTTGGAGGAGCATGGTGCACGGCACTCGTGTCCCCTGCACAGTCTATATCTTGCGTATCGATGAACTCCTTGCTTCCGGCCGTGTGACGCGCCGGCAGATCATCTGCTCATAGAACACTGGGGCCGGTTGCCCCGGCGGGGTAGCGGCTTTCTTTAGCTGCCGTTCCGGCGCGGGGCCAGGTCGATATAGACGAACCGGTTTTCGCGCGTGATTACGTGCCCCATCGCAAAGGGGACGGGTTGCCCGAATATGGGGCCGCGGTGGACGAAGGAGTGGAACTCGCCGTGCTCGCCGCAAGGATCCACGGCGGGGGGCAGGTCGGCCAGGAAAGCGGCATCGTAGTCCCGCCCGGCGAAGGCCGGCGTCAGGGCGTGGAGGTCGATGCAAGTGACGATCGCCTTGAAGCCTGCCTCTACGAAAGAGCGTGCGAGTTCCCGCGTCTCTCTGTGCCACAGGGGAAAGACGGCCTGCATCCCCACGCGGGCCAGGTTGTTTTCCCGGTATTGCCTCACGTCTTCCAGGAAGATGTCCCCGAAGACGACGGTCTCGATACCCCGCTGACGACAGCGTGTCAGGCCGGCGAGCATCTTCGCGTCGCAACCGTCCTGCGTCTCGTCTTTGGTCAGATAGATCTTGTCGAGGGGCAACTCCAATGCCGCCACCTGCTGCTCCAGTAACGCGGTCCTCACGCCGTGCATGCACACCCGGTCGTAGTCCTGTGTGATAGTCGTCAGGAGGCCCACGACTTCACAGATACCGGTCCGCCGGACCTCGTGGAGCGCCAGGGCGCTGTCCTTTCCGCCGCTCCATGCCAATATCGCCTTGGTCGCCACGGGCCGGCTCCTTTATCGCAGATCGAACATCGTGTTGTCCACAGGCTCGAACCAGCCGAGATTCAGGGCGGACGAATCGACACCGTAGACGTTGGTCTCGTTGACGCGGGTCATCGGCCGCGCGCCGACGTGGCCGTCAGCCCAGCCGACGTTGGCATCGCCGCTGTGCCGGAAGTGGATGGAGGGCGACATCCGAAAATCGGTCATGAGCCGGCCGCCCACGATGGCGAAGGGGGGCTCGGCGAAAGAGTATTCGATGAGGGCGATCCCGTTGTTGGCCATCGCCGTGTCCGCGAACATCAATGTCCGGCCCGGGTTGGCGATTTCGCTCATGGACGAGGTGCGGGCATAGGCCTGCTGAAAAGCCTGCGGGCCGTCCAGGCCGGCATCCCACAGCCGGCTGCCGACGTACATCATGTTGTATCCATAGCCGCCACAGCCGCGCTCGAAGCTTGTCTTCCAGTCGCTGCTTTTCACAAAGCTGGGTCCGGCGGGACATTCTTTGATCTGCCCTTCGGCCAGATATCCGGCGAGCGGCCCTTTCGACGCGTCGAACGGCCCGGAGAGACTATCGCGCACCCCATGCCAGCGATGCCGGCCGGCGCTGGCCCCCATGTCCCTGGCCGCCGGGACGTGAAAGCCGTCGTTCTCCGTAGCGTATCCGAGCCCGGCCAGAACGAGCTGACGCAGGTTCGACCGGCACACCATCTCCCGGGCCTCGGATCGCGCACGGGCCAGCGCCGGCATCAGAAGAGCTGCCAGCAGCGAGATCGTGGCCAACACCACCATGATCTCGACCAGGGTGAAAGCGAAGTGACGTGTCCTCGGACTCATTCGGCCGCGGGCTCCACTACGGACGATTGTCGCCAGGATTCCACGGACCCCCACTCGGAGGCAAGAACGTCCAGATCGCGGCCGTCGATGAGCAGGTCTTTGGGCTGCGCCAGGTCGCAACGGTCGATCCAGCGAGAATCGCCGAAGCGGCTGTTCCAGGCCACGGTCATGAGGTCCATGTCTTGGGCATCGACGGTGCCGTCGAGGTTGATGTCGGCTTCGTACTCCTGTTCGTTCAGCACACCGATCGCCTCCAGGTCGAACCCTCCCGAGCCCCACGTCGGCCACTGATCGAAGATGGGGTGGCTGCCGGCGTAGTTCGCCCATGTGGGCCAGGTATTCGGATCGGGGTGGCTTTGGGCCTCGTCGAAGAAGTCTCCGCTGCCGGGAACATCGACCAGACGGACGTAATGGATCGCATTGGGATCGACTTGGCCTGAGAGGACGGCCGGATGAGCGGCCAGATCGTCCAGGTCGAAGGGCGTCCCACTGCAGATTCCCCCCGCGTTGGGATGCTTGCCGGCCAGGTTGCGGATGTTGCCCATATCGGTGGTGCCGTAAGCGCCGACGCGCCCCGGCGTCAACGATACGGAAGGAAACCGCGCGAAATCCCGGCCGTTGGAGGAGACCTCCACATAGGCCAGCTCCGCCAACAACTGGCCCTGCACAGAGCCGTTGGCCGTGGTGATCTGCGAGATGATGGCATTCTCGAAGATGGCGAAATCCAGGCCCTTGCCGTTACAGAGGGCTCCGCGGTCATTGGGGTCGTCCGGATCGCCAAGGACCAGCGTGATGTACCCCGGCTGCTTGCCGGCATCGATCTCTGTTTGTGTCAGCTCGCCCAGGCTGACGATGTCGAGTGGATCGCCGGTGACCGGACCGAGGGCCTTGCCGGGATTATTCCAGTCGCCGCTCCACGTATCATCGGCCGGGGCATATTCCAAAACATTTGCGGCCCAGCCTCGGAACATGGGATTGAGAATGGCGTTCGGGTCGTGAGGAGCGACGGGGTTGCCGGTGAGAACATTGACATAGCCGTTGATGGCCGGATCGTTCGCGAACGGTTTGCCGGGATCGGCCGGCGTCGTTGGGGCCGGATCGCTGATGAGGCTGTCGAGACAGAAGTACGCCGGCGTATTCATGCCGAAAGCCCCGGTGTCGCTGGAAGCCAGCGAAAACTCCAGCGATTTCACTTGGCCCAGCGAGCGCAGACTCACGAAGGCCCAGGTATCCAGAATGCAGTCCTGTTCGCTATCGGCAAATCGAAAATCAGCGAGGTAGAAATCGACGGTGCCGGTAATCTGGCCGACAGCGTCTTTGCCGGTGACGGTCAGCTTGAACCAGTCCTCGTCCGTGCCCGCTGCCCCCCCGAACTCCTTGGAGAAGGGACTGCCGTTGAGCAGGGCATAGTAGGCATAGGTGTTGTTGGCGACGTAGACGCCCGCCGGAGCGGCCGGCGTGGTGAAGGTGATCGTGGGCGGCGCCGCCCAGCCTACATAAGCGACGGCATAGTTGATGGAACCGCCCTGGCCGGCCCCGGCAATCGCGCCGTATTGCCCGCCCACGTCCGTAGCGACCGTCTCGGTGAGATTGGAGTATGCAAAGCCGTCCCAGAACTCCCACTCGGCGTCATAATGGTTGCTGAAGAAGGCGTCGCCGCTGGCAAAACCGCCCGAGCCGTCGGTGCCGTTCCAATGGGATTCCGGCGGCAGTGTCAGGTCCTCGAACGTCACGATGGCCGCGCTTGAGGTTGCCGCCGGCAGCAGACACAGGCAGCAGGCAGCCCACAGAGATACCGCCTGGGTCCTGTCGAATACGCCCGCTTGCCGTCCAGGGACGGCTGAATTGCGGACTTCAGATTGGGAATTGCGGATTCGCCTCGGCGCGTTGAACCGCAATGTAACAGACAGATGGTGAGATGGCTTGGCTTTCATGTTCTACCTCCTTTTGGGGCAGCGGCCCGGGTCGCGAGACCGGCTGCGCGACAATAAAAAAACCGTCGTTCCCGCGAAGGAAACGACGGCTATTGTCGGCAATCCCCTGTCGGACCGTGTCCGGAGGCTCCCCATACCATCGCATGTGCGTTCCAGGTCGCGAGAACACAACCAGGGGCCCCGGACGCGGCAAATCACGTTCGAAGTCCCCACTATGCAACCGACCACAGGCAGGTTTTCTGACTCGCATCCTACCCCGAGGCTCCTTCCCGTTCGCTTTGGGCGAACAGTGGACTACGCCTCGCGGATTTCCGAAGGAAGTGTCAAGTTTTCAGTTCGAAGTTTCATGGGCACTTCAAACTTCACACTGCACACTCTCTTTCGGAACGGACACTCACAGCGGCGCGACCGTCGCGGATTTTCACCGCGTTCCCGTTTGAGTATCCCAAGGCCCGGACCTTGAGACCTGCAGCCGAGCTATGCACTTGCTAAAGAACAGAATCCATACTACGAAGCACCTTTTTCGCCGTCAACAGAAAAATTTTGGCCGTCTCTGCTTTTGCACCGTTCCGCGTTCCTTTACCCTGTCGCTGGTCGCAACCTACCGGAAATAGATTTACCTGCTTCACATCTTCGGATTTGATGGAAGCAATTACCGGGCGGTTTCGTAGTGTTTGGCCGGCGTGACCCGGACAAAGGCACGCCCGGGCTGCTCTGAGAAGGAACCATTATGAACAGCAACTACGATTTTCGGATCATTCGCGTCCTACGCCGTCGTCTGGATCTGACCCTGCAAGCGCTGGCGGGCCGGGCCGGATTGACTTACCCGACCGTCGAGTCCATTGAAACGAACAAAACGCGGCCCTCTCTCAAGACACTGGATGCGCTGGCCGGCGCCTTGCAGATCTCTACGAGCGACCTGCTGGGACTGGCGGAGCGGCGTCTGGTCCAGAGGCGAAAGGCGGAAATCGAAGACCGCAGCCATCTGACCAGGAGGGACAAGGGCCTGGAAAACTGCCGGGTCGCCCGGTACGACAAGGGCAAGTTGATTCGCGTGACCGCCCAGACGGGAGATCGTGTTCACGTGATGGGGCTGCACGAGAACGTGCACGAGTTCTGCTATGTCCTGAGCGGCTGCGTGGAGCTGCGCATCGAGGACAAAACCTACCACCTGGGGCCGGACGACACCATTCTCTTCGACGGCCTGTTGGACCAGTCCTACACGCAAATCGAGACGGGTGAGTACGTGACCGTCCACATCCCGAAAGATATCCGCATCCTGGAAAGGCTCCTGGAGAGCAAGCCGGAAGACACGCCGCGGTAATGAGGACTCTCACCTCTCACGGAACCACCGCCCGAGCCTGTCCGGGGCCTTCGGGCATCGCGGCCGGAGCCGCGCCACCCGAGAACCAGGGTCGGGTTTTCAGACAGACCCGGACCAGCATGAGCATGACGGGCACTTCGATGAGTACGCCGACGACCGTGGCCAGGGCGGCGCCGCTGCCCAGGCCGAACAGGATCGTGGCCGTGGCGATGGCGACCTCGAAATGGTTGGACGCCCCGATCATGGCCGAAGGGGCCGCGTCCTGGTACGTAAGCCTCAGCAGCCCGGCCAGCCCGTAGCCGAGGGCGAAGATGAGCACAGTCTGGAGAAACAGGGGAATCGCGATCCAGAGGATTGTCAGCGGGTCGTTCAGGATGGTCTCGCCCTTGAAGGAGAACAGCAGCACGAGCGTGACCAGCAGGGCGATGACGGTGACGGGGGTCAGGAGGTGCAGGAACCGCTCCTTGAACCAGGTCTCGCCGCGGGCGGCGATGAGCCACTTGCGAGAGAAGAAGCCGGCGACCAGCGGTAGCGCGACGTAGATGGCGATTGAAAGTAACAGCGCCTGCCAGGGCACGGGCAGCTTGCCGACCCCCAGGAGGAATCCGCCGAGCGGGCCGTAGAGGAACAGCATGGTCAGGGAGTTGATGGCAACCATGACGAGCGTGTGTGCGTCGTTGCTCCGCGCCAGATAGCCCCAGACGAGAACCATGGCGGTGCAGGGGGCGATGCCGAGCAGAATGCAGCCGGCCAGATAGCTGCGCCACAGCGGCACCTGCAGCATCCTGACACCCTCCACCTCCATGACCTTGCCCACGCCGTACACCGCCCCGACCGGCAGGTCCAGGCCGAAAGGCATTTTGACGAGATCGACAGCATCCGGCCCGATCAGCCCATAGAAAACCGTGCCGAGAAAGAACAGGGCAATCGCATACATGGTGAACGGCTTGACGGCCCAGTTGACGAAAAGCGTCAGGCCGACCGGCTTGATGCTCTTGCCGGCCTTGAGCACCCTGGCGAAGTCGATTTTCACCATGATGGGATACATCATGAAGAACAGGCAGATCGCGATGGGTATGGAAACCACCGGCGCGTTGTTCACATAGATTGCCGCGGCGTCGAGTGACTGCGCCACACCCGGCGCGACCTTGCCGAGCGCGATGCCCGCGACGATGCTAAGCGCTACCCAAACCGTAAGATAACGCTCGAAGAAACTGAGTCCCTGAGACTGCTTATCGATCCTTGCTTGCGCAGCCATGTTCATCTTCTGTTCCTTTTGTCAGAATGATGCCAGCAAATACAGACCCACGCCGACCAGCAGGACGCCGGCGACGGTTCGGATCGCCACGTCCGCCTTTTGTGCTTTGAGGGACGCTTTGCCAAACGACACGCCCAAGAGAATGGCACTGAGCGGCAGGGCGAAACCAACGGCAAAAGCCGTCATGAGCACCATGCCCCACACCGTGCGGCCCAGCAAAACGCTGGCGCCGAGGACGATGAAGATCCCCGGATTGCAGGGTAGAGAGCACGCCGCCACGCCGCCGCCCAGAAACAGTCCGCCCAGCGCCGCACCCATCCTTCCGCCCGAGGCACCAGGCGTACCGTCTTTCTGAACGCGTTTGGGCAGCCGGATGGGAAGCAGCTTGAGGGCCGCAAGTCCCAGAAGGACCGCTGCGCCTCCCGCGAACACTCTCCAGTAGCGTCCGAGGAACGCCTGCGCCGTCTGGCCGACAAGACCGGCGACCAGCCCCAGAATGATCAGCGCCAGCGTGGTGCCGACCAGGAACCAAATTGCGGACGCGAATGCCGCGCGCCGGTTGATGTCTTCCCGTGTGCCCGAGTAGGCCACCAGCATGCCCATCGCCGGCAAGGTGCAACACGAACTGGCGACGGCACTGACGAGTCCCAGCAGAAAAGCCAACGGCAACGCTGCAGGCCCCATGCTGGCGGCTTGCAGAGCGTCGGTGATTGTCTTGAGCATACTACTTGGACCCCGCCGGACAGCACCCACCCGGACCACATCCGCCCGGCCCGCAGTTCGACGCGGCGACGAAGCCCTGGATGAGCTTCGTTTCTGTGACCTCGCCGGAGACCGCGCTCATCCCTCGCCCTTTGACTATCGCCAGAACTCCCGGCACGGACATCTGCGCCGCCAGTTGTTCATAATCGGGCGAGCCCATCTCCAGGGTGAAGAGGGCGGTCTTGTAGCCTTGAGCCTCGATCCTGCTTGCCGCACTCTTCATGGCCGCGGCAGGTGGATTGCCGGATGCCCCGTCTTTCCCGGGGACGTACACAAAGACAGCGTCATTCGCGACAGCCAATGTATTCAAATCGGAAAGCGAGGCGATACTCCTGCCTATACCTGTCCCTGTTGCCTCCCCGGCTACGGACGGTTTTGGAGGAAAGGGGCTGTCGGCCGTCGCGGCCGGGGCCGGCGTCACAAACGCGGTCCCGACCGGCTCCACTGATGTTCCGTGGTTCTTCACCACGGCCCGTCCCACCAGCGTCGCGGCGGCGAGCAGCACGATCACTCCCAGGACCCAACGTAGCCGTGCTGACGATTCAGTGCTGTGGCAGGCGCACCCTGGCGCACAGCCCGAGGCCTGTTGTTTCGACAATTCCATGTTGTCACTCTGCTCTTGGTCTTCATTCGGCAAGTTCATTGGCGTTTCTCCCTACTTTGTGTCCCGCAACAGGTGTTCGCGGGGGGAAGCGCCCGCCTCTGCGGCCGAGGCGCTGCATCCGAGATATCGGTTCGCCAGCTCCAGCACGGCGCGGGCCGGCGCTTCTTTGACCTTCTGAGCCATCGTCACGGCACGGGCCATGTCCTCGTTCGAGACCCCGTATTTGCGTGCCTGGTCGTAGTGATACTTGAAGCAAGGCTCGCAATTTGCTGCAATGGCGGCGCCGATCGCGACCAGTTCTCCTACCGCCGGCGTGTATGTCCGTTGTGGCCTCTCGCTCGTTCCGGCCGCCTGTCCCTTCTTGGCCGCCACATCGAGACTCGTGACATAATCTCCCGCTTTCGTTCCTTGGGGCAGATGCTCGATGATCTTGCGATACAGCGGGTCGTTCCAGTCCGTCATGGCATCCACGTATCCCGGCTTGGGTGTCAACTCGATGTCCACCAATCCCGCCGCTTCGGCCATGGCTCGGGTCTGGTCCACCAGCACGGCTCCCGCCAGGCAACCGATGAGAGATTCGACCATGTTCCTGATTTCCTCCGGCAGCGGCTGGAGCAGGGCCAGATCGGAGATGGCGACCCGCCCGCCGGGCTTGAGCACGCGCCCGATTTCACGCCAGACCTGCGGCTTGTCCGGCGAAAGGTTCAGGACGCAGTTGGAGATCACCACGTCCACACTGGCATCGGCGACCGGCAGGTGTTCGATCTCGCCCAGCCGGAATTCGACGTTGTCGAGGCCCGTTTGCTTGCGGTAGGCGGCCGTGCCGTGTCGCGCCTTGCTCACCATGTCGGGCGTCATGTCCACGCCGATTACCCCCCCCGTCGGACCGACCTTCGGACCCGCAAGGAAAACGTCGAAACCGCCGCCACTGCCCAGGTCCAGGACCACCTCGCCCGCCCGGAGCGAGGCTATGGCCGTCGGGTTCCCGCACGACAATCCCATATTTGCCCCTTCCGGCAGCGTGGCGAGCTCGGCTTCGCTGTACCCCACGCTCCGGGCCACCTGCTCGGCGGCGCCGGAGCCGCAGGGAGATGGGCCACAGCATGTCCCACCGGTCTTCGCGATGTTGCCATAGCCCTCGCGGACGGCCTCTCGGATCTGTTCCTTCTTGTCTGAACCGGAATCACCAACCATTATCATGCCCCTTTCTCGATCCATGCTCTTCACAGGCTGTCGGGTAGTGATTCGACGAAACGCCGGATCTCGTCCCGGACCTTTCGATAGATGTTCAATGCCTCTTCTTGGCTCCTTGCCTCTCTTGCCAGTCGCGGCGGGTCATCGAAGGCGACGTGTACGACCTTGGCCTTGCCGGGAAAGAGGGGGCAATTCTCGTGTGCGTGGTCGCAGACGGTCACCACGTAGTCGAACGGAATATCTCGAACTTCGTCGAGGTGTTTGGAGCGGTGCTGCGAAATATCCACGCCGGCCTCGGCCATGACCCTGACGGCGTCGGGATTCAGTCCGTGCACTTCGATGCCGGCGGAGTACGGCTCGATCCTGTCGCCTTGGAGATGCCGGCCCCAGGCCTCGGCCATCTGGCTGCGGCACGAGTTGCCCGTGCACAAAAACAGCACCTTCAGCTTCCGTTTTGCCTCTTGCATAGCTTTTCCGGGTCCATAGCGAGGATCTTCCGCAGTCTTTCCGCATCCTGCCGCATTTGCGGCGACTCGGCGAGTTGACGCCGGACCCAGGCAATAGTCTCCTTGACGGCCTTCGGGGCGTCCCGCGGGGGCAGCCGGTAGTACATCCACCGTCCATCCTTGCGGCTGTCCACCAGCCGGGCCTGCCGCAGGATATACATGTGCTTGGACACCGTCGATGGGGCCAGTTCGAGCAGCTCGACGATCTGGCAGACGCACAACTCCCCGCCCGTCAGCGCCATCAGCACCCGCAGCCGGTTCGCATCGGCCAACGCTTTCGTTATGTCCAACACCTCACGCATACACACCTATCATATTTCGCCAATTAACGAAATATAGGGTGCTACGTCATACGTGTCAATCCCCATCCAGGTTCGTTTTCAGCCTTTGGCTTGCGCCAGTTTGAGAGCCACCTCGGCGACGCGTCGGCCGAGGTTTCTGGCGGTGGCGATGCCGAATTCGTCCGGGGCGATGCTGTCGCTGCCGTCATTGACCAGGGTGGCGCCGAAATGACCGGTGGGCCGGCCGTCACCGACGACAATCATCTCCTGGCAGAGCAGGGCGGCTTGCACGGACTGGATGGTCAACTCCTGACCGCCGTTGCGGGCTGCGCCGACGGCGACGATGCCCGCCACCTTGCCGCTCAGGGCGAAGCTCTCCCGGCGAAAGGCCATGCAGTGGTCGAGGAAGGCTTTGCACAACGACGTCATGTTGCCGAAGTAGACCGGCGTTCCCACGAGGATGGCGGCGACGCTCGCGTCAGACAAGACGGGGACCAGTTCCGGGAAGCTGCCTTGGGTTGCCTTGGGGTCGGCTGGGTCGAAAACGCCGATGTTGCGGCCCGCGAGCTCGATCAACTCTGTCGTGACGGCGGGATCGACGGCCTGGGCCGCATCGAGGCAAATCTTCAGCGCCGACGCGGTCGTCTTGCCCTTGCGCGGGCTGCACGAGACGCCCACGATCCTGGCCGCACCCTTGCGCCGGCCGACGGCGGTGGCCGAGGAGGCCGTGCCCGCCACGAACGTGGTTGCCAGAAACTCCCTTCGATTCATGCTCTTTTCTCCTTTACGAATGTCGTTCTGTCACGAGAAGCGGCGGTTGCCGCATCATCCTCGGGGAGCGATATAGATCAGATACAGGCCGGCGAGGAGGACGAGGAGACCGCAGATTCGTTTGACGATGACGGTTCCCTTGGATTTCTCGTTCCAGTTCAGATATCGCTGGACGAGCCCTGTGCTCGTGCCAGCCAGGACGATGACGGAACAGTGGCCGACGCCGTAGGCGACGAGCAGAATGATGCCGTAGAGCAGGGCGGTTGACGCTACCCGGAAGGTCACGGCCAGCATGGGCGCCATATACGCGAAGGTGCAGGGGCCCAGGGCGATGCCGAAGACCAGGCCGAGAATGAAGGCGGCGAGCAGGCCCTTGCGCTTCATGCCGATCCGGCCCGGGGCGGACCAGGGGGCCGGGAGGACATCCAGCAGGTACAGGCCGACGAGGAAGAAGATAGCAGCGACGAAGTAGTTGCCGTAGCGTCCGACGTCGCCCATCACGCGGCCGGCGGCAGCGGTGACGGCCCCGAGGGCCGCAATCGTCAGGAGAATCCCGCCGGCGAAGAGGGTGGAGATGACGAACGCCCGCCGCATCGACATCCGACCCTGCTGGTCGATGAAGCCGACGATCAGCGGGATGCTCGACAGATGGCACGGGCTGAGCACGACGCTCAGAATGCCCCAGAGGAACGACGCCGCAATGGCAAGCGCCGGCGTCGCCTCCACCGCCCTGGTCAACGTGGTGAAGAGTCTCTCCATCGTTTAGTTGACCCCCATTTCCGCCAGCTTCTTCTCGATCTCCACCTGCGGCCAGAACCCGACGTGCCGGAAGAATTCTTTGCCGTTCTTGTCGTAAAAGAACTGCACGGGAATCGTCTGAATGCCGTACCGGGCGGCAAGGAGCTGCTCCTGGCCGACGTGAATGAACAGGACGTTCACCTTGCCGGCGTATTTCTTCTTCAGCGTCTCAAGGATCGGGGCGAGCATGTCGCAGGGCCGGCAGCCCGTGGAGCCGAAATCCACCAGCGAGGGCTTGCCGCTGGCACGGGCCTTATCTACGGGGTTGTCCCTGGCCAGTACGGATTGCTCCTTCGTCCAGGCGGCGGAGACTTCGATGGCCATCCGTTGGCCCAGGGTGCGAACGTGCTCAGCGACCAGGTCTTGCTGCTTCTGCTGGAACACGACTTGCCGGATCTGGTCCTTTACCTGGTCCAGGGTTGCGCCGCCGCAGGCGTCTTTGTTGTTCTCGTAGAACTCGGCGACCTCCGCGTCGTTGACTTCCACGTTGGCGACCAACGCCGTGAGGTACTTTTGAATCAGCTCACGCTCATCGGGCGCCGGTGCATCCTTCTGTTCCGGCGTCTTTACCTGGGCCAGGGTGACCAGGAGCTTACGTGTCGCCAGGTTCTCCAGCATAAAGAAAGCGTTCTTCTTGAGCTGGGCCTGGACCTCCTGGGGGGCTTTGGCGATCTCATTGGCGACGTCTTTATCGCTGATGGTCAGACCCTCCGTCCTCAGGAGCACTCCGACCGGCAGATCAGACAATCGCGCATAAGTCAGACTGTTCGAGGCCAGGCCCGGATAGGCCTCGTGCACCAGAGCGGGTTTCTTGGCCACCTCGGCTTTCGTCGCGGGCGATTCAGTCGCGCAGACGGCAAGGGGCGATAGTGTGAACAGGACAACGAGTGCCGGCAGAACGCTTCTTGTCATCATGGCAATTCTCTCTATAAGTGGATTTACGGGCGGTCATTTCGGTGCGCATTCGCCGATCTTGCAGGCTTTTTGGATTTGCTCCGGTGAGAGCTTCATCTTGTCGGCCAGCGCCTGGTTTATGCTGATGAGCCGGCCTGTTTCGCACGGACTCTGCTGAACCCACTTCTTCAGATTCTCGGCGTTGGTAAAGAAGCCCTGGTGGAAGCACCCGGCCGAGCCCCAGGCGCCGTCGGGTTTCTGGCGCTGTCCGAACCACGCCACCGCCGTAGATGGCTCCAGCGAAGTGATCTTCCCACCGAACGTCTTGACGACGATGGCCTGCTTCGTCAGCCGGTCTTTCTCATGGACCTCGATGTCCTTGCCGGTCCTGGCTGCCACGCCCAACGCGCAATGGGAACAGCAGCCCCACGTGCGTACGCCGCCTTCCACGATGACCTCGGCGGCATCCTGGGGGTAGCACGCGCGATCGCAGAACCCGCAGCGGTGGGACATCTCCTTCTGCCGAAGCGGCTCAAGGGCGAGGACGTTGCCTCCGCTGGCGGCTCGGTCGGCGACGGCGTCGTCCCTGTCGGCAAATGCCCTGACCCAGGGCCGGCCTGTCGTTTCATCCTGGCCGTAGAGAAATGCGGCTTCCGAAATGGCGACGGCTGTTCCGGCGGTCCAGTCGGTGGTGGTGACTTTCTTCTCGAAGCCGGTTTTGTCTTCGGTCAGACAGGAGTACATGATGAAATAGCAGTGGGGACTGCACAGCCGGACCGGGCCTTTGTCCGTCGCAACGGTCACGAGCGTCTTGGGATCGATGTTCCCATCGCACATGTAGCAGATGCTATCCTTCGGGCGGTCGTCGACCCTGGCAGGCACGAGCCGCTTGAACGTCGGGGCCAGCGAAGCGCCGGCGGCCAGATCGACGCCGCACTCTTTGAATTTGGCGACGATGTCCTCCTTGGCGATGAACCCTTCGTGGCGGAACAGCTCTTTTCCGGAGGCGTCGAAGAAGATCTGCGTGGGGATGACCCGAATGCCGTACTTGGCGCCCACACTCGGGTCCTCGCGAACGTCGTAGAACTCGACACTTAGCCGGCCGGCGTACTCCTTCTTTAGCTCGTCGAGCACGGGCACCATCATCTTGCACGGGATGCACGTGTTAGACCCGAGGTCCACCAGCCGGGGCAGCGCCTGCTTCCGTTCGGTTGCGGAACTTCCCTGGGCATCGTCCTGGGCAACGGCTGTCACCGGCACGGTCGGCGCCTCCGCTGCGACTTGACCCTTTTTGCCTTTTCCGCTTTGTTTCAATGCCATGACTGCAACGACCGAACCGGTAAGCACGACGACCACAACAACTTTCCATATTGCATTCATGGGTCTACCCCCTTTCTTCCGTTTTGCGATCCAGACAACAAACCAGGCAATGCCAAATATGGCGAGCCATACGAGCGGCCGGCTCTTGGCTCCGAAGCAGGGATATTCACACACCTGCAAAAGCGTCCCTGACACGCACATAGTTGATTCGGCTGTGAGGGACATGGCGTCAGCGGAGGACCGAACCGGCGGCTTCGGCGGCGAGGGCCACGTTCTGGTCCGTCACGGGCGACCGGCCCTTTTCCATCCCAAGGTCTGTGACGCGCACGTGCTCGAATTTCGCAAAGCCCGCCTGCTCCAACGTCTTCTTCGTGCAATCGAGCGGACAACCGTCGATGGCGAGGATACGCCCGGCGGTCCTCGTCCTGTCCATGATCGCCGGGACCCGGCCGCCGAGACCCACCAGGCAGAACATCTTCCCCTTGCCGTCCTGGGTCAGCCTGCGCGCCGCCCGGTCGCTGATCTCGCCGACGTCGGCCGCTCCCGAACACGCGAAAATCAGCTTCTCGCCGCCGGCACATTCATGCGGATTTGCCTTGCCCATATGACCTCCCTTGCCTATGTCAGCATCTTTCGAATTTCTTCCGGCGCCGGCACTTTGCCGACGACCTTTACCTGGCCGTCAATCGCCAGCGCCGGGGTCATCATCACGCCGAACTTCATGATCTCGTTGATGTCGGTCACCTTGACAATCTCGCCCTCGATGCCCGCCTCTTTGATGGCGAGTTGGGCGTTCTCCGCCAGCTTCCTGCACTTGGGACAACCAGTCCCCAGGATTTGCAGTTTCTTCATATGCCTGTCCTCAAGAGAAGGCTCCGAAAATCACTCCTGAGATCGTTGCCATGCTAATTACGAGGAGGATGAAAACGACGGTCTTTCGCGTGCCCATGACCGAATGGATCACCAGCATGCTGGGCAGCGACAGGGCGGGACCGGCCAGCAGCAGGGCCAGCGCGGGGCCTTTGCCCATTCCGGCACCCATCAATCCCTGAACGATCGGCACCTCCGTCAGCGTGGCGAAATACATGAACGCGCCGGCAACGGAGGCAAAAAGGTTCGCCCGGACGGAATTGCCGCCGACGGCCGCGTTGACCCAGGCGGCCGGGATGATGCCTTCGTGTTGCGGGCCGGGCCGGCCCAGCAGGAAACCCGCCACGAGGACACCCAGAAGCAGCAAGGGCAGAATCTGTTTGGTGAAGCCCCAGGTGGCCTCGAACCACTCGTGCAGCTCATCCCGGCTGAACCACGTGCCGACCATGGAGGCGAACGCGACCAGCAGGGCCGACACGAAGACCCAGCGCCAGCGGTAGATCAGTTCATAGAGGCTGTTCTTCTGAATCTTTTCGACACCCTGCATAAGCTCGGTCGGCAGTTCGTGTGTCTTGCCCGCGGTATCCACAAAGGTCACGGTCTCTTCGGTCCTGGCGGCTAATTTCCCTTCGATCTTGTAGGTGGTCAGACCGCCGGGACAGCAGAGGAAGAAGGCTCGCACGTCGCCGCTGCGGGCCCAGTTGGCAAAGACAAGAATGCCGACCATGGAGGAGAAGTATAGAGCGTTGTTCCAGAGCGGTCTCTTCACGGCAGGCTCCGGCATGGCAATCTGGCCGTTGGCTCTGGCGGTTTCTTCTTTGCGGTAGATCAGGTGCATCAGCAGCCCGATGACGATACTGAAAGCGACGGCTCCGACAGCCCGAGCAATCCCGATCTCCAGGCCGAGGATGCGCGCGGTCAGAATGATCGCCAGAACATTGATGGCCGGTCCGGCGTAGAGGAATGCCGCCGCCGGGCCCAGGCCGGCACCCATTCGGTAGATGCCGGCAAACAAGGGCAGCACGGTGCAGGAGCACACGGCCAGAACGCTCCCCGCGACCGACGCCACGCCGTAAGCCAGGACCTTGTTGGCGCGGGCGCCGAGGTACTTCATTACCGAAGCCTGGCTGACAAAGACGGCGATGGCCCCCGCGATAAAGAACGCCGGCACCAGGCACAGCAGGACGTGCTCGCGCGCATACCAGCGCGCCAGGTACAGCGACTCCAGAACGGCGCCATCGAACCGCGACGCGCCCGCGGGCAGATAGAAGAACGCGAGGAACAGCGCGACGATCAAAACGAGTTTCTTCCACTCGCCCTTGAAATCCATGCGAAATCTCCGTCACAGCGCGGCCAGCAGCTTCTTGTTTTCCCTGGCCTGCTGTTTCAAAACCGCCGCGACACAGGAAAGGAACTGGGCCACGCAGGGCGTCTTGAGGCCGTAAAAGACCTTGAGCCCGTCCTTGCGGCAACTGAGGACGCCGGCGCGGACCATCACGGCCAGATGCCGCGACACGTTTGACCGCTCCGACCCGATATGCCTGGCGATATCACAGACGCACTTCTCCCCGTCCTTGAGAAAATCGATCACCGCCATCCGCAGCGGATGCGCCACCGCCTTGGCAATCTCCGCCTGCCGCTCGAACAGAAGAACCTTCGTATTATTGATCATCATGAAGCTCCGACTACGTGACAATATACTCACATAGTAATATAATGTTCAAACGTCAGCCAAGCATTTTTTCGCAAGGGGTGAAGATTTTTGGTGGGCGGTCTCGCGGCGGGGCCGTACGGGGGGATAACGGTCTCCCGCTTCTGACGAGACAACGGCAGGCATTAGCGGACAAAGCGTAGCATCTGCTGACTAACCACGCGGGCGACCGTTTGCGGCCGTCGCTCTTACAGTTCCTCCTCCCTGATTCCTGCCAGGTCCATAATGGCTTTCTGCAATCCGACCTTGAGGTCCTGGTTACCATGGACCGGCACGGAGATCCGGATGTTCCTCCCGGAAAATACGAAGATGTGATGACTTCCGGTGACGCACGCGAGCCTCCATCCTTTCGCCTCCAGGATCTTGCACATCCGCTTGCCGCTGATTGCCTTCATGTCAGACAGCAAGCTCCATGACTTTATCATTGTCCTTGAGTTGAATCGCATCCATGTCGACACTCAGGCATCCCTCGACCGCATCATACAGATTCTCGATCAACTCTTGCATATTCTGCCCCTGTGTCATGCAACCGGGTATGGCCGGCACCTCGGCCCAATAGCCGCCTTCCTCCGCCTCGTGGATGATGACTTTCAGTTTCATGAGGCCTTTCTCCGGGTCATGGATTTACATCGGTCAACGAAATCCGCACGGGCAACGCAAAACCCCTGATGCGCTCCGGCGAACCATGCGCCACTATAGCCGAATGAACACACAAGGTCAACCTGAGTGCGGCAGCGAAAACCACCACGAGCCCAAGCAAATACCACGGAATTCCTGTTTTGCTATGGCACCCAAGGAACAGGGATAATATCGAGCCCGAACTCCTTCTCTTTCTCTTGCGCCCAATAAACATCGGGTCGAGGGTTACGTGCTCGCCACCACTGCATGATTTGTTGCCTGTTCCCGGGCATGATCCTACATCCGAGAATGACACTGCGAAGCGCCTCTGCCGGGTATTGTTTGACCCCCGGCCCCCCCTCATAGTCAACAATCCGCCACTCATCCTCGTATTCCCAGTCTTTTGCTTTCGTGAGCAGAGGTTGGGTTGTCTCTTTGAGCGGTGGAGGCTCGACCAAATTGAGGCATGGACGATCTGAGGCGTAGTTCTCAACAGGAAGGGCTCGGCCAAAGAACGGGCTGCCCGTCCTGAACCCCAAACAGAACCCCTTGTGGGCCTCTGCATAGTGAGACCACATGAGTATGTTGTCTCGTTTGCTGCTCATACAGAAGATGCCCATCTGTTTCCGTGTTCGTTCCTCAGACTGCTCACTAGTCTTCAGCATGCGAGTGATATCCTGATCTCGCCTCACAATGTCCAAAGCTTGTGGACGCAAGTCTTCTTCTTTCTTCTCTTTTGCCGGACCTTTGCGCCATAAGTCTATCACACGGGATACTCTCTGTTCTTCTGTTCCCTCGTAGGCAGTAGATACCTTCGAGTCAAAAGGATCGTTGAAACCGTCCGGTGACTGGAAGTATATCTGATTTCGCTCGAAGATGTCTTGCGTCCACTTGTTGCAGGCGTAATACTTGTACAATACGGGCGGCGTAGGAACGTTTTCCCTGTTCACGGTCTTCTTCACAGTCAGTTCTAGACCGTCAATTGTCGGCAATTCGAGGTGCATGTAGACCCGAAAGAGTGTCCAGTCCTCCAACACCTCGCGCAACTTGCTGCGGCACTCATCTATAGTCGGCGCGTTCGCGTACACGCCCCGGCATTCAGGGATCTCCCCATAGTACGTCCCATCCTCCTTGAGGATTTCCCAATGTGCATGTCTCATGGCGGCTTCGAGGTATTTCGTGAGCATACGTCAGCTTCCTTTTTGGCCGGACTCCTGTATACTCGATGACGGTGTTATCGTCTCTGCAATCAGCTAATATATCGAAACATAAAATCCCCGACCAGCAGGAAGTCCAGTGTGAACAGGGGGTTTCACTCGACATGACGCAAGTGCATGTAAGCCTCCGTTAGCGGTTGATGTTTGGGAGCCGGCGTGGTAAAAAACAGAGCTTCCTGGTTAGGACGGATATGAAGAACAGGCGTGTTTTTATCAGCGTGAACGATCCCAGCGCGGATGCGCACTGCGCAGGGCTGATTGTGGCCCTCAAGGATGCCGCTGCGCCTATCGATTTTGTAGGCATCGGAGGCCCGAAGATGGCGGCGGCCGGGTGCGAGTTGATCGAGAGCACCGTCGGCCGGGCGGTGATGACCTATACCGCCGTCGCTCACGTCGGGCATTACTACGGGCTGCTGCGGCGCATCCGGCGGTACTTGCGGGAGCACCCCGTCGATCTGGTGATTGTCTGCGATTCGCCGTCCTTCAATTTCCATGTGGCCAGGGCTGCGAAGAAGGCCGGCGTCAAAACGCTGTTCTACGTCGCGCCACAGCTTTGGGCCTGGGCCGGCTGGCGTATCCGCAAGCTGCGACGGCTCTGCGACAAGCTGTGCTGCATCCTGCCTTTCGAAGAACAGTGGTTCCGGCAAAGAGGCGTGGATACAGCCTTCGTCGGGAACCCGCTGCTGGACGAGCTGCCGGGCGATTTGACCGGTTTTCGCAAGGATTATTCGCGTTTCGAGCCCCGGGAGGCGCGGATCGCTTTGATGCCGGGCTCGCGGCTGGCGGAGGTCGAATCGTTGTGGCGGCCGATGCAGGAGATTGCGATTCAGTTGCGGCGGAAGTACAACGGCGCCAGTTTCGTGGCCGTGGCGACCAGCGAGGAGCGGCGGCAACTGCTGGAGCAAACCAAGCTCCCCGATTTCGTCTGCGCTTATTCGGTGGACACAGTTCGCGAAACGGCAGCGGCGGTGGATTTTTCCCTCGTGGCCAGCGGCAGCGCCACGCTCGAGGTCGCCTCCTCCGGCTGCCCGCTGGTGGTCATGTACCAAACCAGCCGGGTCTTGTGGCATCTGGCCGGGCGATGGATTGTGCACCCGAAGTTCTTCACGCTGGTGAATCTCCTGGCCGACCGCGAGCTGGCGCCGGAATTCATGCCGTACTTTACGTCGGTCGAGCCCATCGTCCGTAGCGTGGACGGCTACCTGCAGGACAGGGACCTGCTGTCACGAATCAGCAACGACCTGATCGATGTTGTCGAGCCGCTGACCGGGAAGAACGCCGGCGCAGAGGTCGCACGAATTGTTGTCGAGATGCTTGGATGAGCGACTCGACGAAAACGCAGCACATCGATATGACCGCCACGGCGGCCTGCCTGGGGGCCCTGGCCTGCTGGTCCCTGGGACCGATCTTCATCAAGTATCTCACCGGGTACCTCGATTCGTGGGCCCAAAACGCGCTGCGCTACCTGGTGGCGTGTCTTTTTTGGCTACCGTTCCTGGTACACGCCATGGTGCGCGGCCGGTTCGTGGCGCGGACCTGGCGGCGCGCGGTCCTGCCCGCTATCGCCAACATCGCGATGCAAAGCTTCTGGGCGGCCGGCTTCTATTATCTCGACCCTGCCTTTCTGACTCTGCTGAGCAAGACGTCGGTCCTGTGGATCGCCGGTTTCTCGCTGATGGTCTTCCCGGACGAGCGACCCTTGGCGCGCAGCCCGCGCTTCTGGCTGGGCAGCCTACTGTCCATCACGGGCGTCTCCGGCGTCCTGTACTTTCACGAGGACTTCGCCGCGACAGGCACGCTCATCGGGATCGCCATCGCCCTGGTGCAGGCGTTCATGTGGGGGGTGTACACAATCTCGGTGAAAGTGGCGCTGCAGGGCCTCGACGTACGGTACGGCTTCGCGGTGATCAGCATCTACACCACGGCGGGTCTGTCGCTGGGCGCCATCCTGTTCGACACACCGGGGCAGGTTCGGGAGCTGGACCTGGGCGGCTGGGCGGCGGTGGTCATCTCGGCCGTCACGGCCATTGCCCTGGGCCATGTGTTCTTCTACATGGCCATCCAGCGCATTGGAGCGACAATTCCGATGCTGGTGATCCTCGCGCAGCCGTTTGCCGTCTTCAGCATCTCGAGCGTCATCTTCCACGAACGGCTCAGTGGCATCCAGTTGCTCTTCGGCATGGTCCTGCTGCTCGGCTCGGCCCTGTCCATCTGGGCCCAGCAGCACCTGCGGGGTGTCCCCGGCGGCAGTGTCGCACCGCCGCGACCGGCGTGTCCCGCACGCGACCGCCTGGAGACCGACGTGTCGGAACGGTCCTGACCGACACCCAGCCTGACGTGATTGCCGGTGCCCTGCGTCTGGGAGGGTGTGCGAAGAGCCTGTCCTCCGGGTGGCATGGACAAACTTGTTTGTCCGTGTTTGCCGGCATGGATCTCTTTCGCATCGCAAGACACGCTCAGACGAGCTTGAGCGTGCCACCCGGCGATTCGCGGGACCGTGCGTGGCCAGGGCTTCTGACGCACCCTCTGAGATTGTGTAAAAGCGATGGGTGATAGAGAAGAAGCGTGCCGCGCTCCTGACGTCGAGGGGCCGATCTGCACGGAACTCGGATGGTGGGAGTTGCGGGCCTTTGCTCCCCGAGCGAAAACAAGACAGCCGTGGCAGCCATTTCTCTGCGGTGGGGGAATAAGATGGTTGGAAGTCCACGTCGCGCCGGCAGGAGGCGGGATTTTCCCGTTGACGGGCTTTAGAGAAATGGAGTAATAACGAGTAATCATGACATAGCCGGCCGTGGTCGGTGTCGGCTGGTCCGGCAGGGAGCCTGGGCAGAAGTGCTCTCTTTTTCTGAAGTCCTATTCTGATCTTTGGCAGGGGCGAAATCATGGTACGAAGGAACAGCAGGATTGGGCTGTGGATGGTTGTGATGGTCGCGCTATCTGTTCTGATGGGCTGCCTGAACGGGGACACGTCGCCGGGCAGGAAAGTGGTGCTCTGGAACGGGGCGGATTTCACCGGCTGGGTGCGATTTGTCCCCGATCCCAGCGTCGATGTCAACGAGGTCTGGCGCATCCGCGACGGCGTCCTCTACTGCGCGGGCCAGCCCAACGGCTACATCCGCACCCAGGACAAATACCAGAATTACCATCTGCACGTCGAATGGTTGTGGCTCGATGTGCCCACGAATAGCGGCGTGCTGCTGCACGCGAGGGGCCCGGACCGGGTCTGGCCCGCCTGCATCGAATGCCAGCTCAAGGCGGGTAACGCCGGCGATTTCGTCCTCATCGGCGGCACCGGCCTGACGGTGGACGGCGTGGACCGTCAGAACCCGGCCGCGCAGTTCGTGGTCATCGAGAAGAAAGCACCGACCAGCGAGAAGCCGGCCGGCCAGTGGAACAGCTACGATATCCATTGCGAAGGCGATTCCATCCGCTGCTATGTCAACGGCGTCCTCCAGAACGAAGGGACCGGCGCCACCGTCACTTCCGGCTGGATCTGCCTGCAGAGCGAAGGCAGTCCCATCATGTTTCGGAACATCTACCTGCAGCCGGCAGACTGAGAAACTATCTCAAAACTACACTGTGGCTTGTCATTGCGAGTGCAGCGAAGGGGACCCCAAACGCGATATTTCGCGTTTGGGAACCCAGATTGCGTCGTCGTTGAACTCCTCGCAATGACATTCACCGCTTTGAGATAGTTTCCAAGGGCCTGTCCCACCAAGGCGGTTACACCGGCACCTCGTGAGGCGCAAAGGGATGCCACCCAGAGGTACAAGACTCCCCACAGCCACGCACACAAGGGCCCGTTCCTGCCTCAATATCGGTCCCCGTGGTTGATTCAGCCGCATTAGGGGCCCCTCGCGAAGGAAATCAGCGAATTTATGTATGAATCGCTCTCTTGCCGTATCTATATCAGGTAGAGTAACGGCATGAAGGCTGACAGTATGCAAGACGAACCAGCGCTGGTGTGCCTCGCCCGGCAGGGGGATAAAGAGGCCCTGCAGACGCTGCTGAAGCGCAACTGGACCTGGCTCAAGGGACTGGTCTACAGCGTGTTGGCGAGCACGCAGGACCTGGACGACGTGATGCAGGAAGTCTGCCTGCGCGTCATCACGAGAATTCACACGCTCCGTGAGCCGCAGCGGTTTCGGGCGTGGCTGGCCATCCTGGCCCGGCGCGAGGCGATTAGACACCGCCGACGGACCATGCAGCAGGCAGGGCGGGTCCTGCCCGCCGATTCCCGTGCCAGCGGCGGACCGATACGGGGCGTAATCCCGCCGGGGCCGGAGGATGACGGTGCCAACGACCCGGCGGCGGATGTCGAGAAGAGGGAGTTGTGCGGACGGGTCCTCGAGGCGGTTGGAAGGCTGCCGGAGAAGTACCGCGCGGTGTTCGTGCTGGCCCATTCGGGCGAGCTGACCTATGCCCAGATCGCTGAGGTGTTGGACATTCCGATGACGACGATGCAAATCCGGCTGGTTCGGGCCCGGCGCATGATCCGAGACCGGGTCGCCGGAAGCAGCGAGAATAGGGTGTGCGAAAATGAGCATTGCAGATGACAAACTGGAGATACTGATTGGCAGGCTCCTCGACGGCGAGCTTTCGCCCGCGGAACAACGGCTGCTGGAACGCGAGTTGGAGCACAATGGCGCGACGCGGGAACTGCTCGAACAACTGCGGACGCTGCACGAGTGCAGCCGCGAGGCGGTCGCGTGTGAGATCCTCGGGCCGGGGGCGGACCCGCAGGAGATTTTCAGCCGGGCCTGGCAGCAGAACAAGAAATCGTTCTGGCGCCAAGTTATCAAGGCAGATGGCCATCTGTGCCGGGGTTTCCACTCCCGTTTTGCTGTCGGGCTGGCGGCGGGATTTCTTTTGGGTCTGACCCTGCATTTCGTGCTGGTCCGCAGTTCGAAGCCGCCGGCCGACGCGCCGGTGCGGCCGCCGATTGCCCGGACTATCCCCGTCGAGAGAAGTGAATGGGACGGGCTCCGGCCGGCAGGGGAGGCCCGGAGCTACGGACAGATTACGCGCAATGTCGATTGGTACGGCTTCACGGACCAGCGCGGCAACGAGTGGCTGATCGAGGGGATGCGCGAAGGAGTGGTCAGGCCCGCCGCGTACGATGGCGATCTGTAGTCAACTTGAGAATTTGCGAAAGGAGATAACTATGAAAGTAAGAACAATTGTGCTGACTTGTGCGGCCCTGCTGGTCCTCGGCTCCGTATCTTATGCCGAGAGCGGGCGGCCTTATCTTGGTGTGCGTTTTGACCCGGCGCCACTGCCGGAGTTGCTGACGAAGCATCTCGGGCTGGACCCGGGACAGGGCATCCGCATCCGTAATGTCGCGGTCGGCAGTCCGGCGGACCAGGCCGGAATCGAACGCGACGATATCATCATGATGTTTGACAACAAGAAGATCACGAGCGGCGAGCAGCTTGTCGGTGCCGTAGGCGGAGCCGGCGTCGGCAGTGAAATCGCTCTTGAAGTGATTCATCTGGGGCAACGCAAGACCCTCCAGATCAAGCTGGAGCCGACGCGCGGGGTCGATGTCGAATGGAAGTATCCGCCGGAGCCGGAGGTCATCACGTCGTGGCGGCCGGGCAAGATCTTCAAGATTGGGCCGGACGGCCAGGAATGGATGGAGATTCCCTTCGACAAGATGCCGGAGTTCAATGTCGATGTGCAGAAATTCTTCAAAGAGCTTCACACGTATCACCACTCGACGGACGGCGAGGACTATACCATCACCATTGAGGGCGACCCCCGAGACGAGAATTCCCAGGTTACGGTGAGGGCCGATGGAACCGAATATCGTACGACCGTGGGCAGGCTGGACGCGCTGCCCGAGAAGTACCGGGAGCCGGCCAGGGAGAGCCTGGAAGACGCCCGCAAGGGTGTGAAGAAGGAAATCGAGGTCAGGCGCAGGTTCCGTATTCCCGAGCCGCCCCGGCCGGAGATATACCGGAAGTATTTCGAGGCCCTGCCCCGGTTGGATATAGAGCGTTTCTCCGAGCAGAAGGACCGTGCCCTCGAAAAGCTCCAGGAGCAGATGGAACGCCTGCAGCAGCGAATGCAGGAGTTGGAGAAGCAGCACAAGGAGATGTTCGACAGGATCCTTGAGAAACTGGAGCTGAAGAAGCAGAGAACCGAGCGGCCGGAGAGACCTGTGCCGGCAGAGCCGGAGTCCAAGCAGGCAATCTAACGATTCTACATTTCTCTACCGTGTGACTCACTGAGCCTCCGGTATTGAAGGCAAATGCCCGGGTGGCATCGTCAAGGCCGCAGGCCTTGGCAATGGCTCTTTCGCGCCGGCATGACCATCGCCAGGCTGCGCTTGACGATGCCACCCATCCACGGTGCCCCAGAATCTTCACAGACACGACGTGACGCGCCTTCTACATTACTGCCGACCGTGCAGTTGACTTTTTCCCTGCTTTGGGGTAGACTATGGGGAAGATGGCTATCGAACCGTGACTACGGCTTTCTGCGGGCGTGGTCCGGGGGAACATGCGAATTAGCCTCTCGGGAGTGGGGCCGTGAACGACCGATAAGCTGCGTGACCGTGTGGCACGCGGTGGGGAGGAGGAGTCACAACACGCCGCACGGAGGATACGCACAATCGCAGGGCGGGACGACAAACCCGGCTCGCCGAGCTTGCGGGAGGATGGCAGGATGAGAACCATCGCCATGGTCAATCAGAAGGGCGGCTGCGGCAAGACGACGACCGCCATCAACACGGCCGCGGCTTTTGCCGAACTGGGCAAGCGGGCCCTTCTGCTCGATTTCGATCCGCAATCCCACGCCACGATTGGACTGGGTTACGACCCGAATACCTTTGACCGGACCATCTACGACGTCCTGACGAGGCCCGGGGTGCTGTTATCGGACGTGATTGTTCGCACCAGTGTCAGCAATCTGGATTTGGTGCCGTGCAACGTGCTGCTGGCCAGCGCCGAACTGGAGCTGGCGGGTACGCCGGGCAAGGAATTGCTCCTGGGCCGGGCCTTCCAGGGCGTGCGGGATGCTTACGAGTTGTGCGTCATCGACTGTCCGCCGTCGCTGGGCGTCCTGACGCTCAATGCGCTGGTCACCAGCACGGATATCATCGTGCCCGTCCAGGTTCACTATTATGCCCTCGAAGGTCTCAAACGCCTGCTGGAGACCGTCCGCATCATTCGCCACCGGTTTCATCCTTACTCCATGGAAAGCATCAACCTGCTGCTGACCTTTGTGGAGGAGCGAACGACGTTCAGCCGGCAAATCCAGCAACAGATGCGGGAAATCTTCGGGGACCTCGTTTTCGATACGGTCATTCACCGGAACGTCCGATTGGCCGAGGCGCCGAGTGCCGGCCTCCCGGTTCTGGCGTACGCCCCGCAAAGCAAGGGGGCCACCGACTACCGCGCTTTGGCCGCCGAGATACTGCGGACCAGCCCCTGGGCCGAAGAGCCCGCCGTGGAGAGGATGCGGCGCGGGATTCAGAAGCACCTGACGACGATCTTCGAAGGGGTCTGGATCCCGAAGCGCCAGCGATCCGTCCGCGCGAGGGCCATACCCCGCGGCGTGGCCACCGAAATCGAATCGACCTGAGCGCGCCGGCCCCTCCGCACTGCTACTTGTTCAAATCCTGTTTTCCTGCGCAAATTCTCGGTTGCGGCCGAAGACCGCGCCGCGAAAATTCCGTTTTTCGCTTGATTCCTCAGAACAAGCGCGTGTAGATAGGAGTAGTTACTACGTAAATTCGCCTATAGAACGTATAGGAGGATACGATCTTTGACAACGGGTTGGGCGCAGAGTGCCGGGGTGTTGGCTCGAAATCCAGTACTCACACCTCTTCTTACTCTCACTCACAGGTCTCTTTTTTTGAGTGAACATGCCCGGCACTGCCCACTCACGTGCATGAAAACGAAAGGGACGAGCAGAGTTCTTGTGTGGATGTGTCACCGGGACGTGTGAAATCGGCAGCCGTTGCGGGTTCGTCAGCAACTTTGATTTGAGCTTCCTTGATAAGACACTTGCCGAGAATTGGACCCACAGGTAATCCGACTTCAAAGGCAGGGCCGCAACGGCTGCTCGGTTTCACCCCCAGGCGATTAGCAGGTCGCGTATCTGCGCACAGCGCTCCAAGGCGAGCGCGCGACGCTCGCCCTCCTCTGTCGTTCTCCGGACTTATCCTTCACCGGCTTTGCTGGCCGCGCCGTTGCTTCTGCACGACTTCCAAGGCACTTTCCTTGGGCAACCAGCGGGCAAGCTGCTGCTTCACCGATGCGTACTGTGCCGCGCCGGCCAGATTGGTCCATTCGAGCTCGTCGTTGTCGTGGTCGTACAACTCTTCGGTGCCGTCGCTGTAGCGGATGTAGCGCCAGCGCTCCGTGCGCAGGGAGTGGTTGTCTTTCCCGTGTGTGGTGAGAGCGGGGCGTTCCCATTCGGCGCCCGGGTCCTTCAGTAAGGGTACGAGGCTGCGGCCCTGAAGCTCCGACTTTTTCTCCAGGCCGCACAGCTCGATGAGCGTAGGATAGATGTCCAGCAGCGTGACCGGTCGCGAACAGCGTTGGCCCGGCCTGGTCACGCCCGGCGCGACCATCATCAAGACGTTGTGCGTGGCCTCCTCCCAAAGGGCGAACTTGCGCCAGTGGAGCTTCTCGCCCAGGTGCCAGCCGTGGTCGCTCCACAGGACAATGACCGTGTTGTCCCGGTAATCGCTCTCATCGAACGCATCGAGTACCCGGCCGACGCACGTGTCTACGAAGGTGATCGAGGCCAGATATCCCTGCACGGCCTTTCGCCACTGGTTGTGCTCGATGACTTTCCGATGGTCGCCTTCAGGCTTGGCCATGCGTCTCCCTATCGGCGGCACATCGTCCAAATCATCCTCCTTGACGTTCGGCAGCGTGACTTTGTCGGCTGGGTACATATCGAAGTACTTCTTCGGCACATACCAGGGCAGGTGAGGTCTGAAGAACCCGCAGCCCAGGAAGAACGGCCCGTCGTGTTTTCTCTCCAGCTCCCCGATGGCCCAACTCGCGACCTTCCAGTCGCCCATGTCCTCGTCACCGGCCTCGACCGGCCCCCAGTCGAAATGGGCGGTGTTCGGGATGCCGTTGAGCGGCCGGCCCTTCGGCA
>CAYFUB010000616.1:0-4349 GCA_964346195.1 uncultured Pirellulales bacterium
AATTGGAGCGACCCATGACCGGTGTTCCAGCCGTTCGGGCAATAGCCGGTGCCGAGGTAAATCAGTGCGTCACAGGGAAGATTCTTCGCGCGGAATAACCGTGCGATTTGCAGCGGCTCATCCGGTCCCGCCAGCGTCCGGTGCGACTGAAAATAGCCCAGTGCCCACTTCGGCGGCATGACGGGCCGGCCGGTGAGCCGGTGGTACTCCGTCAGCGCGTCGACCGGCTCCCGTACGCTGATGACGAACAGGTCCAACCGCTTTGCCTCCTGCGGCGTGTTTCGCGGGAGGAAGCGTCCCCGGCTCTGGCGCAGGTCGAACCGGCCGTCGGGTTGGTGCACGAACATCGCCCAGCCCTCCGTCCCGATGACAAAAGGCGAAGGCACCACCGAGCCGAGCACGGGCCGGTTCCAACCGCCCCAGGTCGGCTCCATCGGATACAGGGCGCCCCGCCGGTCGAACTGCTGCGCGCCCTCACCCAGTCCGAGCACGGGCCCGCCCGTGCGGAAATCGACCGCGCCCTCG
Source organism: uncultured Pirellulales bacterium (assembly GCA_964346195.1). Classification (GTDB taxonomy): domain Bacteria; phylum Planctomycetota; class Phycisphaerae; order Sedimentisphaerales; family Anaerobacaceae; genus PLanc-01. Next base: position 526 of record CAYFUB010000616.1, read on the forward strand.
GCCCCCTCGTCAAAGGTCAGTTCCTGCACCCGCTTTCCGTCCTCACGGTACACCAGGACGATGAGCGGCCGCGCTCTGACCGTCACGCGGAGCCGGCCCAGGTGCAGTTCCCTCTCGCCCTCCAGCTCACAAACGCGGAGTCTCTCGGTCGAGGGAAATGGTACCAGCACCGTGGCGGCAGGTGCCACCCGCTCCTGCTCTTCGAGCGGGGACAGTTCCACCCGCACCGTACGTTCGCCGACTGTGCTGATAGTCATTTCGACATTCCGTCCGCCGAAACGAATCGGGCTTGCAGCACCATTTTCCGTCATGGATGAGGCTGCGAACACGCGCCCCAGGCACAGGAGAGCGAGGCCTGCCCGCAGCCATAGAAGGGGCCGCTTCTCTTTCATCACGGTCTGTACCGCCAATCCACCTTTGTTTCGTAGGCCATCGTGTCATTCACGAGCGCGAACAAGTCGGCATCGTATTCCTTGAGCTTCTCACGCGTACTGATCGGGTGTACAGCGTCGTTCGGCGCGTCGTCCTGGCCCAGGGCGTCGAAATAGGCCAGCACGCCCTCCGTCCAATATGCGGCGCGGTCGGCCGTGGCGGCCGTGCCTTGCCATTTGTCCGTGCTCATGGCCTTCTCGTAAAGCTCCTTGAGCCTGGCATCGAATCGTTCATCGAGACGCTGGACACGCAACTCATATTGCTGCCAGACACCGCGCGGCCGATTCTCGAAATCGGGATCGACCGGCCGCGTGCCCGTCACCCGGTAGATCGCGTCCGCGCACACCCGGATCACCTGGCTGTCGCCGACGTACATGTCCTGCGGGTCGGCCAGCACGTTCTCTTCGCCCACGACGAGCAGTTTCAACTCGGGCGTGTACGTGAGATAACGGGCCAGCGCGTCAATGGATTGGGGATCGTCGAGTTCTTTGTATTCCGGCAGGTCACAAATGTGCTCTTTCGCTCCCAGGACGACCAGTTTCGCGCCGTCGGCGATGAGCGCCTTGAGGATGTCGTGGCGATAGGCGAACATCCGGCGGATCGTCTCGTTGGCCCGGAGCAGGGCTTCATCACTGGCCTGGCGGCCGATGACGGTGAACTCGCGCGCCCAGGTGAATTTAGTGTAATAGGGGTCGATCTTGAACTTGGCCGGCGGGGCCGTCACATTCGGTAGCTTTTGGAGCCACTGATAGCGCCAGTCCTGCTCGGGGCTGAGGTTGAAGGTCGTCCGGCACAGCTTATAGCCTTGCGGGTCGTAGACCTTGAGTTGTTCGCGCCGGCCGATGGGACCGTGATTCCAGTTGTTGACGCGATTGTTGTCGAAATAGGCCTGGGCGATCTCGGCCCAGTACTCACCCGCGTTGGAGCCGGCATAGGTGTTGTAGAAAAGCCCCTTCGCCAGGGCGTTTTTATAGGTGGCGTTCTTGCGCTCCCGCCACGTGGGGTCCATCCGGCTCAGCGTGCTGTCGATGGTGTGGCAGAATTCGTGTACGGCGATGCTCTCGTCGTCGTAACGATCGATGGGCAGGCTCAGCAGATTCTCCTCGCCGAAGCTCGTGGGGTGGCCGCCGGTGCCGCGCACGCGCTCGTTGAGGTAATCCGGATTCCGGGCGTTTCGGTTCTCGGGCAGGTCGGTGTAGACCTGGTCCTTGCCGATGATGGTCAGGTACATGCCGCGCTCCACCATGGCCTGGAGAATGTCGGGCCGGCCGGCCAGCATGTGGGTGACAATCTCGTACGTGCGCTGCAGCGCCAGATCCGCCACCTCCGCCGCCGCGACCACCGGCATGCCCTTGACATCCATGTATTTCTTATAGAATGCGCGCGCCGCATCCCGGTCCCGTTCGCGGACTTTCTCGAAGAACGAATCGGGCGGCGCCGTGACTGGTGGGTAGTCCGCGTTTGCGCCGGACTGGGCGTGAGTCCCGCCGGCAAGAATCAGAGCGCTCACGACCGCCATCACTGTTTGTCTTGTGCGTTTCATTGGTGAAGCCTCTCCTTAAAATGAACCCAGGAAAACGAACGGTCCGTCATGGCTGCACGGGCCGAAACAGGGCGGCCAGTTCAGCGTGTTTCCTCGCATCATTTTTTCTGCCGGCCTGTTCGTAGAGCGCGGCCAGGAGCAGATGCGCCTCGACGAAATCCGGCTTGAGCGCCACGGCCCGCATCAGGTGTTCGACAGCCTTGTCCATCTGCTCGAGCCGAACGGACTGAATCCCCAGCCCGATATGGGCGAAAGGACTTTGGGGATCGGCCCGGACTGCTCGGGCGAACCATTCCTGCGCCCGACGAGGCTGTTTCCGTTTCGCATAGTAGTTGCCCATATTTGTCATAGCCAGCACGGAATCGGGGCCGAGGGCCAGGGCCTTGTCCAGGTAACGTTTCATGGCGGCCAGGTCGTTTCTCTCGGACGCCGCGGCGGCTTGGTTCACCAGAATATCGACATTCCGGGCATCCATCCGCCCCAACTCTTCGTAGATGACTGTAGCCTGGGGGATATTGCCGACCGCTGCACAGTGGGCCCCCAACAGCAGCAAAGCCTCCTTGCGACTGTAGCGGTCCGACGTCTGGTTCGACGTGAGCACTTTGACGGCCTCATCCTTCAACGTGCCTTGTGCCAGCACCTGGGCCAGGGCCACGCGAATTCGCGTGTCGAACGGCCGGGTGTCCAGCGCCTGGCGGTACAGGTTCATCGTTTCCCGCACTCGACCGGCCCCCATCAGGAACTGGCCGTGACGCAGAATCAGATAGGTGTCGAGCGGCCGGCACTGCAGCGCCCCGAGATACGTGGCTTCGGACTCGCTCGCGTTACGCTCGGCCCGGCGTAACCGGATCAACTCCTCGCGCAGCCTTTCCATCTCAGTGTCGTGGTCGATCTGCCCGGCGAAAGGCGGCAACGTCTTGCGCCGATACATCACCATCGCCAGCCGGTACGGTTCGTGCTCATCGTACAGCAAGTGCCGTCGGCACAGGTCGAGCAATTCCTCCTCGGAGCCCTTAGGCTCAACGAGTTCGGCTTCGGGCATCATCTCCCGGACCTTCTGCAGCGCCGCATAAGCCGCCAGGAAATTGCCGTGAAAATCGAGGTGGACATGGTCAACCAGGAAATTGTCACCGAGCAGGCGACCCGGCGACCTGTCTTCAAAATACGCCTCCAGGTCCAGCAGAGATGTACGATTTTGTGTCTCGGCCGTCCACGCCTGCGCCGTTTCGCGGGTCACGCGGAGGATGGGACTGTCGGCCCGGAAGCGCAGCACGTCCCGGTCGCGGGCCTCGATGAACATGCGCCGGGCCTCATCGGTCTGGCCCAGGGCTTCCAGGCAGCGGCCCATACCAAACGACAGGTCGGCGTAAGAGTCGTCGAGCCGGCGGGCTTTTTCGTATGCCGACAAGGCGCCGGCAAAATCGCCCGTCCGTTCCAGGGTCCTGCCTTCTTGAAAGGCCTGCTCCCACCGGGCCAGGCTCTCCGCCGTCAGACCCACCCGGTGCTGCGAGCCGAACGGGGCACAGGATCGGATGTTGGTCGGAACCGTGCAGAGGATGACCCCCGCACCGCAGCCGTGCGCGGTCCGAATGATGTCGTCGAGGTTTTCGCGGAAATGACGGTAGCAGTCTTTCAGCTTTGGATCGTCGGCGGTGATCCGGCTCGTCAGGAAACTCTCCATGCCCAGCCATTCCCTCTGGGGCTGTCCGCGCGTGCGAAGAGACTCGCTGACGCTCTTCAGCAATTGCCCGACCCGCGTCTCCTTCCTGGCAGTGACGCAGGCGTTGATGAAGCGGCGGCTGGAATAGAGTGTCGCCGGCAGAGTCGGGGGGCCGTACGGGCCGACCAC
>CAYFUB010000617.1:0-7330 GCA_964346195.1 uncultured Pirellulales bacterium
GAAGTGAGCGGCGCTCCCGCGCGCCAGTGCCCGCGTTCTACCCGGGCCAAGTGCCAGAGCCGTCCCCTTCCCATAGACCATATCACGAGGACGACGACAAAGAGAATCCGAGCGATACCCGACGCCGCGGCCGCAATGCCGGCAAGGACGAATGCCGCCGCGAGCAGTGCGATCACCAGGAACACCGCGGTCCACAGCTAGGGCTGCGCCCGTGTCACCTGCCGCGGAGTACCCACTTGCGACTGGAGTTCCTTGAAGGTCTCCTGCGCATTCTGGATCGCCTGGTCGGCAGCCACTCTGGCTTGCTGCATGTTCTCTGCGCTGGCCTCCCTCAGTTTGTCCAAGGCCTGCCTTGCATCGGCGAGTTCATTCTGGAGTTGCTGCATGAGCTGTTTGGACTTTTCTTGTGCCGGCCCTTCCTGTGTATCGATCTGCTGCTGCATGGCCGTCGCCTGCTGCTCGAGGTTGCTGAGCATCTGCTCGGCTCCTTGGATATATTGCTGCTTTTGCTGCGCCATAGCAGCCTGAGTCCCCGGTGCGGCGGCCTCATTCGCCTCGACACCACCGACCCTCGCAGGCTGCCCCTCACGAGCGGTCGGCGCCTGGCCTTCGGGAGTCGTCGTGCGCTCTTCCTCTCGCGCCGCCTGGGGGCCCTCTTTTTCACAGCCGAACAGGCACAGAGCCACCGCCACGACCAACAATACAGACATTGTTCTTCTAGCCATTGGACAGTCTCCTAATCATGCGTGGCCCTGCGGACCACTCGGGCAATCTTGGCTACCTTATAACCGGTAGTCCTCTCGTGTCAGCCATACTACGCTCTTTCACCTGGGTCCCTCCCATATACACCTCGGGATTCACTGGTGGCCTCGGACTGGCGCACCAACTTTCCGATGCCCCGTTTCTCGTTACTCTTACCGGGTATCGGAGGAACAGGTTATGGGGGTTTTGCTCAATTGAAGGCAGTGGAAGCCTCAAATGATGAAACGCCCGCTGGTTGCGACGTAGCGTGCCCACACGGGAGGTTCAAGTGATTGTGAAGCGGGCAAGTGCTCGGGCAATCTGACTTATTCATAGGCTTCTTGAGCCATCATAATCAGCCTTTCCCTCAACCACCCGTCTTGGCAGTGTGAGTATGATTTGTACGAGAGATGTGAAAGCCTCTCGCAACGCGAAACAACAGAGTCTGCCAGGCAGACGGCAAAGCTCACGCGAGCCGGTTGGCAGCAGGGGACATGGATCAGGGCTTCACGAACAGTGAACCTGAGAAGTGAGTCGAGGGACGTAATCACGGGCAAGTTGCCGAGATGCATACCTATAGAGGAGATGAAGATGAAGCATATTCTGCTCATACTGGCTGTTGCATTCACTCTCGCCGCGCCTCTGGCCGCGAGTCACTCGCTGCAATTCTCGACCGCAGTGGGCACCGACTTCGCCTGGCAAATCACGGGGACTGATGGCGACTGGACACTGTCGTTTGCGGACACCGCCATCGACGTGGACGACAGCGATCCCGAAGATCCGGCACTGGCAGGCGACTTCGTGTTGCTTCCGGACATGGCGCTCACGGAGATTACCTCTGTCGGACCTGAGTTGTTGAGGGCGACGCTGACACCGCAGGGGCCGTTGACAGTTCAATCCAATCCCGGCGGCGATACGGTCCTGACAGCGTCCCAGGAGACCGGCACCATATTCTTCACTGGGACGACCTACGCATCGTATCCGGTGCCGGGCGACGATCTCGACGTCATAGATTTTGATGATACGTACAGCATAGCCATTCCGGCGATTGCGGCGGCGGAGAACGCCGGACTGCCTTTAGATATCAGCTTCACCGGCGACCTCGTGGGAGGCGGTAACCTGCGCTGCCTCATTCTGTACGGCTCAGGCACGGCTCGAGGCACTCTCAGCGGCCAGATCACGGTGATCCCTTCGGCCGGGAGTCTGCTGCTTTCGAGTGTGGGAATGCTGATCGTCGGCTGGTTCCGGGCGACAAGACGCCTGTAGAATGCGTGAGCGTCACAGGGACCATCACACGAATAGACGGCAATGCCTGCGAGTCCGGAAGGGTGACCGGCGGAGAACTGGGCAGTGCGTGCCTCCAGGCCGGCACGCAGGAATATTCCTGTGTCAATTTCAGCATTTCCCTTATTGTCCTCTGTCCCCGAGCAAGATACGCATGGAAAACAGATCTCTGGCAACACTCAGAATCGGGTGATGCCGGCACAGAACCTGCAGACGTTGTCATCTCAGCGTTCTTCCAGAAACACCCGCATCAGGGCGGTGCGAAAGGAGAAGAATATGAAACGGTCAGCGCTGGTACTTACCATCACACTACTTCTGACGAGCCCATTGTCGGCACTGCACTCGATGCATTTCTCCAAGGCGACTGGGACAGAGTATGCGTGGCAACTCAAAGGGACGGGCGGCAACTGGCTGTTGTCCTTCGAAGACACAGCCATTGTCGTGGACGGCAGCATCCCTGGAGATCCGACCCTGGTCGGCGATTTCGTGCTGCTTCCGGATATGATGCTTAGCGGAGTCACTGATTTCGGCACTCACCTGACGGCGATGCTGAGCCCGACCGAGCCGTTGGCCATCAGGTCCGACCCGGGTGGTTCCACCGTGATGACCGCCTCGCTGAAATCCGCCGGCGTGCTGATCATCGGAACGACTCTCATGGCATATTCACAACCCAGAGATGACCTGGACGTCACAAGTTTTGACGACACGTACGGCACCTTCATTCCGGCGATCGGCGCCATGGAGAATGCCGGTCTGCCTTTGGATATCAGCTTCTCGGGTGACCGCAAAGGCGGTGGCGACTTGCGTTGCCTGATTCTGAGCGGCTCAGGCACCGCCGAGGGCACGTTGAGCGGTCAAATCACGGTGATCCCCGCACCCGGGGCACTGCTGCTTTCGAGTGTAGGTGTGCTGATTGTCGCCTGGTTTCGACTGACAAGACGCGCATGAGTCAGAACTGCGGGGACACCCTCTGACGCCCGTTGACCGCGGGAGCCACGAAGCGCACCCGATCCCGTCGCGGGAGTCGGTTGGGTTCGCTTCAATGGGAATCCGGGCGATCTCAGCGGCTGCGGCCGGAATACGGTAGCAAAGGCGGTACGAAGCAAGAAAAGCCGTCGGGCGACACATCTGTCGTATCAAGCGGAGCGAAGCGCAGTCGAGATATCTGGCCACGAATTGGGCGTGTCGCCCTTCGCGGCCAGATTGCCGTTCCGGGCTCTCCGCTGCGCTACGTGTCTGGGACCCCAAACGCGAGGTAACGCGTTTGGGAAGGGTCCCCAAAACACGCTCTGTGCGTTTTGGGAGCCCAACCCTCTCCACTCGGGCCTTCGGCCTCCGGTCGAAATGACAAAGGGCGAGAACGAATCAGAATCCGCCACCGTATGCCGACCGCACCCATCTCAGCCGCACGGCTCTGAGTTACCCGTTCCGCACGTCCTTCACGAATGGCCCCCGCGGCGGATCCGAGCCATCCGATATCATCGATCTTTTCGGCATCGCCGGCGTCGGCCCCAAACCCGGGGTCCGGCCGTCTGATACCGATTACGAATGAATTTGTCGTAGTGTGGCATGAGCACCGGGTGGCAGCCTCAAGAGCCTGCCCTGAGCGAAGTCGAATGGGTCGAAGACCTTGGGGATGGCTCCTTTGTCTCAAGGAAAACCATCGCCATACCGGGAAATGGCGTCAAGGCAGATGCTTGTGTCGGCGCGGACGAATCCGCAAGACAAAAGACAGACAAAAGGAGATGTGCCAAACCGGGATCCCTCGTGAGGTGTCGGACATGGCAGACAAGGTGCATCACCGCGATGTGCCCTGTTCCATTTCGACCGATCCGCCGGGCGCAGGCGCTTATCCCGTGCGCTCGGCTCAAGGCTGTTCCTTCTTCAGCGGCGTTGTCCACAAGTAGACCGTGTGGTCAATGCCCGAATCGTTCCCTTCGACGTTGACAACTTTGTCCGGCGTGACACCCTTCATGGAGAAGTCGTGCGAGACGATCCTCGAGCCCGGCTTGAGCTTCTCCAGTTGTGGGATCAACTTCACATTCAGGCTTGGCAGCAGGTACAGGGTGATGACGTTGGCCCCGCTGAGGTCCAGAGTGAAGATGTCCTTGCGCTCAATGGTGACCAGGTCGCCGACGCCGCTCTGTTCGACATTCTCCAGCGATTCTTTGATACGGCGCGGGTCGATATCATAACCCCAGGCCCGGCAGCCGTACTTTTTGGCCGCCGTCACCGGGATCCGACCGTCGCCGCAGCCCAAATCGTAGAGGATGTCGTCCTTGGTCACCTGGGCGAGTTCCAGCATCTTCTCGACGACTTCAGGAGGCGTGGGCACGAACACGACGTCAGGCCGGCGATCCAAATCGACCGACTCGTCAGCCTTCTGGGCCGCTTTCTTAGGGGCCTTGGCCGGGCCGAGCTTGGCGGCGGGACGATTGTCAGGCTTCGTGAGCGAAATGCCGTCCAAACGCGGCTGACAGGCTGTCAAATCCACCCCGAATGCTTCGAGAATCGTCGGGGCCACGTCCTGCCGCCGGCCGTCGCGCGAGACCGCCCTGTTATTGGTAGCCAGGAACACATACGGTGCGAAGCTGTGCCCCTTGCCGTCCTCGTTGAACCCGTGATCGGCCGTCACGCAGAACTGCGTCTTGTCCGCCAGCCCCAATTCCCTGACCCTATCCATGATCTTGCCGGTCCAGAGATCGTTGGAGATCAGCGCGTCGTTGTACTCCTCGGAGTTCTCCCCCTTCTGATGGCCCGCGTGGTCCACCTCGGCAAAATGCACGAAGAAAAAGAACGGCTTGTCCTTGTACTTCTCCAGCAGCTCGATGGCCCGCGTCCCGACCTTCGCGTCTTTCATCAGCCCGAACTCCCAGACCTCCAACGCCTTGTGCATGCCGTAATAGGGCGAGCCCGGAATGACGCGGTACTGCACGCCGTTTTCCTCGACGATCCGGCCCTTGGGCTTCTTGCCGGCGCCGGGCTGGACGGCATCCTTCTGGGCCTGCTTCTTCTTGTTCTTTTTGGCGGCTTGTTTCTGCTGCTGCGCCTCTTCTTCATCCAACCGAATCTTCTGGGGAGGATTGATCTCGCCGCAATGCGCTTTCTTTCCGATGACGGCTACCGTAACGAAGTCATCGGTCCCGAACTGCTTCTCCAGCCGCTCGAAAATGCTCAATCCCTGCGGCACGGGCTGATACCGGCCGTTGCTGTACACGCCGGTGACCTCCGGGTAGTAGCCGGTAAGGATCTGCGACCAGCCGGCCTTCGTATCGGTCGTCCCTTCAACGTCGATCTTGACGTACCTGCCCCGGTCGATCAGTTCTTGCAGGTTGGGCAACTCCTTCCGGGCCAGGCACTGGTCCACGTGCTCCCGCTGGGCGCCGTCCCAGCCGAAAAGGATGACGTTGCGGGGCTGTCCCCCGGCCGCACACAAGGGCGAGACAAACGCCGCCAGGGCCGCCACCAAACAAACAAACGACATTCTCCTTCCCATGGACTTATCCTCTCAAAAAGTGATGAGTTGATGTATGCCGCGCTCGCGCGGACATCAAGACCGTCCGTTGAGGGGCAACGTGATGACACCCTCCGAAGATTCCGAATTCAGTGACCAAGATATTTTGAACCTCCGGCCCAACACCCCCGGCAAGCGTCCCCGAAAACGCGGTCTTCGCGTTTGAGGTGCCCAAGCAACCGGGCGAACCTATGCCGGCCTGTCGCCGCATTCACCCGCCATATCCGACGGATAGACGAACCAAGGCGGTATTCTATTGCATGGCCGAGGGGAAGGGAATACCCCATGACAAAATTCATTACGCCACGGGGATTGTTGGCTGCTGCCGGTGCCGGCGCGCTGCGGTATAATCACCGCCGGGGGATGGATATGGATCCGGCAATGGCAGAAAATGGCTCTGGAAGACAGGAAAAGGCGGCGCAGGCGAGCATTGGTGAGGATCTTCTCCGTGCTGGCCCTTGTGATGGCAGGTCTTGCCGTCAAGATCGTGCTCTTCGTGACGGGCAACCCGCCCGCCGGCGGCGACCAGGTCTTCCGGCCACCGGAGAAACAGAAGTGAATGTACGCCTGAGTAGTCTGATCGTCATCGTGCTGGCGCTGAGTTGCGGACCGGTCGGCAGTGCCCCAAACGATTCAAAGGATGTCAGCCGACTGCTTGGAGACGTCCCGGCGCAGTTCCGTGCGTACGATGTCATCCTTGAGCCCGACAAGAATGAGCCCGAATGGTGGACCGGGGCACCTTCCGTCGTCCGGGACAAAGACGGGACGTTCTGGCTGGCGTGTCGCATGCGGACCGCCGACGCGCCGCGCGGGCTGCGGGGCTATGAGATTCGCATTCTGCGCAGCGATGACGGCGTCCATTTCGAGAAGGCCCATCGCATCCACAGAGAGGACGTTCCCATTCCCGGGTTCGAGCGGCCGGCCCTGCTGATCGACCCTGTGACGAGCCGTTTCAAGCTCTACGCCTGCGGCCCGTGGCAGAGCGGGCCGTGGTCGATTATCAAATTCGCCGATGCCAACAGCCCCACGCAGTTCGAGCCGGCCTCCGCTAAAGTCGTCATCGGACCGCCGGCAAAGGCCCACGACCGCGACGTCGCCGTGAGCGGGTACAAGGACCCCTTCATCATTCACGCCGAAAGCCGATACCACTGTTACGTCATCGGCGTGATGCGACAGACGGAACGCATCTACCACTTCGCCAGCGACGACGGCGCACGGTGGCAGCCGGTCGGCAGTCCGTACCAGTCCATCATGGACCTCACCGGCTGGCACGACTTTTACGTCCGCCCCGCCAGCGTGGTGCCCGTCGGTGTTGGCTACCTGTTTATCTACGAAGGCTCCAATTGCGATTGGCACGACCCGGTGTACAACATCGCCACCGGCCTGGGTTTCACCTTCGACCTGCACCACATCATCGACCTGACCCCCGACGCACCTATGGCCGTCAGCACTACGCCGAGCGAGCATTTTCATACCTGGCGCTACTCGCACTGGATGTGGGTCGAGGACGAGTTGTGGGCGTACGCCGAAGTTGCCCGGCCCAACGAATCGAACGAAATCCGCCTCTTTCGCCTGAAGCGGTGAGAAACTATCTCAAAACGGGACTCCGACTTGTCATGGTGAGCGAAGCGAACCATCTGGCCGCCGAATGGAAGGTTTCTCAAGTTCACAGCCCGGATTCTTCGCTTCGCTCAGAATGACATTCACCGAGATAGTTTCTGAGTGATGAACCGGCTCATGCGGGTCCGAGTAGACAGGTAGAGATACTCGAAATGGTTGAAGGTTCAAAGA
>CAYFUB010000618.1:0-25098 GCA_964346195.1 uncultured Pirellulales bacterium
AGTCCGCGTGCTTGATCCAGTCCGGTGCCTCGTACCAGTTGCGGCCGGCCGCGATATCCAGGTCGCCGTCGCCGTCCACGTCGAGGACCGACGCACACTCGCAGAACGGCCCGAACCAGGAGCTGTGCCGGGCCGGGTCGTGGACCGGCCCGTCGATCTTGACCGGTTTGAAAATCACTTCAGGAATCTGTGCCGACAGACTCGTCGCCACCAGCGCCGCAATCCACACCCATTTCTTCCCCGGCATGTCCATTCTCCTTGACTCATTTCACCATTGATTTGCGCAATATCCGTCCGCATGTGACAGCGCCGGCCTCCGGCGGCACGCCCGTACCCTTGTAGCACACCCGGCAGGCTGGAGGCCCATGGTAATCCCAGAAACAGCGGGAGTCAACAGAGCATACACCCGCACGATTTGCTGTTTCTTGCTGGTCAGACTCCCCTGCTTGTTGTATGATTCCTGGTCGATTGGGTGGGCCGTGGACGCCACCGGCAGGACGTAGGCAATGGGACCGGCGTCCCGAGCGCACTCTACCGTTAAGGAGACCTCAAATGAACGGCATGTCCCCGAGCGTCAGAATCCGTCTAAGTGTCATGATGTTCCTGCAATACATGATGTTTGCCGTCTGGTGGGTGCAACTGGCCGCGTATCTCGACAATATCGGGGTCACGGGGACGCTGAAGGCGCTAATCCTCAGCGTCATGCCTCTGGGCTGCCTGATCGCGCCGATCCTGTGCATGATCGCAGACCGCCACTTTGCCAGTCAGAAGGTCCTGATGGCGTTGAATCTGGGTTGCGCCGTGCTGTTCTTTCTCGGGGCCCAGCAGAGCAACGCGACGGCCCTGTTTGTCATCCTGCTGCTGGGCATGCTCTGCTACATGCCGACGTGGGGCCTGACCAATGCCATCGCGATGGCCAATGCCCCCTCAGAGAAGTTTCCCCAGATTCGCGTATTTGGCTCCATCGGCTGGGTGGCGGCTGCCGCGTTCAGTCTCATCGCGGTGCATGTGTTCAGGACTGAGAGTATCGACGGCACGGTGATTCCTCTGTACTGTGGCGCCGGCACGGCCCTGGTGGCTGCCCTGCTCAATCTGACGTTGCCTGACACGCCCCCGCCGGCCAAGGGCAAGCCGGCCTCCATCGTCGATGTCCTCGGCCTGCGGGCCCTGACCCTCCTGAAGGACCTCAACTTCGCCCTGTTTATCCTCATCTCCATGCTCGTGATGCTGCCCTTCACCATGTACTTCTCGCTCGGTTCGCAGTTTTTCAAGAGCCAGGGTTTCGAGCAGGTGACGGCGACGATGAACCTGGGGCAGTTCGTGGAGATGTTCGTCATGCTCCTCGTGCCCTTTGCGCTGGCTCGCTATGGAGCGAAGTGGGCGATGGTCGTAGGGCTTGGGGCCTTGCTGGTGCGTTATGCGGCGTTTCTGGGCGGTGGCGTGCTCAATCAGCCCTCGCTCTACTATGTGGCGATTCTTGTGCATGGCGTAATCTACGGGTTCTTCTTTGTCGGTGGGCAGGTGTACGTGGACAAGAAAGCGCCACCGGAGATTCGCGCGCAAGCGCAGGGACTCATCGTTCTGATCTGTTTCGGCGTGGGCATGCTCATCGGGACGTTCTTCAACGTAAAGCTCATCGACGTATATACGGTTGAGAAAGAGACCAATTGGAACACTATCTGGATCATCATCACGGCCATGTGCGCCGTCCTGCTGGGCGCGTTCGGCGTTCTGTTTCGAGATGATGTAACGGAAAAGAAAGCCGTGCCGGCGGTCGCCGTGCCGAGCGTGGATTAAGACGGGTGTGAATGAAGACCGGACTTCTGCAAAATGGACATTAGGCCTACTTTGGGAAGGAAAAATCTACTGTCTTGATTTTTCCTTCCCAAACTGTACGTTCTTGTCACATGTCGAAGCAGGTGAATTCTTCAAGGAAATCATGAAATCGATTTCCTTGAGGAATATAGGCCTAATGTCCATTTTGCAGAAGTCCACGGGTAAGGAGCAAGAATGAAAGTCGTGAAGTTCGGCGGCACGTCTTTGGCCGACGCCAGACAGATTATGAGGATTGTCAATATCGTCAAGTCGGACGGCGCCCGGCGCATCGTCGTCGTCTCGGCGCCCGGCAAGCGTTCGGCCGACGACATCAAGGTCACGGACCTGCTCATCACGCTGGCAAACACCATCATCGCCGGCAAGTCCGCTGAAAACGAGCTCGGCGCCGTGTTGGGGCGGTACGCGGAGATTCAGCGGGAACTGAACCTGGACGGCGGTATTGTCGCGGAGATCGAAAAGGACCTGCGCGACCGTATCCGCCATCGCTGCGACGACAACGCCCAATTCGTGGACGCCGTGAAGGCGGCCGGCGAGGACAACTGCGCCAAGCTCGTGGCCCGCGTGTTCGCCGGGCAGGGTGTCCCCGCTCACTATGTGGACCCGCGCGAGGCGGGCATGCTGCTCAGCGAGGATTTCGGCAACGCCCACGTGCTGGATGAGTCCTATACCCGTCTGTCGGCTCTGGCCGAAGCCCGGGAAGTCGTCATCTTTCCGGGGTTCTTCGGATACACGCACAAGGGTCACGTCGCCACGTTTCCGCGCGGGGGCTCGGACATCACCGGGTCCATCCTGGCGGCGGCGGTCAAGGCCGACGTCTATGAGAACTTCACGGACGTCGATTCCGTGTTTGCGATTGACCCGCGGCTCGTCCCGAACGCCCCGCCCATCACGGTGCTCACCTACCGGGAGATGCGGGAACTGGCCTACGCCGGCTTCGGTATCTTTCACGACGAGGCCATCGTGCCCGCGGTCGAAGCCGGGATTCCCATCTGCATCAAGAATACGAACCGGCCCGAGGCCCCCGGCACCCTGGTCGTCCCACAGCGCAAATACCAGCACGGCGAGGTGACCGGGATCGCCAGCGCCAGCGGGTTCAGCACGATCTACCTGAGCAAGTACATGATGAACCGTGAGGTGGGATTCGGCCGCCGACTGCTCCAGATCCTGGAGCAGGAGCAGCTCTCCTTCGAGCACGTCCCGTCGGGCATCGACAACATGTCGGTCGTTCTCCGCAGTACCGCCCTGACGCCGGAGAAGGAAGAGCACGTGCTGAACCGCATCCGGGAGGAGCTGCGCCCCGACGACGTGACGGTCGAGCACGATCTGGCCCTGATTATGATCGTGGGCGAGGGCATGCGGTACTCGGTCGGCATGGCAGCCAAGGCCTGCGCCGCCCTGGCCGACGGCGGCATCAACATCGAAATGATCAATCAGGGCTCGTCGGAGATCAGCATCATGTTCGGCGTCAAGGAAGCAGACCGCAAAGCCGCCGTACAGGCTCTGGGCCGGGCCCTCCTGACCCCACGCTGAAAGGGTATGAGGATGAAAAGCAAAGCTGGACGAATCTGCCCTAGGACAGGCAAGAGGCTCTCTGCCGAGCGGCAAAGACGTTGGCCCGTCGTGCTGCTGCCGATAACGGGGCTGCTGGCCCTGATCTGGTTCCTCATCAGGGTTGTGCCCAAGCCCAGCCGGGCGGTGTATCCCTGCCAGCGGATGGCCGCACCGCTGGCGAGCGGCTTTGTCGTGTGGCTTATCGGCCTGGCCGGCTCGACGATGCTGTATCGCCGGGCCGGACATCTGCTGCACCGTTCGCGGTACGTGACGGCCGCAATCTGTGCTGTTGCCGCAGTCACCATTATCTGGGGCTCTATCTGTGCCACCGGCGACAATCCGACTCTGGCGGCCTTCTCGCCCGGCGAGCCGGCGAACAGTCCTATCGGGACGGCCCGAGGCATCTATCCCGGCCGCGTCGTATGGGTCCGCGACGCCAACGCCACGAGTTGGGACGGCTCGACCGGCAACTGGTGGGACGACAAGAATACCGACGCCAAGACCGTCGATGCCATGATGTCTGCGACGATCCGGGGACTGACGGGCAAGTCGAGTGACTCGGAGGCCTGGGACGCACTCTTTCGGCATTTCAACAAGATCAGAGGTCGCGACGATGCGGGATACCGGAAGCCCGAGAAGATCGCCATCAAGATCAACATGAACCAGGTCCGCCCGCGCTAATGGCGGCCGGACGCCGGTATGCCCAGTCCCCAAGTCGTTTACTCGCTTGTGCATCAGCTCACAAAGGCGGCGGGCGTGCCCGGCTCGGCAATTACCCTATACGACGCCACGCGGTATATCGGCGATCCTATCTACAACCGGATCAGGGGCAATCCCGATCCCGATTTCCAGAGCGTCACGTTCGTGGTAGCGCCCCAGAATGCACAGAACGGGCGCATCGCCGCGGTTCACGACAGCGCCAACCCGCTCCATACGAAGGCCGGCACGCTCCATTTGCCCCAGTGCGTCACACAGGCCAGATACCTGATCAACCTGGCCCTGCTGCGGGCCCACACCCTCTGCGGCGTCACCTTGTGCGCGAAGAACCACTTCGGCACGACCTATTTCCCCGATAACGGCTGGACGCCTCAGCCGCTGCACGATTCCAGCAGTCGAAAGAACCCGATGGGCTCGTACAACTGCCTGGTCGATTTGAACGGCCATAAACACACGGACGGCAAGACGCTTCTGTACATGATCGACGGATTGTACCCCGCCAGGAATCAGACCTCCGGCGTTGTCCGATTCGCGTCCTTCGGCAACGACTGGTTCTCCAGCCTCCTGGCCTCTCAGGACATAGTGGCCATCGATTCCGTGGGGCTTGATTTTCTGCGCAGCGAGCAGGCCGTGAATCCCACCCTCGTAGATGTCACGGGCAATCCCGACAACTATCTGCACGAGGCCGCGCTGGCGAACAAGGCGCCTTCGGGCACGCCCTACGACCCGGAAGGCGACGGTACAGCCTTGACGAGCCTGGGCGTCCACGAGCACTGGAACAATCCCACGGACAGGAAATACTCGCGCAACCTGGGAACAGGCAACGGAATTGAATTGGTGCAGAAATAGTAACAGGTGCGAACTGCGTGCAAATGAAAGGTGCTGGAATGAGCTATAGAGAATGTCATGGTCCACAATGGGCCCGGTCCGGATTGCTACTGACATGGGGGTCGATCATCCTTTTGGCCGCCGCCGGCTGCGGCCCGAGGGCCGTCCGGGGTGGGCCGGGGACGAGCAACCGCAACCTCGACGAGCCGGCGATGAGCGTCGGGCTGGACCGCCAGGATATCGAATACCTCGCCTCCACTAATGTCGCCGCGTTGTCGAAATCCGCTCTCTGGAACGACACGATCGAGAGGTCGCCGACGCCGACGCTGGTGGCCATCTGGCCCATTCAGAACGCCACGACTCAGCATATCGAGGACCAGATCAGCGCGATGTTGTCCTCGGTCGAGACGTACCTGGTCAACTCCGGCGACGTACAGGTCGTCAGCCGCGAGAGGCAGCAGGAGCTTGTCCGGGAGCTGAGACTCCGCCAGAGCGACATATACGATCCGCAGACCGCCGGCAGACTGGGCCGGCAATTGGGCGCCCAGTACTTCGTGACCGGGAAGGTTACGTCCGTGGACGAACGCCTGAAGGACACGCGCCGGGTACAATACAGCCTCATTCTCCAGATCATCGAGGTCGAGACGGGCTTGATCACGTTCCAAAACGAAGAGACACGCAGCAAGGCTCTGATTCACTGAGCCGGTGAACACCCGGGTTGAATGACTCCATGTCGGCACGATACGGCAAATGCGCCCTAATCATCCTCGTGCTGTTGTCCGGCGGCTGCGCAACCTACACCGATACGATCCGCAGAGTCTACGGGGCCGCTGATACGGGCGACTATGAGACCGCCATCCTTCGGCTGAACGATATCCTCGATGTCGGCAGCCACGAAGAATTACCCGAAAACTGGACCGCCTGCCGGTCGCTGGCCGTGCTGGAGCGCGCGGTCCTGCTTCAGGCGACGGGGCAATACCAATGGAGCGCAAGAGACCTAAGCGCCGCCGAGACGGAGCTCGAGTTTCTAGATATGAAGTCGGACCCGGCCGGTGCGATCGGCAAGTACATCTACAGCGACAGCGCCGAGGTTTACAGGACGCCGCCGACTGAGCGACTGGCGATGAGCGCGTTGAATATGCTCAACTATCTCGCTAGGGGCGATCCGGAAGGCGCAAGCGTTGAGGCCCGGCGCTTCACTGTCGCGCGCAATTACCTCCAGTCCGTGGACGAGACTGCGCATGGCGCCTTCGGCTCCTACCTCGCCGGCTTTGTCTTTGAGAAACTAGGCGAGCCCGAGCGGGCCCTACGCTACTATGAGGAGGCCCTCGACGCCGGCGACCTGCAGACGCTGCGCGAGCCGATACTGCGACTGTCCGAGCGCGCGGACTACCGAGGACCGAAACTGAGCAGGTATCTTGACGAATGGCAGACAGACGGCACGCACGCACGCCATGAGGACTCCCCGAGCACCGCAGCGGATGGCGAAGTCCTGCTCGTGTTGGGTCTGGGCCGTGTCCCTCATAAGGTTCCCGCGCGAATACCCATCGGCGCGGCCATCGCCCTGGCGGGGCAGAACGTGACCGGCGACCTTGAGCTGCTCTCTCACGTCGCATTGAAGGTGGTCGTGTATCCTGAATTGGTCGCGCGGGATATTACGGTGGAGCATGCAGGAGTCAGTCTGAATGGCCAGGAGGTACCCGTCGAGCTGGTGACGGATCTTGGAAATGAGATAGCCAGGGAGTATGAGAGCCTCAAGCCGAAGATCATCGGGGCCGCACTGACCCGGCTGATCGCCCGGGCCGCCGCGGCGGAAGCCGCTCGTCGTCTGCCCCGCAAATCCGACGAATCCACCAAGGCGCTTGCTGCCCTGGCCGCGGAAGCCGCGCTGGTGGGACTGGACAAGCCCGACACGCGCTCCTGGACCTTCCTGCCGGCGCAAATGTACGTCTGCCGTGTCCGAGTCCGTCCCGGCCGCCACGAGTTGCACGTCGTGCTGCGCGGCAGAAACCGCGAGACCCGAGTCATCGAAGTGGATGTCCCGCCGGGAGGATTCCGCGTCATCCCCGTCATTGAGCCCAGGTAGCGCCGATTACCGCTGAGTTCCTCGCGGTGACGCATGAGCATCGGGTGGCATCGTCAAGAGCCTGCCCTGAGCGAAGTCGAATGGGCCGAAGGCCTTGGCGATGGCTCCAGCAACCGGAGCAAAGGCCATCGCCAAGCTGCGTATGGGGCCCCCAACGCGATGTATCGCGTTGGGGACCCCTTGACGCTGCCACCCAGACAACGAAGCCTGCCATCGTAGCGCATACACGGCACAAATCGCAGGACTATCAGTAACGGGGCGTTCAGTCACATTTCCGATTCGGACTGTACCGTCACACGTGCTGGAGCGAGGCCGTCGCTCTCGGCGACAACGTTCACCATGCCGCTGTGGTTCTCCTTCGTTCGCAGGATCAGCATCGCCTTGCCGTAGAAGAGCTTGCGATGGCCCGCCTGGAACGGCTCGAGAGAAAGAGGATTGCCGTTGCCGACGCCGGCAATGTCGGCCGGCCCATCGATCCTGAAACGAACGAGATTGTCCGCCAGAGGACAGAGCGTCTCTCTCTCATCCATGGCTTCCACGAGGACATAGCACAGGTCCTCGCCTGTGGCCTTCAGCTTCTCCCGGTCGGGCGTCAGGCGAAGCGCCGCGGGCGGGTCGGCCGTGCGCATGACAGCCTCCCCGATCTTGGCGCCATCCTTGTAGGCCACCGCCTTCAACTCACCCGGCTCGCAGAGAACATCGTTCCAGCGCAGGCGATACGTGTAGGTCACCGCGTAGTAATCGGATTCGGCTTTCTCCGGATACACGCTGAATCCCCTGATACTCGCCCAGACACCGCCCTGCAACTGGGTGAACTCGATGCGAACATATCGAGCCTGCGCGTCCACGTCGTGGAAGACCTGGCTGGGGCCTCCCCAGCGGGGGCTTCTGCTGGTGCTCTTGCTCACAATGGTCTGCCAGGTCGAGGCATCGGTTGAGGCCTTGATTTGATATCCATAATTCTTCTCCTCCCGCTCGAACTCAATCGCCAGGTAGCGGACGGATCGAACGTCGCCCAGATCGACCTGCCACCATTGGTTGATCCCTTCGGCGGCGGCGCACCAACGGGAATCCTTGTCGCCGTCATTGGCATGAGCCGGGTCATGGCCTGCCTGGCTGGTGCCAGCCGTGGCCTTCTTACCCCTCGCAAAGTCGGCAGGTCCCTTCGGAACGACGCCCTTCTGCCGGCGACCGAGCGATTTGCCATTCAGGAACAATTCGGCCGAGTCGCCATTCGTATAGACGAAGACCGGCACATTTTGCCCCACGCGGTCGGGCCAGTTCCAGTGGGGCAGGATATGCACGGTGGTCGTATCCGGTCGCCAGTAGCTGCGGTAAAGGTAGAACCGATCTTTGGGAATCCCGCACAGGTCCACGATGCCGAAGTAGGAGCTTTTCGCTTCCCGGCTGAACGGCGTCGGCTCGCCCAGGTAGTCAAATCCCGTCCAGACAAGCTCTCCGGCCACGAAGCTGTCGTCTTTCATCAGTCTGAACTCGGCGTCGGGGATATCCGACCAGTCCGCTGCGTTCAGATCGTAGGAATTCACCTGAAGCTGCCGGGAGTATTCGCTTTTGCGGTTCGGAAGCGGCAGCTCGTAGAACCCGCGCGTGCTCAAGGCCGAAGCCGACTCGCTGTAGATGATAGGCTTGTCGGGATACCGCTGCCGATAGGTGGCATACCGTCGCATGCAGTTCCAGCCGGTCAGGTCGAGGGCGTCGAAATTCGGCTGCTCCGCCATGCCGGGAATATGACAGCCCATGCCGACCGGGCGGGTCGCGTCATACTGACGGACGAATTCGCTCATGAACTTCACCCGTTCCGGCGTGACGCCTTCCCGGCCCCCGGCGCCGATCTCGTTGCCGATCGACCAGACCACGACGCAGGGGTGATTGCGGTCGCGCATCACGAAATTGCGAAGCTGTCGCGCGCCATACTCCTGCAGCGGCGGCTCGCCCCGAACGCGGTCGGCCGTCCCGTCCCATTTGTCGAAGGCCTCGTCCCACACGACGAATCCCATCCGGTCGCAAAGGTCCAGCAACTCCGGCGCCGGCGGATTGTGGCTCGTGCGAATGGCGTTGACGCCCATGTCCCGCATGATCTCCAGTTGCCGCTCCATGGCCCGGGTGTAGAAGGCGCTGCCGAGAGGCCCGTGATCGTGATGCAGGTTTACGCCATAAAGCTGCACCCGCCGGCCATTCAGGTGAAATCCGTCATTCGCCGTAAACTCGAACGTCCGGATGCCGAAGGGCGTCGCATCCACGTCCACAACCTTGCCATCCATGCGAACTGTGGTTTTGGCCGTGTATAGCTTTGGGCCGACAATGTCCCATCGCTGCGGCCCTGTGATGACAAATGACTGATCCAATACGCCGGTGCCGTTGGGCGGGAGCACAATGTGCGCCTCTTTCGCGCCGTCGGCCACCGGCTGCCCGGCCGGACCAAGCAGGACAACCTCAGCGACTGCTTCTGCTTCGGTGCCACGGTGGTTCTCAACCGTCGAACGCACGCGGACCGTGGCCGCCTGCTCATCGACACTCGGCGTCGTCACAAACGTGCCCCAGTGAGCCACGTGGACGGGCTCACAAAGGGTCATCGTCACTTTGCGGTAAATCCCCGCGCCCGGATACCAGCGGGTGCCGTGGTTGCGTGTATCAACGTATACCGCAATGACATTGGGGCCGCTGAATTTCACGTGGGGCGTGGCATCGACGCGAAACGACATGTAGCCGTAGTCCCATTGGCCGGCCAATTGTCCGTTTACGTAGACCTTGGGAAACGCCATGACGCCATCGAAGTCAAAGTACACGCGCCGACCACTATCCGCCTTGTCGAGCGCGAACGTCTTTCGATACCAGCCCTCTCCTCTCCACGGAAGCTTGCCGGCGTAGCCGTTCTCAGACGGGTTGAATGGTCCCGAGATGGCCCAATCGTGCGGCAGACGGACGGCTTGCCAAGTCGAGTCGTCGAAGTCCGCCTTCTCCGCTCCTGTCTGGTTGCCTTTGGCAAACTTCCAGCCGGCGTTGAAGCTCACCGCGCGCCGGCCCCTGGGTGTGTCGGCCGGCCTTGCCTGCGCTGCCAGGATCGACATCGCAGTCACTCCAACCGCCACGATGGCAATTCTCCGTGGGTCCATTGTGTACTCCTGATTCGTCCGCGATTGCCTCACGAAAATCACTGTTGTGTCACAATCCAATCAGATAAAAATAGCAGGAAAGGCCAGGGCTGCAATGCCCGGCGCACAAAAAAGGAGGGCCAAATGGCCCTCCCCACCGGTTCGCCTGGGCATGACGGTAATCGGCGGAACTTCGTGAAAGACCGATCCGTCGAGCGACACCGGGTTATGTCATACTAATCCACTCCGAATTAATGGCGCCGTCCGGCCGTACCGGCGACACACGCTGGATTGGGGACGACGTGCTCGTCCACCAGCCGGCTGAACAAACCCGCCCTGTGGCTGGCCGATTCGAGAGAACCGTTGACCAGGACAGCGATCTCGAACCCGATCGCCCTGTCGTCTGACACGCTGGTAACGGGCAGGCTCATGGTGACGAGGCGCGTGTATCCCGCCGGCGTGTCCGGTCTGCACCAGACGGACGTCTCCACGTTGCCGTCGGGGTCTGTTGCGTGCAATGAGACCCAGGCCAGGTCCAACCGCTGGGCCGCCTCGCAAATCGCCTGCCACCGTTCACCCGCGCTGCGAACCTGCCGCAACTGCAACTGCAATCGTTCAAACGTCTTCTGCTCTTGCCGCTCTTGTCGCGACCACGCATGTTTCTCCTGCAGCCGGGCCAGGGTCTCTCGCAACCGTATGGCCCCCACCACCCGGAACAGAAGCACGATCAAAAGCAACACACAGGCAAAGACAACCAGCGAGCCGAGGTCCTCTCTGACAAGCATGAACAGCCCGAGACCGGCGGCGACCAGAGTCGCCAGGTAGATCACGATCACGGCGTGGCGCTGGTGCAGGCCCAGGTCCAGCAAGCGGTGATGAAAATGGCTGCGGTCCGGGGCGAAGAGCGAGCGGCGCTCGAGGAAGCGACGCAACATGGAGAGCAGCGTATCGAAGATGGGAATCCCCAGGGCCAGGGCCGGTAACGTCAGACCGACCAGAGCGGCGGACTTGGCGACGCACATCACGCTCGCTGCGGCAATGGTGAACCCCAGGAACAGACTGCCGCAATCGCCCATGAAAACTTTGGCCGGGTTGAAGTTGAAGAACAGGAATCCGGACAAGCCGCCCACCAGGGCAAGCATGAGAACGGCCAGAACCGCATCACCGCTGTGAATGGCGAAGATGGCGATCACGCCGCAAGCAACGGCGGAGATACCGGCAGCCAGGCCATCGAGACCGTCGCTCAGATTGACGGCGTTGGTGATCCCCACGATCCACAGCAGCGTCAGCCAGTAACCCCAGCCGCCCAGGTGCAGGACAATACCCTCGGCAAGCGCGACACTCTCGATCCGCACGCCGGCAAAACACAGCGCCCCCGCCGCGGCCAGCTCGGCCAGAAACTTGAATCGCGCCGGCAGGCCTCTCAGATCATCCACCAGCCCGATCAGGAAGATGAAGGTCGCGGCGCACAGCAGGGTCGTCAACTGCCGGCGCATGTTCCGGCATTCCCCGCCTATCGCATTGTCGAGGAGCAAGACGGCCGCGATCACGCACATGGCGGAAAGGAAGATAGCCATCCCTCCAATTCGCGCGGTGGGCCGCTGATGCACGGCCCGCAGACCCGGTCGATCAATCGCCCCGATACGAGGGGCCAGTCGAATCATGACCGGCGTGATCAGGACGGCCAGCAAAGCCGAGCCCAGATAGACGAGAAGAAACACGTTCATGGTAGTTGAAACAGCGATGTCTCTGCAAGCACAAATTCCCTGTCCGACACCGTGGTCCCGGCTGTCGCGCCGGCGCGCGCCGCCAGGGCCGCCATGGTTCCGAACTTATGATTCTCACAGAGCCATTTCAGTTTGGGCAGGGTGCTCTTCAGGTTGTGGTAACACTTGAAGCGTCGCCACGGGCCGAGAGGCAAACGCGGATGGCCCGGGTCAATCTCCCGCGGGTGGACGTAAACGACCAACGGACTGCTCTCCTTCTGCAACTGCCTGATTCCCCGGCGAATGATCGGTAGAGGGAAAAGCCTCAGGTACCCCCCGCCGAAGAGACAGACCCTGTATCCGAGAACGCTCACGGTTGACACGGGGATTTCGGCGAGTGGCCCGGATGCGGTTTCGATGATATGCGGCCCCGGAAGGGCGCCATGAAATCCCCCGTGCCCGTGGTAGGCGGGGAATACGCTGGCATCGTACTTGTAGCCCGATTCCGCCACGACATTGAAGAACCATTCGTTGTCATTCCGCACGCCGAATCCCGGGCATCGAAAGCCAATGACTTCCCCGCCGGTGATGTCCTCCAGAACGCCCTTGGCGCGAATGATGTCCTCGCGAAACAAGGCATGATTCGTGCGACCGGCCATGATATGAGCGTAGCCGTGCGAGCCGATCTCGTGACCCGCCTGCTGGCATCTGCGGACCAACTGCGGCATCCGCTCCGCCATCCAGCCCAGACAAAAGAACGTCGCCCGAACGCCGGTGTCGTATAAGAGTTGAAGGAGCGTCTCCATGTTCCGCTCGGCACACAGGGGAAGGGTTGACCATTCGTGCATCATCGGTACCCTGTCACTGTCGAGGATATGGAACCAGTCCTCCAACTCACAACTGAAGGCGTTCAAACACGGCGTCTCATCCGCCGCTTCTTCCACGATTTCGGTCTCTCTACCTTCTTCGAACATGACGGACATCCTTTTCCGTTGCAGATCGATAAGAGCATCAGGCCAGTGCACGACTGACCACGGGACCCATCAGGCGGGTCAGCCACAGGGGCATTCTCTTCCACATCTCCACCTTCCGGTGGTAGCGCGGGTCATCCGGACGAGCGAACGCCGGCGCTTCCCCGTCGGGCGTCCAGTACTGCCAGCACAAGGGCATGGGGGTAGCGCCCCAGCGCTCCTTGAAGGTGTGCTGCCCGCTGCCGACCGTGCTCCTCCCAAAATCGAACCACTTGATTCCTTTCCGGCAGTAGTACTCCATTGCACCCCAGTTGAGGATGTAGTTGGGTCCCAAGCCGTCGTACTCCCTCAGGGCGGCGCCCCAACAACTTTGCACCCACTCCCCGAACGTATAGGCGAACAGGACCGCCGTCGTGACACCGTCGAGCCGGGCCAGGAAAATTCGACTCGCGTCGGGAAATGTCTCCATGATGCTGATGAAAAGCCTGCGCGGGTAACACGGTGTGCCGAGCTCGCGCATGCGAATCGTCCATATACGATAGAAGTCGTCGAGCAGCTCAAGCCCCCCGGAGGTTACGACCAGACCGGCGAGCTCAGCCTTGCGGACCCTGTTGCGGGTCTTGTGTCTCAATCCCTTCCAGACCACCTGGGGATCCTGCGCCAGCGGCAGATACATGGAAATCTTGTCCGTGCGCACGTGCCAATCATACGGCAGTGTCTCCATGTTTCTGAACTCGATGGATTCGCACTGATTCTGTGCCGCGATTTCCGTCGCGCGGGCGTAGAGTACTTCCCGGGCGGCCGGGTCAGCCACCACGGCCCCGCCGTAGTCACTGAACGGCTGGGATATCATGCGATTGCCGAACAGTCTGCTGCGAACCTGCGTCATGGGAAGAACGCCGCAGATTCGCCCGTCCCGGCGTGCCACCAGGTAGTACCCTCTATGACCGAAGACCCTTTCCACCATCCTTGTCCATGCCGGCAGGTGGCAAAGCTTGGCCTCGGGCGCCTGCCGGACAAACCAATCGCACTGTCCATTTGATGATTCGAGCGTAACAACGTCCATTATTGTTCCTCCCCTACGTGGTATGGTCCTCGGCGCAGCGTTCCGTCGCGTGCGCCGCCCCGGGCACTCGCCTCAACCATGCCTCTCTCCAGAAATGAAAACACGAGCGGTCACAGCCGCCGAACGCCGCCCCGTCGCACATCACGCCTTCGAGCAGAACCGTGTTCTTCATGTTCCTCAACTCGCCGTTGCTCTCGAGCATGATCCGCTCCACCCGCCGGTGGACCCGGTACCGCCGGCCGCAATACCGGCTCATGCCGGTCATCCACAGCAGACCTCTGTTCCTCCTCTCGCCGTCCAGGGTCGCCAGAATCTCTTCCAGCGATTTCACTTCGACAAGCTCCCCCGGCCTGAGGTTCAGAGTCTCCAGGGCCTGGGGCAAGCCGCTGCGGCGCGTGCAGGCGCGGGTTGCGCCTCTGCTCCGGCGGAGGGGTCGGGCGCCGAGGCTGACCGCGTGTCTCAGCGTCCCCCGCAAGCCGGTATTTTTCACGTACCACATCAGGTAGCTGCGAAACTTCTGATAAATGCGAAACAGCGGGCTCGGCCGCCACTGTCGTGAACACGTGCTCAGGCATTCGAATGTCCCGTGGCATGTCGTATGATCTGGCGACACAACTACACTCCTTCAAACAAAGCTGTTCGCAATCCACGCCGATTGTGTCGGGTCGCCTCAACCGATCTCGGAAGCGCCGACCACGGACGCATCCTTGCTCTTGGGAGTCGACCTCTCGTCCAGAGGCACGCGTTCACGGGCACGGTGCTTTGTCCCGCTCACCTGCGTCTCTGAAGCCACAATCCGGGCCGCGAGACCCTCGAACAAGTCGATGACAACCCCGGCGTCATATTGGGCCTCGAACAGAGCCCGGGCCCGGGCCGAGATTTCGTGGCGGAAAACCGGATCGTCCCGGAGATTTCGGATGGCCGCGACGACACCCGGCACGTCGCGTTCCTCAATCACGAATCCAAGCTCATGGTCCCTCACCAAATCGGCGGCCTCGCTGCGCGGCTCGCCAATGTAGAGGATCGGCCGTCCCACAGCCAGAATCCCGTATGTCTTGCAGGGCACCCGCAGCCCCCGCAGGCCCTTTTTATTGGTCACGATGTGAACATCGCCGGCGCTGAGGCTGTGGGACAGAGTCTCTCTAGGCTGATAGGGCAACAGGAGCACGTTCCGCAGCGAGGCTCGCTCACAGGCCGTGCGGAACTTCTCGAATCTCGGACCTTCACTGATCAGGACGAAGACCATGCCTCTGTCGTCGCGAAGCTCCATGAGCGCGTCGATAAGAGTGTCGATATCGCCCCCAAGCTCCAGGTTGCCGCTGAACATCAGGACGAATTTGTCTGCGAGCTTGTTTTCCTTGAGGAAGCGATTGGCCCGACGGGGAATCGGCCCGAGCTTCGCGCCATCGGCCCACACCGGCACGATGTGAAGGCGCTCTTCGCGGACGCCGTACCCTCTGATGCGCTCGGCCATGTACCGGCTCAGCACGAAGACCCCATGAGCCGAGCACAGGTAGCGACGTGTGAGAAACGCACAGACGCGGTGCGCGAGCCCGTTCTCCTTCACGAGCCCGAAAAGGACCCCCGTGTCCGGGAACAGGTCCATGCACCAATGGATGTGCCTAGTGTGTTTCAGGACGGTCATCAGCCGGCCGAGCACGCCGACCAGCAAGGGTGAGGTCAAAGTTATGACGACATCGGGCGATGGCAGTCGAATACATTTGATCAGTGCCATCAAATGGAACGACAGATAGTCGAGCGTACGCCCCCGGAGGCCGGATTTCTTGCCATACCCTAGGGTGGTCACCCGATGGACCGTGACGCCGTGGTGGCGCTGCTGTTTGGAGAACCTGGTGTCACCGCCGGTGTAGGGATTGCGGGAACACAGGACCCCTACCTCGTGGCCGCGGCGGGCCAGCTCTTCCGCCAGATCCGTGAGAACCTGCGCCGTGGCCACGTGGTCGGGCCAGTAACACTGATTGATGAACAGGATTTTCATGGTGTATCGTACCCCGTCAGGAGCGAGCCAGGCCCGCAAGGTCGTTGAAATTGATAAGTCGGATGCCCGCATCCTTGAGGTACTGATGCCCGCGTTCGAGCACAGGCATGCTGTCAAGCCGCCGCCATGGTTCATCCCAGCCCGGATGGATGCCTATTTCCGTGACGCCCTGCGGGAGCCGCTCGATGCACTGCTCCCACCAGTGCGTGTCCCCGTTGTGCAAGGCCCCGGCGACCATCAAAAAATAATCCGTCGTCCGGCCCAACAGACGAATAAAGCGATTGGCCAGACTGTTGCCACACCATTGGGAGAAACGCGGCCTTCTGTAGAAGAGGTTCTGAGTGCGGCGCACGGTGACGATACCCGCCTCCTCGACCACGCCGTACAGCGCACGCAGGACGATGGGCGCCTTATGCACGTGCCCGTGCGCGTCGATATGACGAACCGGAACACCTACGTCGTTCATACGCCCCAACTGAGCCAGCATCTCCCGGCGGATATCCAGCCGGGCCAGGCGGCCGGTCAGAACCCTCTTGAAAAACTCACTGGTGGTCCAGAAGCGCCCTCCCGGGGCGATCAACGTCGGTATCTCGGCCGGGTCCGATACGGGACATTCATCGGTCAGGCACAAATGCAGGCCGTAGCTGAATTCCGGATGCTCCCGCGCAAACGCGGCGGCTTTCTCGAAGGCCGGCATACTCGGCATCATCGTGGCGCCGGACAGCACACCCCTCTCGAAACACTCGATGGTGGCCTCAACCGTGTCATCGGAAAAACCGAAATCATCGGCATTGACAATCAGGAGCCTCGCATCCATTTTGGAATATTCCGCTTCAACCCGGGAGGCCCTCTCGGCACCGGCGCAGTTCCCTGAGCTTGAAATCGATCATGTATTCGTACATCATCCGCAGCCGACAATAGGTCAGACCCGCGATACCGTCGAGAAAGCCGAGCCGGAAGAAGTACAGATAGCAGAAGACCAGCCAGGGCCGACAGGGCAGGCGATAGGCCAACTGCTTCACACACTTTCTGCGTCTGGCCGGATCGCGAGAGAACAGGTCTCTCAAACGCAGGTCGCCCTTCGTCTCTTCCACCAGTGCCTGCGCTTCCATGGAGGAGTAGCGATTGTGCCTGTCAAGCCAATGAGCGACTCCCCGGTTGAACGGATGATGAATGAAATGGCCCTTGAGATATCCCTTGTTCCCCCTGGTGTGATACTCTTCGTTGACGGTCCGCTCAACTGTCACCTCTCCCCGTCTGACGAGCCGTCCCGCCCAGGTGGGGTAGCCGGCGCTGCGACGCAGCCAGCGGCCCATGAACATGTCCCTGCGCAGGAAGTAGTAGATCGACACGTCCCCATTGCCGGCGATGGCCTCTTTGATTTCCTCGTAGATTTCCCTCGGCCAGCACTCGTCCGCATCGACGAGCAGCACCCAGGGATTCTGGTATTTCACTTCGGTCAAAGCAGCATTCCGTTGCGAGGCGTAGTTGTCAAACACGCGCTGAATCACCCGCGCGCCGGCGGCCCCGGCGATCTCCACCGTGCGGTCGGAGCTGTGCGAATCGAACACCACGACATCGTCCGACCAGGCCACCGACTCCAGGCAGCGGGGCAGGTTTGCCTCTTCATTCAAGGTCAGGATGAGCACCGATACACACATACACGTTCGGCACGGCGCGGGAGCGCCGATCAGATTCGTGATCTGGCCGGCCTGAAACCCTCACAACCGGAGATGCCCTCTGTCGCGTGCTTCCAGTCACGAATGACGGCATCGACCGCGGCATCCACTGTCCCATTATTTCTCACCACGACAATGTCCGGGTTCTGTTGAAGCCTGCCATATAGCCTGCGCCGGAAGGAGCAACTCATGTCCCGCATCACGTCGGGGCGCAGGACAACAATGCGGTTCGAGTCTCGTACTATCAGGTACTGTCGGGTGCCGGCCGGCAGGATTCTCATGAACCGCGCACGCCATTTCCCGCCTAGAAGGGACCGTCGCCTCGTATCAACGGCCAGATCAACGAGGATATCGGGAACCCATCTGTCACATACGACGATATCGACATTCCTGAGCATGAGTCTGGCGGCCAGAAGCAGCCGTCCGAGCCATACATCGAGCCAGGTCAGGACGATGTAGAACGACGAAAACAGCGGACTGCGGTGGAACTCGTGTCGCCACAGGTAGGTATCTTCGACCACGTAACGTCTGCTCAGACCGACGAGCCGGGTCAGGCCGTGAACGGGACGCACCAGCCGATGGTTGTAGCGCAGCCATTCATAGCGCGTAGCAAGACCTTCCTCTTCGAGCCTGTCCCTCAGGCGTTTGATGAGGGTCGTCTTGCCGCACCCGTCGATGCCACTGATGACGATGAACTGCGCCATGTCAACAGGCCCATTCAGTCTTGGTTTTGCGCTCGACGGCTCTTCGGGCAACGGACAGCCATGACTGCGCCACCTCTTTCCACGTGGGGTGTGTCGCGTACACTCGTCGGGCCGCATCGCACTTTTGGGTATACAGCCGTTTATCAACCAACAGTTGGAGCATAGCTTCCGCCAGGGCTGCGCCGTGCCCGGCTGGAACAGCCAGTCCGAACGCCCCGGCAAACTCGGCCGTCCCGCTCGGACCGGTGGTGACGACAGGTTTGTGATGGCCCGCGGCTTCAATCACGGCCAACGGAATCTCCGAAGGCACGAGCAGGAAGGGCAACACCACGGCATGACACGCCTCATAGAAGGCCGCCAAGTCGGCCCTTCCAAGGGACTCCCAGGTACAGACAATGCGGTCGGCACAAGACATTCTCTCTATCTTCTCGCGGATGGCGGCAACATCAACTCCGGGGTCAGACCTGAAGAGGCAGACCAGACACACTTCCGGCCGTTGGCCCGCAAGCACGTTGAAAGCCTGAAGAAGCGGCCTCGTCCCTCTGATACCCGTGGGAGGCCCAAGGAACAGGTAGAACGGGCGGCCTCCAAGCCTGCTTTGGACGGCGTTGAAGACGGTCGGCCCGTCCCCGTTCGCAGGCACACAATCGGTTGGCCTGCCCGGGAGGACGGTAAACACCTTGTCAGCAGGCCAGCCGGCCCGGCACACAGCAGACCGGTTGAACGGCGAAGCCGTAATCATCAGACCCGTAGCAGGGCTGAGTATTCTCCTGATCAGATACTTCTTGGGATAGACCGACTGCCACAGAAAGGGCAGGGCTGTTCTCACGCCCACATCCCCAACGGCACGTACCGCCTGGCGCAGACGGTAAGTGGCGCCGGGAACGTACCAGACAATGGGAACGGATACGGTCCTGAGCAATTCCCTCTGCCGCCGGGCGGCGCACCACGCCACGGGCCAGAACAAAACGTCGAACTCCTCGCGCCGTATGATGCGCTGCAGGTAATCCGTCGCTTCATTTGAATAGGGCTTGGCAATCTCTTCGACCGGGCAGCCACCATAATCCCAACGATTCTCTGCCGCAGGGCGCCGACCTGAGAGGACGCGGGCCTGATGCCCCGCCTCACAGGCGGCCCCGCCGATTTCGAGAACCATTCGCCAGGGCATCAAATGCGCGTTGTCTTCGGTCAGATCGTTGGTGTATATCGCGATTCGCATCGAGTCGTGATCAAGCTATGGAACAGGTACGCGGGGTTTCAGCGGCACACAGGGGTGTCCGACACAAACCATGCCTTTGGGCATATCCTTGAGCACGACCGACCGCACTCCAATTACGGCGTCTTCGCCTATCGTCACGCCGGGTCCGACGAAGACATCGGCGGCGATCCACACGCCGCGCCGAATCGAAATGGGTTTACGGATCATGTCGAACTCGGGACGTGTATAGTCGTGCGAGCCGGTACAGAGGAAGACACGTTGCGAGAGGGTCACATAGTCACCGAGCCGGACCTTATCCAGGTCATAAACCCATGTGTTCTCTCCTATGGTGCTGTAGCGGCCGATCTCCAGGTTCCACGGGAATTCGATCCGGGCGCTGCGCTGAATGCTCGCCCGCTCGCCGACCTTGGCTCCAAACAGCCTCAGGACCCAGCGCCGCCACGCATACATGGGACGCAGCGAGCACTTGAAGAGCACAAAGCCGCCAATCCACCACAGGAGGCGGCCGATCTGTTCGCGCCGGGAGAACGCCAGCCGGACCTGGCAGTCATAACACCAGTCTTCCGGCAGACTTGTCTGAGAGGTTACAGTCATGTAGTTTTCCATCGACCCCCTCAATTGCCTGTCGTTTCAGTACTACCGGCCAAGGCGGCAAACGGCGCCCACGCGCGTTGGAGCCTGATGCAAAGAGACTCCATCGAGAACTCCCGGACAGCGAGCTCTCGACTGAATTGTTCGGGCGCCGGAAGCTCCAGGACGTCCAGCATACGCTGGGCGTACAATGCGACGTCGCGGCTGCGCAGGATAAACCCGTTCCTGCCTTCAACGATCAAGTCGTGCGCCCCACTTACATCCGTGGTGACTATAGGACAGCCGCAGGCAAGTTGCTCTATCATCGCCACCGAGAAGCCTTCCGCATACGAAGCAAACAGGCCGGCATCTGCGCAGGCGATAAATTCCGCCACCTGCTCCGGCGGACGCAGGCCAAGAAATCGGACCGACTCGGCCATCCCCTCGCGCTGGGCGAGCTCTGTGAGCCTGGGCCGTTCCTCGCCATCGCCGACAATCAGAAGCAACGCCTTCGGCACGGATTCCTTGACAATCTTGAAGGCGTCCAGAATGAGAGGCACGCCCTTGACCTGGGCCAATCGGCCGACATAGATGTAGATGGGAGCGTCCCGGGGCAGACCCAGTTTGGGCCGGACTGTCTCTTTGGGCCGAGGTCTGAACAACTCCACGTCTGTTGCCGTGGGCAACGGCTTGATTTCCTTGTTTGTGCCAAACCGGCGCAGATGTCTCTGATGCTTCACAATCGCATCGCGGGAGGCAGCGGCCAGGACGACGTTGGCTTTGCGCACCGCCAGCGAATGCACGATCTCGTACGGTCCCGCCAGTATCTTTCCGAGGACGTGGTGCGTTCCATACCGGATTGAGTTGCGCAGGCCCGGATAATAGTAGCAGATGTCCCATTGGCCCGGCCAGAAAGCAAAGAACCACAGAACCGCCCACGTCTGCGAGAAGACTGACTCGATGCCGACCTCTTTCAACGCTTTCCTGTGCTGCGCCAGCGCGACGGCAAACCGCAGGTTCCTGGAGATCAGGATCGTCCCCTCCACGTCGGCGCGACGCATGACGGGCAAGAACAGGCATCTGCGGCCGCAGATATCGGCATACGTCCACTGCCCGATCGCATGGCTGTCGGAGCTCATGCCCACAATCGCCAGTTGGTCCCCGAACGAGCGCACGATCTGGGCCACGATGGAGGCGCCGCCCCCGCCATACAGTTGTTTGGTGAAGTCCTCCGGCTCCACAAGAAGCAAGGACTTGCGAATCTCCATTCACGAAGCTCCTTCGGCCGCCACTCCAGCGGCCGTTTTATTGTCGCGACTCGTCGTCAGTGTCTCAATCCGGGCTTCTTGCTCTCCCGGGTAGGCCTGGTCCAGGCGCGGATCGTCTTTCTTCAGAAAGACCGGCGGCTCGTCTTCTCGCATTCGCTTCAGATATGGGATGCCATCCGCCAAGTAGACATCCAGCGGCTGACGGGCCCACAGGGCGATCACGCGCTCGCGAAGCAGAACGAGGACGCCGGCAATCCCGTTCCGCACGCCCTCGCGCCTGAGCAGCCGCACGTCCAGGTCGCTTCGGTCGTGCCATCGGCCTCGGGACACGCTGCCGAAAATCATGACGCCGGAAATGGCCCGGTCATTTCTCAATCGCTCTCCCATCCCGTTGAGATAATCGCACGTCGCCCGCTCGCCCGGATTGCGCAGGCCCGGAAAGGTGAACAACATGCCCGCCCACCAGTTGCAGTTGAACACCCAGTTGAGAGTGTGGCTGGTGAAGAGACCGGCACACCAGAGCCAGACGTTGGAAAGCGCCAGCCCGCTGATGGTGCTGACCAACCAGACAATGATCGCCGTCGGCACGATTTCGAGAATGACCCGGCCTGCTCGCTGCGTGCGGTCAAGGTAGAAAAAGCCCTGGTGCGCCCAGCCGCGCGAGATGTTCCAGAGCCTGACCTTTCCGCCAGCGAGGGCTTTTCGCTTTTTCGTGCGTGCCAATGCTTTGGTGAATCCTTCCATGCTCCCTCAATATAACGGATTGAGGCTGTTGCCGGCACTCACGACCACTTCGGCATGCTCCACCGCGGCCTGTCGTCTCATAACGTAGACAATCATGCCAGCCATAATCAGCATGCTGACGTCGAGGTAGACGAACACCGTGGAAGCGAGGGCTTTCATCAGCATGAAGACCATCACCCCCACGATGGAAACGAGCTGATAATCTATCGTCACCTGCGCCCTCAGCAACCGGTACAGGTGACCGCACAAGGCGCCGATGAGAAGCAACCAGGCAACGACTCCAGGCAACCCAACGTTGAAGTAGAGCTCGACAGGACTGTTGTGGGCATGGCCGGCGGTCAGGTTGTCGTCGTAGCGAAAGCCGGCGGCATAACCGCGGCCGACGACAGAGGTGCCGTATGAACTCAATATAGTCTCCCACATCGCTATTCGGTGGCTGGAGAACGTGTCGAGGCTGTGGTCCTCCTGGCCCCGGGCGAGGTGCTCAATCGCCAGAGTCCGAATCTTTGGGGCCGTGCCCAGCAGCGCGAAGCACAGGAGAATGGCCAGGCACAGGGCGTATTTCCGCAGCAGGACCAGCGAGCACAAGGCCGCCACGACCAGGCCGAGTAGTGAGCTTCTGCTGTAGCTGCAGACGACCGACGCCAGCCCGACCAAAGCCGGGACGGCGTGGCGCAGGCTCAACCGCCTGCACTCGAAAAGCCGGGGCAGATACGCCAGGAACAGCACGGCGCCGAAGAGCCCCACGGTATTGCCATTGACGACCGGAAACACGCCGCTGAGGGCGTGGCTGAACAAAGGGGTCTCGCCCCTGAGCTTGACCCAGGCAAAGCTTGGAAACAAGACGCCCTCCACCCAGATGATGAGGTTGTACAGCAGGACGATTTTCACGTTCAGATCGAAGAAATCCGAGGGCGCGCCCGCTACAGACGTGATTCCGATGGCACAGATGAGAATGACCAGACCAATCTCGCAAACTTTGAACAGGCTCAAGAGCGGATAGGCGGAAAAGGGGACAGACAGGATGCAGGCACAGAGATACAGCACGAAGGGAAGCATGATACGTGTCAGGCAAACGGCATAAGGAATTCTCCGCCTGACGAACGTCGCGACGGCCAGCGATAGGGCGATCAGGATCGTGAGCACCCTGATCCCCTTGAATAACAGAGGATCGCTTTTCAAGATGGCGCTGGTATCGGTACCTTGTTGCACGTTCGTCAGGAATCCGCAGGTGATGACCAGGACGATGATATTCTCCGGGCGGGACAGGCTCTCTCTCAACCGGCATCCCAAGGACGTTCCAGCAGTCGTGTTTTGCGTGTCCACCGGCATTGAGTATCTACTCACAGAGATCACGTGTCATCCGGAATCGTCGCCGTTCACATTCATCTGATTGGCAATCTCCGGGTGGCAGCGGCTCACAATGGCGCGACGTGGACCACGGAGAGTGGGGCCTGTGGGCCCTCTTCCATTACTTCACGGGCCGGCGCAACGTCGAGTGAAGACCTCATGTATCGCCGGAACACCGCCAGGAGATAGAGCTTGCTGAGCGACCTCGTCAGCAGGAAACCCCAGGCGACTCCCCAGACGCCGAGGATACAGGTCAGCGGCAATCCGACGAGCACCGTCAGAACCAGCGAGATCACTTCCGATTTGAACGTGGCATAGGTCTGCCGGCACGCGATGAGGCCGGCCTGCAACGGAACGAAGACCACAACCACATAGGTGCGCAAGGCGAAAAACAGTACCAACCAACCGGAAGGGTTGTACTTTCCCGCGAACAAGGCATCCATGATTGTCTGGGAAAACAGCCCGAGAACGACAGGGAACGCGAGCAACGGCAGACCCACGGTGACGCTGGACAGAAGCACGATGCGCCGGACGTGATGGATACCCCGCTGCACGGCGTGTGACGCCTTCGGCAGAAGAAACGCTTGCAGTGCCTGTGCCAGCGGAGACATTACGGAACTCGGCAGCAGGCACGCGCCCAGCAAGCCCACGGCGGCGGCACCGCGCGAGGACGCCAGCACCCAACTATAGACCGGCCCCGATACAATCATGATGACCGCCTGCGCGACCAGCCAGCGACCGATACACCAGTTGTCCAGCAACTGACCGCCCAGACCCTGCACCCGGAACCGGATGTGACGTCTCTTGGACCCGAGCACCACCAGAGCCGGAATCAGCGAACAGCCGGCGACGGACGCGTAGGCCGTCCGTGCGTTGAGACCCCCCGCGAGGATCAGTCCGAGCAACACGAGGATGAGGGACCCGTGCACGGCAGCCCCGAATACAAGGTTCCAGCCCACCTTCAGATCCGCCAGCAGGACCTGCCGGAAGAACTCGCGGAACAGCACGGCAAAATACGCGAGAGCAAACGCCGGCAGCATCCAGCGAGACAAAGCGCCCGAACCCGCCAACGGGAAGGCATACAGCACGCCCAGCAGACAGGCCGATGTGGCGGCAGCTATGAGGAATTGAATCAGAACGGCGTTTCCCAGATAGATATCCTTGTCCTTCGCCGCCCGGGAGGGACTCTGCACGACGTATGGCGTGGTTACGAGCGCCGCTTGAAACGCCTCGGCCGAGACCAAGATGGTCAACAGCAACGTATAGAAACCGTATTCCACCTGCCCGCAGGCACGTCCCACGAGCATCGCGGCCAGAAAGGTCGACGCGCTGCGGAACCCCTGGTCTCCGAGCACGAGCACGCCCTGTCTGAGCGCAGACGTCCTGGCCAGGAAACGAAGGGGCTGGACCAGGTACATTCGCGCCATCAGCCGCTTTCCTTCACGGAAGGTCATGCAGTCGGACATCGTCATTCCCTGCCCGCCATCGTGCCACCCTGTTCAGGGACTATCTCGAAACAGCAACGTCATTCTGAGTCGCGCAGCCGCTGCGCGGCTGGTGTCGGAAATGAAGACATCGGCATCTCTTGTCATCCTGAGCGCAGCGAAGGATCTGGCCGGCGAACAAGGTGCACCCGTCGCACTCGCCGTTGGCTTCCCGGTCATAGGCCAGATGCTTCACTTCGTTCAGCA
>CAYFUB010000619.1:0-15713 GCA_964346195.1 uncultured Pirellulales bacterium
ATGCCGGCGGTCAGGTCGTTGAAGCCCGAATCCGCTGGATACACGTCCAGCGCCACAAGGTCTGGCGCATCGCAAGTGTAGCATGGGGCCTCCAGCAGGTCGTTGTTCGTTTCGTCTGACTCGACAACATCGTCAAGGGCGTCCAACACCCCACGGATGCTGTGATCGCCCGCCGTCGCCGTCATCGCTAGTCCGCATCGGGTCCGGTACTCAACTCCGGCCTGCGCCCCCGACAGGTCCCCCCAGCAAGCCAGGCTCCCATCATGGTAAAGCTCCAGACGGAAGGAGGCTGCATTCGCATTATCACACCGCCACTCCAGGCATGGATAGAACGTATCCCCGACGGCTATGCCGGCGGTCAGGTCGTTGAAGCCCGAATCTGCTGGATACACGTCTACCGCCACCAGGTCCGGGGCCGTCAGACCCTGTTCTCCGCTGGACTGGCGAGCGAGAGCGTCCGACGGTACGATGACCAGCGTCGATAGTCCCGCCTCTTCAATTGTCGGGCCGGCCCCAATTTCCGCACTCGAACTCATCAAGTCTGCAGAAGAGACCGCCACCGTCATCAGTTCACCGCCGGCAGAGGCTATAGCTTCACCCGACAGGGGCGTAGGTGCCACAAGAACAGGGGCGGTAGCAATGGTCCCGGTCTCCACGACGAGCCCCATTGTCTGCGGCTCACGGAGTTTCGGAGTGACCTTAGGCATTCCCTGACTGTAAGCGTCCTTCCCGATTCCTCCGAGGCTTGTGCCGCGCCAGACGAATTTCAACATGTTCTGCCGAAGCACCCGGCAGTCATAGCCTGCCTCCTGCAATGCATCCAACTCCTCGTCGGTAACGACGCCTTTGAACGTCCTGGCATCCGTACGCGTCAGCCCAAATTCGGTGAATATCAGGGCGTCGGCTACGTCCTGCTCCTGCACGACGATTTCTACGCCGGGGATCAGCTCATAGCGGACTTCGAACCCTGCAGGGCGAGCAGGTTTCGGAACAGATGACTCCACGGAATTGACCGTGTCCATGCCGCCGGCGGCCAGTATGACGCTTGCTAGTGCCCAAGTGGTTAATGCCCGTTTCATTTTCATACTCCTTCAGTTGACTCTTGCGTTTTTTGGCACCGGCAGTCCAGGCAAACTTGCACTGCCGCCTATCTCAGGCCGATCCGTCTGCCTATTGCCCTGTTCGCAAGGGTCTTCGAACATGCGTTCAATCCGAGATTGCCCAGAACTCGGTGCAATATGTTGGGGCTGCGCGCAAAAAAGTGCGTAAGTCAATCGTTAAGAGACTGTCATGGCGTCACAGAACAAGAGCATTTTCCGGCATTGGTCTTGCGACCGTACTAGATTTACCTCCTTTCCGCCAAGCGCTCGGTCTACTTCCGGCTCATGAAACATTCGGAGTCTTTGCCTCTGGCCATCTTCGAATAGGAGCCCTCTAACTGAGGTTCCGCGACCCAGCGTGGGGGCCGTGCCTACAATGACGCCGTCCATATAGACATCGATTCCGAGGCCCGGCCTCCGGAGCCGACCAGGTCGAATGTCCCGCCCCAGGCACAGACGTCAGAGTCGAACCCCAAGACGCTCTCCCTGAGCCGTTCGGTGTCGACGATGTCCCACGACGTCTGGTAGTAGGGGCGGCCTCCCTCGGTCACCGCCCCGCCGGCGTCGCCCGCGGTGGCGGTGATTCCGGGGTTGAGCGTGACATCGTCAAAGGACTCCTGCACGTACGAACCGAGCGCGGCCTCCCAGGCCACTGGACTGGTGTACTACGAGAGGCTCCCATCGGCCCTACCGGCCGCGAACACGACCATGAGACAGACCACTACCGCTCTCTCCATCTCATCGGACCTTCTGCGTCGTGATTCCTCACAAGCCGTTGACTTGCCCACCTCCGCCACGCGCGGGCCAGCGAGAGCTCTGCTGCTGTATCTCGTTCCATCACCTCCCTTCTCGGGTTACGCCTTCCGCCGCTCTGGACCATCTGCGCCGACAGAAGAGACCCCTATCAGATCGTGAAGGAACCGTATCCGTCCTCCCTCGGATTCGCCCACCCAAATCGGGGCGCAAGACGCACCGATTCGCGCACCACATCTGATCGAAGTTGCCCAAATCGTACCGGTCGTATCCAATTAGTCAAGTGAGAAATCTAGAAAAATCTAGGCAATATACAAAGAAGCGTTTATGTCAATTGCGTAGGTTGAGGCATCAAAATGGGATTGGCGTGCGTTGAGTACAGGAGTCTTGCGTGTTGGAGATTGGGCTCATACTATTCAAGGAAATCGTTGTGAGGAACTCAGCCTCGAACTGGGCATGCCGTAAAGATATCGATGTTTTGTGTGCCATCGTAAACCGCCGACACACGGATGGGCTATGAAACCGCAGCCTCCCCGGTTTCGGTAGAGAGGGGCCCTGCTGGGCCGCTGCTCCAGCTTGATAGACACAGTCAGAGGACGGGTATACCGCCACACCGGTCCCGCACGCCATCTGTTTCGGGGAGCGTTTGTGGCAAATTCTGCCCTTCCAAAATGGTCCCATGGCCGCTTGACAGGCACAACTGTTTTCGTTGGCTGCTCCGCCGTGCTAGCACGGCAGAGATTTGTTGAAGGTACAAGGACCCCGTGAGGGCCTTGGTCCAGTGCTGGCACCGCCGCGCGCCGGCCTCGCGCAACTCGGCGATTTTCTGCTGCAACCGCCTGGATCGCAGATACAGCCTAGCTAAGGCCCGCATGTCCTCACTGGTAACCTGCTCCAGCCTGTCCTGAACCGCGCGAACGAACAGGCTTGACAACGGCTGGCTCATGGATGTCCCCGGAATTCCGTGAGGGATACGGGTCAACTATTGACCGGTTCAGAGGCGCGATATACCTTGGAGGTGATGAAAGCAAGGTGGCGAAAGGCTGTCCAAGTGCTGGAAAGGGGCCAAACAGCGCCGGGTGAATCAGTCGTTTTGTCAGCATGTTGACGAGCTCAGGTCTGCCATCCTCTCTACCCCCTACGGGAGAGAAAGGCTTTGAGGGGCTTATAGGGGCGGCACTTCGTGAGATTCCCGGGGTACCCTTCAGGCTCGCAGGCAGCGGACTTCAGTTCGGCGTCGACGGAAAGCCAGCTTACGAAGGGGATTCCATCTGTTTTGAAGGGAAGCTTTACAAAGGGGCGGTGCCTCGAGATAAGGTGCTCTCAAAACTCGCAGAGCTTTCCATAGGAGACACGGGAATTGACATTTGGGTTCTCAGGGCTACCAGCAGAATCGGGAGCCAGCTCGCAGATGTCATCCGCTCGCTCGGAGCCAAGAGCGGTATTGTTGTTCTGATCCTCGACTGGTCTGAAACAGATCTACCCCCTTTGGCGGTCGCCCTGGCGATGGGCGGAACGCGGGTGCGAAACTTCCTGAATGGAAATATCAGTGACAAGGAGACTGATCGCCTTGTCTCTCAACTTATCAGACAAACGGGAGATGGCGTCACCGAAATTACCCGGGAGCGCTGGCGCAGAAGGTTGCGACAGTTGCCGAGCGACCCGACAACGGATAGGCCCCGCCTCATCGTCCTTATCGATGGTATCAACCAAAGGCCCAAGTCCGACTGGGGACGCATCATCGAGAGGATCAGTTATGAATTGATCCAGCTTCGTGGCCGTCTTATCGTCACGTCGCGCACTCCGTACTTCCAGAGCCGTGTAAAGAACCGTCTTGCTGTGCCCTTCACTGAAATCGTTGTTCCAGAATGGACAGAAGCTGAACGTGATGAAATCCTGACCAAGCATGGCATAAAGGCTTCCGATCTACATCGCCCCGTTGCGACATCGCTTCGCAACCCACGCCTTCTGGGAATTGCGATTGAGCTTCTGGAGAAGGCCAATATCACAAATCTCGAAGAGCTCAGCGTCCATCGTCTTCTTTTTGAACATATTCGGATAACCGAGCGAGATGCTCCTGTGCAACAATCGGCGCAGGAGTTTGCGTGCCGGCTACAGAAGGATGCACAGGAGATCATGTCCCGGGTCAAGGAGAAGCAAAAGGACGACCTGACTGTTCTTGAGTCCGACTTGCCCGCGGTCGCAGACGGGCGTTTCTATTATGCCATCGATGGGGATCCGACACGATATTCACTGAAGGGCGAGGGACTCACGTTGGCATTGGGCTTTGCAGTGATCGGCCGGCTGCGAACCGCGAAGAGGAACAGACGCGACATGGATGCCGAGTTGGCTGTAATCATAGAGTCTATTGCGGCACTGGATGACACGGCACACGCCCTTATGGCAGCGTTGACAGTGGCAGTGGTAGACGAGCAATGTGACCAGGATATTACCTCCTCTCTCTCAAAGGGATCTGCTGGCCTCCAGAACCCTGACCAAGCGGAGTTCCCTGCTTTCCTTCGCCTCGCGAGAGATCGGCCCCAAGGCTTCAGGGACGCCGCTCATGCACTGAGTCTTGCCAGGGGCCATCAGCCCAACTTTGACTGGATAGAGGGCGCACTGATCAGAGCAAGCACAAGTAGTTGCGCTTGGGGTAGGATGGCAGACGTGGTGCATACCTGGCTCTCGGCTCACTCATTATCTCCAGAGAGGGGAACCTTCCTGCATCCAAAACGTGATCCACAGGAGAAAGTGCAGGAAGAAC
Source organism: uncultured Pirellulales bacterium (assembly GCA_964346195.1). GTDB lineage: Bacteria > Planctomycetota > Phycisphaerae > Sedimentisphaerales > Anaerobacaceae > PLanc-01. Next base: position 4,618 of record CAYFUB010000619.1, read on the forward strand.
GGGAGAAGAACCGTAAGAAGATCGAAGAGAAGCTTCAGGCTCTCTCCGCCAACGAGCAAACAATTCTGGGGACTTTGTCGAAAGAAGACGGTGATTTGAGTAGGTTGTCACGTCCTGCTCTGTTGCTACTGGCTGGCAAATCTCTGGCACTCCTTGCGAAGAGCCTTCTGAATTGGACCTTTTCGCACGCACTGAATTCCGATCTCGGCACCCCCTACAAGGAGTTCATGCACCTTGTGAGGTTGAACCGAGTAGACTGGCCACAGACTCGTGCCGCTTTCTTGAAGGTGAGCGTCTCGCTGCGCGAAGCAGACGTGTCCACGACGGGAAAATGGGCGTTGGTGAATATCCTGCGTGCAACGGGCCACCCCGATGATGGTAGGGAAGCCGAGTCTCTGGTAGAGAGTCTAACCAAAGACAGGCCCCACTCTAAAGGCTGGCGGCTCATTGAGAACTACTGCGAGGCAGATCCGTGTGATCCCGCATCCACGCAGCCCGCGAATCTAGAGGAAACTGCCGAGCGATACGCGGCCATTGATGTCACCAAGCTGGAACAGAGTCCTAGGAGCCAGACTTCCGAAGACCATTTCTTTGCCACGGCACGTCCATGTGTCGCCCGGTTCAGACCAGAAGTCGCCATTGAGAAACATACGGAATTGGCTCTGGATGTGCTAAGGCGCAAGGGCTTTCCACTACGCCAGGGATTGTTCGAACTTCGTCAGCACAACGCGCTGCTAACTGTTGACGAGGCACACAAATTCGTCAAAAAGCGGAGTGAGGTGAAGGTTGCTGGCACGGTAGACGGCCTGTCAGAGCGGGACCTGTGGATTGTGTCCCAACACCATTTATTGCTGGCCTTCCCATTCCTCAGCGCCTGGGAGCAGGCCGAGATTCTATTGTCGGACGAAATGGATGAACCCATTCTGCTCGATCTGGTGGAGTTGGTGAAGCCACTCGATGAGACGCAATTCGAGAACCTGCTGGCAACCGCTTGCAGCGAAGACAATGAACGTAAGCAGTACTTGCTGCTCCTACTTGCCCGATGTACATCTGTACACTTATCGACAGGCGCACGCACTCGTATCGCAGGCCTCTTCCGATCAGGATCGGACCGTGTTCGGAGGGAAGCACTTGGTGTCATCGCACAGAGTGGTGATGAAGGGCTGCTTCGTGAAGTCGTTGAGAGTGACTGGAAAGCCACAGATACTGTAACGGAAGATGAACTTGAGGCATGGTACGGTTCCATCGCACTTCTGGAAGCCGCAACAAAGGGATTGATAGCAGATGAGGAGGCGATTGACCGAATCTCAGCGAGCCTGTATGGACGGGCAGCGGCAAAGCTTCGTGTAGATGTAGTTGCAGTACGCGATATCGCTCGTCGTATCGATGCATCGATCAACCAAGCCGCCGGTCTGAAGGGCGATCTCGTAGCGCCGGATATCGAGGTTCAAATCGGTCAATCCGCTCGTCTCGAACACAGCATGGTCAGCGTAAGTGAACGATCATCGGAAGCAGAGGACATTGAGGAGTGGATGAAGAGCCTGTCAGAAAGCAACGGAGCCTTCGAGCAGCGCCAGGAACGTACCCACGAAGCATTCCGTCAATTCAAGGCCAAACTTACACTGGCAAGGGCCCGCATCGTCCTCGATCATCTGAGTCTCGAAGAGTTCGCCACCATCGTTGCGGCGGATGGGGAGCTTGCCGGTCGCTGGCACGGATTGTTCATGAGCATTGACAGGGCCAAATTGCCCACCGTCCACAACCTCGTCCTTTTGCTGGCGCATGCTCTTGGGAGGACAGACCCTAACAAGGCCAAGGAGTTATTCCTCCGAGTCAGGGATAGCAGTCCACTTGTGAGGTTCACGTTTGGCGAAGCCGGTGTCCAACTTGACGCAATGGCGACATGGGCTGGCACCCGTTGCCGCGTTCTTGATGATCTGCGTTTCGCCCGCCTGGATCGAGCGGGTACTGACTATGATTTATCGCTCGAGGTGCTCGCCGCCCTAATGAACGTTCAACAGGACTTGCTTACCACATATGTCGAGGCAAAGCCAAGTAAGGGCGAGCCGGCAGAAATCTCGCGCGGCATAATGGTCGCCGGATTTTCCGATCAAAGCCAGTTCAATGATGAAATCCTCAGAAGGTATGAAGACAGTGCTGGTCTAATTGTTACCTGCATGCAGCGGCACTGGCCGGATGATCTCCAGACATGGTTCTCACCGCGAAGGTTTTCGGTTTTTGGTCCATTATCCACCTTGGGACTACCGGCCGAGGTCTACGAACTTGATGACCGCCACCGTAGGCCGGTTTCGGCGGACGATGCCCGTATCGCAGACATGAAGACGAAAATGCGATGCGTCGCCAAAGCACTCCGCACGAGCGCCCTGCCGACCACGCCGGCGTCGAAGAGATCCGGAGCCTGTGGTCACCGTGGCCTGTGGGTAGTGAGGAGGGCCACGGTGCTATGAGTGACATACTCCGGAAGATGATCGATGCCCTCGGCTTGGAGGTCGCGGCAATACGCAAGAAAGGTGGTGGAACCCAAATTGAGGTTCGTGGAGGCGAACGCATTGGCGTAGCTGAGGGCTCGTACTTATACCGCTTCATTGTCGCGGAAGACTTGAATCTGCGTGATGAGACACCTGTGCGGATTACGTGCGGTCAGGAGGATGCTTCTGGTGTCCTCGTTTCCTTCCGAGAGGGCGTACTCGTTGTGGCGATTGAAAAGGACCTGGGGCCGAAAATCGCTGTCGCTCGGCTTGTCGCAGACGATTCTTTTCTCATCGAACAGCTAAAGGAACGGCTCGAAAAGGTCCATAGCGGCGAGGCACAACTCAACCGGCAGGCGAGTGACCGTGTACTCGGCCTCGTACTTGGGCGGTTTTGGGGACGCCGAGCCCGAGCCTGCGGTATTCCAGGGGTGTGGGGCGTTGAACGAAGGCCAAAAGTGTGCCGTCCGCCGCTCCCTCGGCAGTGATGTGGTTTATGTCTGGGGACCACCAGGTACGGGTAAGACTACAACGCTGGCGTGCATTGTTGAGGCACACTATCGCGCTGGTCGTTCGGTTCTGCTGGTCTCGAACACGAACATCGCCGTGGACACGGCGCTTGAGCGGGTAGCCGAACGTCTCAAAGGTGAGAGCGACTTCTATCAGGGAGTCGTAATCCGACAAGGCCCGGTCGTGAAGGAGGAGCTACGCCAGCGATTCGGTTCCCAGGTCATTCTGCAAGAAATCGTGGCGCGTCTCGGTCAGATGCTCTGCCGTGAGAAAGAGCAACTCGCCAAAGAGGCGACTCCGCTCGAAAGTGAGGAGCGAGCCCTCCTATCTGCATTGAAGGATTTCGAGCAACTGGCCCATGCCCAACACGCCCTCGTAGAGCACGAAGAGGCCCTCGAAATTGCCAAGTCCAAGGTTGCTGCCAAGGCACAGGAGGCGGAACAGCAACGAACCCGTTCTGCGGGCCTGCGCGCGGACCTTGAGCGAGCTGGCGCGATGGGTACCTTGCGTCGCTTCTTCTCTGGTCTCGATCCCGAGCGCCTCAGGCGTGAGATTGCGGCTGCCGATAGTGCTGCGCAAGCCGCCGCCTCACATGCCGCAGCCGCAGATATCCCAAAGCATGAGGCCGAGATCGCCACTTTGCGGACCGAGATCAATCTTCTCATAACCTCCACCCGTGCATACCCGCCAGCATCAGAGATCAAGGGGCGGCTCGGCACACTCCGAATCCGCCTTTCCAAAATCCGTGAGCGCATCACTGCCATCGACCACGAACTGGCTGCGCTGGAGCAACAGGTGCTCGCCCGCTGTCGTATCCTTGCGACTACGGTCTACCGCACCTATCTCAGCAAAAGCGCATCGCGTCAGTTCGATGTCGTTGTGATTGACGAAGCGTCTATGCTCATGCCGCCGCTCGTCTACTACGCAGCCGGCCTCGCAACGCAGTCGGTCACCGTCGCGGGCGACTTCCGGCAGCTTCCGCCTATCGTTATGTCCGAGGGACCTCTGGCTGAAGAGTGGTTAAAGCAAGATGTATTTGAGAAAGCGGGTATCCCGCAGTTGCTTGATCGCGACCAACCAACGCCTCAACTTGTACCGTTGCGTATCCAGTACCGGACGCGGGAGCCCATCTGTGCGGTAATTAACGAACTGTTCTACCACGACCATCCCCTGCATTCAGATGCAAGTGTGTGCCGCAGAGATGATGGCTTCCCGCTCAATTCTTCGTCATTGCTCTATGTGGATACGTCGCCCTTCCACCCGTGGACAGCGTTGCGCGTTGGGACCTTCTCACGGTATAATCTATTTCACGCTCTGCTGGTGCGGAACATCGTTCTACACCTTGCCGAGAGGGGCTTCCTGCCCCCGGCTGGACACAATGATGCGGTCGGCGCGATTGCCCCCTATGCCTCACAGGCCCGTCTGATACAGGCTCTCCTTGATGATCGTTTGGGTGCCCGTGCGGTGGGCATCGCGGCCACAGTGCATCGCTTCCAGGGCAATGAGAAAAGCGCGATGCTGCTTGATCTCACCGATTCGCTCGGCGCTCCGCTTGGCCGCTTCCTTCGGGCAACCCGTATCGAGGAAGATGGGGCTCGTCTGCTGAATGTAGCGGCGAGTCGTGCGAAACACCATGTGATACTGCTCGGTAATTTCGAGTTCCTTCGGGCGAAGGCACCGGTCGATGCATTCGTGCGGCGGCTTGTGGACCATTTCGAGGAGCACGGCGAACCACTCGATTTGGACACACTCCTGCCGCTATCGGAGCGTGACTGGGTGGATGGCCTTCACTGTGTGCTGCCGACCACGTTTGACCTTCCGGAGGGGGCTGCTGGCGGCTTTACGGAGGGTACTTTCTACCCAGCCTTTTTGCAGGACCTCAGCCGCGCCCGTGAGACGATTGTCATCTTCTCACCCTTTGCCACTGGAGTGGGCACTGGACGATGGGTCGATCCGTTACGCGCGGCGCTGGCCCGTGGTGTCCGCGTGCGCATTCTCACTCGCCCACCCACAGAGCCCGGCGGTGGAGCCGCGGACGAGGTGGCTGAGCTTGTGCGTGCGCTGCGCGATCTTGGTGTTATTGTGGATCTACGCTCGCGCATGCACGAAAAGATTGCGATCCTTGATGGGCACGTCCTCTGGCATGGTTCGCTCAATGTCCTATCGCACCGCGATACGCACGAGAGCATGTTGCGCATTGAAAGCCCAACGGCTTGTAGTCAAATCGGCCGCTTCGTCAGCACGCCGGTCGGCCGTGGCGATGAGGCACCGACACTGGAAGCCCCTGAGAATCCGGAGTGCCCAACGTGCGGCGGGCCCACGGTATGGAATGACGGGCGCTACGGCATCTACTTCGAGTGTGAGGACCCGGAGTGTGATGGCAAGGTGGATGCGCGACGTGGTCGGGGCCGCCCTCGTGGCAGAGATGGGAACAAACGTAAGACACGGAACCGGACGCAACGTGGTAGATCTCGCCAGAAAGGGGATGGTGCCGGGCGTCCATGCCCGGAACCTGGGTGTGATGGTCGGCTGCGCAGGCGCAATGGCAAGTTCGGTCCTTTTCTCGGCTGCTCGAACTATCCAGCCTGTCGCCATACGGAGGACTTAAGCTGATTGGAGACTATGAGACTATCGGCCGGAACTTCTCTGGCCCGAGTATCAGAAGTCCCTTGCCCCCGCCGACGCGAGAAGGTAAGATGTGACGGAATCCATGAGCGCTGGCACGGTTGAGAGGTCCCGATATCGCGGAGAAATCGCAACGTGTAATCGACGTAATCGCCGTTGAGGGAGAATTGCCGATTATGAAACAGGTCGTCACAGACAACCCGGTTATCAATTCGCCGTTCCGGGAGCTGGGCCGGCACTTCAGGTTCACCGACGAGGGGATTACCAACGAGGTCGTCGAGGGCCGCCGGACCAGCTCGTATTTCGTCCCCATCGCCCAGCCCCGCAAGAAAAAGGGCCAAAAACAACTTGTCTTCGATACCGAGTGGACGCAGAACCGGATCGAGGAGAACAAGCTCGCCAACCAAATCCGCGCCCACGTGAAGCTCTGGCGGGAAGGCGGCTACATCGGCGTGACAAGGTCAGCACCGCACGAGCGCTCTGGGTACCCTCCGTCAATAATCACGCCGGTTTCGGCCGCTGGGATTTCATTGAGATTGATGATCCGTGGAACACGAAGAACCTAATCCGGTCGTTCATGGAAGGCGGCTGATGAGCCCACTTCTTGAGACCAACAGGCCACCCATCGAACCCGTTCACTCGCAGGCGCAGCCCAATCAGCCTATTGAGTTGGGCAATGTAAGAGTCGAATTTGCCAGCGGGGACAAGACATATCGGGAGACGGCAAGAGTTGTCATGCATTTCGTCCCTGATGACTATCTGTGGTTCTTCCTCCCGATAGACGACGCGGAGTTCACGCAGTCCATGTTTGGCCGGAGCGAGGGCATTGAGTTCATCTTGCCGGAGAGAGGGGTTTTTGGGTCGAGGTGCTGTACCACGGCACCAATGTGGGCAAGGAGGTAGATCAGGCTTTTATATCCAAGAAGTCGGTCATTACACCCATGCCCCCGTCAGAGTCCCTCTCGTCCGCGATATTTCACTTGTTCAACTTCCCAGATTTTCATGGGCCGGAAGACTACTGGATTGCACCAGAGGAGACCGCTTCCATCGTTCCCCCGATTTCGGTTCCGCCCGGTAGAGCGCGGTGCGGCCGAGTCATTCTCAAAGCCGACGGATGGAAGATTACTATCGCCGCCACGGATAAAACCCATGCCCTTGTTGAAGCTGCCGCCCGGGAGGGCGGATATGTTATCACACACATGGGTAGGATCGAACGAGAGAACGGCTCAGGGTTCTCCACGAAAGAGTTGGAGGACGTGCTGCATTGCGTATACCTTTTCCTTTCGTTTGCCTTGGGGCGCCGCGCCGGCGTAGCTTTCCCAATCGGCTTCGACACGGACGGAAATCGCGCCTTTGAGCAATGGGGGCTACCGATTGTCGCCGCCGGCACCTGGCACAGATCGTTTTCGTGGTTTGATGACTCACACGCAGAATTGCTTTCCGAGGTATTTCCCGGGTTCCTGGCTCTGTGGAACGACAGTTCGTGGAAGGACCATCTCAGGAAGACCCTCTACTGGTATCTGGCCGCCAACGAACGTGGCGCGGGCGTCGGGGTAGACGCGGGGATAATCCTGGCCCAGACGGCGCTGGAACGCCCTGCATGGGTACACTGTGTTGAACATCAGGGGATTGTGTCGCGGGGAGCGTTCGGTCGGAAGGGGCTACGGGCGGCTGACCAAGTCCGTATGCTTGCCACGACTCTTGGCATACCTACGCAACTGCCGGCCGCCCTGACAGCTCTAAGCGCGAAGCGCGGGGCAAAGTGGGATGGCATCCCGGAGGCTATTACTTCTATCCGGAATATGCTCGTTCATCCTGCGGAGGCAGAGTCGCCCCCGAAGGGCTCCTACTATGAGGCGTGGCGACTGTCGACGTGGTTGTTAGACCTTGCGCTGCTGCGCCTGTGTAATCATAACGGAAGCTACATGAACCGTATAGGTGATCCTCGTTACGCGGGCCTCGTGCAGAGAGTCCCCTGGGCCAAGTAGGTTATGGCTTATCGCTGGAAGCTCGTGCATGGGTTGATTCTAGGTGTCCTGGCGGATATGGAAGCGTCAGAGTCAAGATCAAGCCTGTGCGTGCAGCGCACACCCCCGCCCCTGGCAGTATCCTGCTCAGCACTGTTGGTGCAGCATTGGTCGGCCGGCTGCGGCGACGCAGAAGCCTGTAGTCACCTTGGCGAACATTAACACATCGGGGCTGTACGGTCCTCGTGCAGCCCCCTTTGCGTCTACCCGCCTTGTATCATGTTCTTGAAGAACGCATACGCCGCCGTGTTGAGCACCGGCGGCCCCAGGTCCTTGCCCAACATGTGAATCGCCCTTGCGGCGTTCTTTCTTCAGGAGGTTCTGGAGTTGTTCAATAGAATGACGGGGCAACGTACATACAGAGAATCTCGTAACGAAACGGCCACTACGTTGCAGCCGCCAGAGCTGTGCGATCAGTTGCCCTTGATCCTACGAGATTCTCAAGAGTAATCGGTATGAGAGGGCAACGGATGCAGAATCCGTTTCCCTCCCTTCAACAACTGTACCGAGCCGGCCATAGGCTTCCTGACACGTGCCACCCGCCAGCGCGTAGGAGTAAATGCTGATGCCATTACTGCTGCGACCGAATGAATATGCGCTGTGGCACCCTGCTGCGGGGCACCTGTGCCCGATTTGGCATATTCCTTCACGTTCGCCGCTGTGGGCTCCTTTCCGAACTTGCCCGCGGATGGAAACCGATCCGATGCATCCATGTACTTCATATTTGTGCCTCAAATATGAAGTGTAAAGTGCCGGGAAACAGAAACGTAACAGCAGCAAACTGGGAGTCGACGACATAATTAGCCCGTTCGCTGCAGGGAAGCCTCGATGGAACATAGCAAGCAGACGATTCAAACGTGAAGGCGGAATGTGTTGGTTCTATTCGTCTGGTAGGTTTTCGTCTCGAGCCGATCGATCTGGAACGAGCTACCCGATTCCGCGAGAAATCCCTCCGTAGTGGGTTGAACGCCGGCCTGCCTTCTATTAGCCTCTTCAACCAAACGGAGAAGCCCCTGGGCGAGCTCTGCGTCTTGGGCTGTGAAATTGAGCATGTTGACGGTGAACTTCTTGTCTTTGCGGTGCTGTACGCTGGCCGCATCGATGGGCATCTGGCAGGAGAAACAGGTGACGTAACCCGTCGGATTCCGGATCCCGCAGTGTGGGCAGGGTCCGTTCTCCTCCAACTTTGGACATAACTCCTCGTCCGCATCCAGCTTGCCGTACATGCCGTAGTACCGAGTCGCCATGTCAGACTGCGAAAGATGTATGTAGGTGGACGGCATCCTCGAGTCCCCCGTCCAGCCAAAGTAGACGCGCAACATGGCCTCTGTCCAGCCCAATCTCGCCAGTTCGGTCGCCCGCGCCGGTGATATTGTAGGACTTGAGCTGCCAAGCCACCGAGCCGCTGATGCGGTCCTGGCGGACATCGTCGAGATAGAACTCCAGCCAGTCGAACTGCGATTCCGAGGAGACCTTCCAATAGAAGCTGAAGGTCCGTTCGCCCTGACGATCCAAAGCCGCAATTCCCGCCATTTGCGCCATGTCACAAGGCTAACCCTGTGAACAGCAGCCGGCAAGAGAAAAGCCCGGCGAAATGAGGATGGCAGCCCTGAAGCTCGCCATGTCATAGTTCACAGGCTGAATTCTTCTCCCGCTGGTTCACGACAGGAAAGGCCAGGAGAATGTCCGTGCGGGTTTCAGCGGGGCGATTTCAATGTTCAGGATCTGATTCCTGTTAACTTGTGGATCGTGCTCTCCAACGACCTTCCACCGGTCCACGCTACCATCGGCTTTGAACATATTGACTGTGACGTTCCAAAAGTTTCCGTCGAACACGAACTGGGGGTCCTTGCTCAATTCTCTCAGAACCGCTGCATCTTTCTCTGTCCCGTGCAACCACCACGAGTCATTCCCCCTGGTCGTTCGCAGTATGACACTTGACCCGGGAATATGAGCCATCCTTCCATGAAGACGTGCGGTCTCACTCAGGAGAGAATCGACTTTGTCCGGGTCATTGAAATCCTGGCGTGTGAACCTTTGTTCCGCTATGATTTCGTTGATGCCAAGAAGTTCCGCTCCCGAATTCAGGTAGACATAGTCGCCATCCTTCTCCAGGAAGATGGCGTACTTGCGGGATTGGGTTTCCAGAGTGTATCGCCTCCTTGTCGTATCCCCGGGCATATTGTCATCCCACGCGTGCAGAACGCGTTCTCCCAATATGTGGGTGCCTTTGACAAGCAATCTCCGGGGGCATCCACTCCTTGTGTGGTCAATGAATTGGTACTCCGGCTCATCATCTGGCAGGTTCTCACTCGCGTCGGATTGCTTGGCAGTTGGCGCCGGTCCCGTCGCTTGCACGCCAACCTGTTGTGGGAACCCGCCGGAGGTGCCGACAGCCTCGGTCTTGGCGCCCCTAGTCGGCCCTTGGCAGCCACCGATGGTGGAAGTGACAAGAGCCAGACATAAGAGTACACGCCAGAATGCCATCGACCCGAGTTGTTTACTCATGTGCGTTCCTTATGAGACTGCATCTTCGTACACGACTGATCGGCAGTAGTATAAACCTTTACCTTGTTATTTTATACGGAATTAGAGCCGGATAGTCGTATCCGACGTTAGTCCCCCGCTCCAATTTAGAATCTAACACATCCTCAGGTACCCACACTTCTTCTCCAGGTCTGTTGCGGAAGCTCTTGCTATCGTTGCTGAGCCAGTAATTCCCGAGGGAATCAATGATTCCGCACCATTCCTCACACCGAAGACTCCCTCCATAAGATTTACAGCCGTATTCTGTATGCGCATAGACCATGGCATGCCTGCCTATGTTGGTCTGGCCTACCGGCTCTCCAGAAAATAGCGCAGGAGCATCGTGTTCTTCGGCCGCCTCCTGTATCTCATTGAGCGACCATTTCCCCGCTGCGACCAGTTCATAGCGAATGTCCAAGCCCGGGCTGCTCATGAGGAGGCAGTTTAGTACAACCTGCACTGCCTCCATAGAGGCTCCTCTGCCACCCGCCCTCCAGTAGTACATATTATTCCCCGTTGCGTTCTTCTCGCCCATTGCCTCCTCGAGCATCAAACGGACCACCCATTCTGGTGGGACGATATAGTTCGTGAGTCCATTTGTCTGGAAAAGCATGTGCAGTACGTTCTGGATCGCCGCTGCGGCACACGACATGGGATGGTTCTGCATGTAGTACGGGGTAACGGGATCTCCATCGGGGTTGGGATTTTGGGGGTCCGTTCCTTGTGCGTCCATGAGCTTAATAGGATTGTTTCTACAATAGCGGTACCAATTCATCCCATCGCCGTAGCCGATGGGGTCGGTTTGGAGGAATCTGCCGATTTCGGGGTGGTAGTAGCGGGCGCGGTAGTAGTACAGGCCGGTGTCGGCGTCGAACTCGCGGCCGGTGAACATAAAGCGGTTGGGATGGTTCGGATCGCT
>CAYFUB010000620.1:0-4758 GCA_964346195.1 uncultured Pirellulales bacterium
TGGCCATCTTCCTGTCGCAGTACAGCGTGGACCGGCCGGCCGACCCCGAGGAGCGGCAGCGCCGATACATGCACGGCGCCTGGGACGGTGTGCTCACTGTTCCACAAGACCTGATGACCGAGCATGCGAAGCACCGCGGGCACATCAAAGATGTCGTCTTCAAGGGTGTCTATATCACGGACGGCCTGTTTCCATTTTCGGTCATCTGCGGTTTTGACGGCGAGCACAAGGTCGAGAACGTGGTGATCGGCGGCCTTTGGGTCCATGACCGGAAGATCACGAGCGCCGAGCAGGGCCGCTTCTACATCGAGAACGCCGAGAGCGTCGTCTTCAGGGACTAAAAGGGGTATGTGAACAGTAGCACGGGCATCTTACCCGTGGAAAACCGACCCTCGGCAGGGCCAAGATGGCCCTGCGACTCATGGGCAGGATGCCCATGCTACTAAAGACGCGGTTTTGACGCTCTCTACGTTCTAAGCGGGCCGGGTGCGCGGGAGGCCAGGAGCCTGCGATACTCGGCGTCGACCTCGCGTGCGAATTCGCCGGTCGGCTTGATGCCCGACATTTGCCTGAGTGTCTCCGGTACGCCTTGCTCTTGAATCAGGGTTTGCAACCGTGCCGCGTGAGCATCCTCAGGATAGTCGTAGCATAGAGCCGCGGCGCAAACTGTCGCGATGTGGTGGGTGGCAATGCCCTGAGACTGGCACAAATCGGCGGCCCCGATGATGCGGTCGTCGCGGCCGAGTTTGCGGATCGGATCCTTCGCAACCCTCGTGATCCCGTCCCGCAGGAGAGGATTGCCGAAGCGGACCCGGACATCCTTGCGGACCTCCAGATGTTCCTGCCGGTCAAGGTCGGCGGGATACCGTCGCAGCAGGGCCTCCGTCGTCTCGTCCAGAGCACCGTCGAACACTGAGTTGACGAAATCGTCCTCGAAGGTTTCGTGGACGAACCTGTGGCCCCTCAGGTATCCAAGGTAGGCCAGGGCGGCGTGGCCGATGTTGTGAGTGAAGATCTTACGCTCGACCTCGGCTCTGAAATTATTCACCGGGTGGAATCCTTCAATGTCAGGACCGCCGGCGCGGATGGCCTTGCCGTCATAGGGGATGTCTCGATGCGCGTCGGCGACGACCAGAAGCAGGTCGTCCTGTGGACGGCTGGCCCCACCGCCGACAATGCGGGCCACGCTGGTGCCGGCAAAACCAACGCCGGCTCGGGTCCAGGCTCTCACCGGCTCATCAAGGAGATCGATGGTTCTCTCTGAGAGCAGGGCCGCGGCCCCCAGCATGTTCTCGCAGAGGTAGATGTCGAGTGGACCGCCGTTTTGCTCGTATCGCCGGCGGATTCCTGCAGCCAGCAAGGGTGCAATCGCATTGAGGTTCGGCACACCCACGGCTGTAGTGACCACCTGGGCATCCGCAATCGCCTCGGCAATGGCGTTTTCCTGGTTGACGGCGAGCACCCGGAAGCGGCTGATGGTCAGCTCATGAATCCGTCTTGAGTACGCATCCAGCACCCGCAGCGGGTAATGGCCTCGTTGGTTGAGTTGGTCCACCAGGGATGAATTCGCGTCTATAAAGACAGTCTCGAAGCCTGACTCCCAGAAGAGCTGGCCCATGAGCCCGCGCCCGATATTACCAGCCCCGAACTGGACTGCCAGTTTGTTCATAGGACGACTTCCGATACAAAAGGGCGGATTATACTGTAGCAGAATCAAGCCGTCAGGAGATTTGTGGCGGCCGTCGGCATTCGGACGTATATTGCCGGGATATGACCAGCCTGGAATCGTCTTTCGGATGAAAGGAGATACGGATGAACGACAGTATGGGGCGACGGAGCTTTCTGGCCGGCCTCGCCACGGTGGGCGTGGCCTCTCATATTGACGTTCGGGCGCAGGTGGTGGCGCGCGGGGCAGGCTCGGGCCGACAGACCAACCTGAGGGTGACCGACGTGCAGGTCCTGCAGGTAACGGGCAAAAACAAGAGAAAGGCGCTTTACCTGAAGATACAAACCGACAGTGGCATCGCAGGTCTCTACGGCCCGGTCGATAGCGAGGCCGGGATGTTTGTCGATCGCTTCCTCAAGCGGCATCTGCTCGGGCAGGACCCGCTGGCCCATGAGGCGCATTGGGATCGCATATTTCGGGCGGACCGGCATTCGCGCGGCAGCCACTACCTCATCGGGCTCAGCGCCATCGACAACGCGCTGTGGGACCTTCGGGGCCGGCTCTTCGGCCTGCCGGTCTGGCGGCTGCTCGGCGGCTCACGCAGAAAAGTCCGGGCCTATGCCAGTTGCCTGGGTTTTTCGCAGGAGGCCGGGGCTCTCCAGGCGAAGGCCCGCGAGCTGAAGGAGCAGGGGTATCGGCATCAGAAGTGGTTTGTGCGGGACCGCGGGCCGAGCCACGGGCCGGAGGGTGTCGAGAAAGATGTCGAGGTCGTGCGACTGGCGCGTGAGGCCGTGGGCGACGATGTGGACTTGATGTTCGATGCGTTCTGGCAATGGGACCTGCAGTATGCCCTGGCCTGGGCCCGGCGTGTGGAAAAGTACCATCCGCGCTGGATCGAGGAGCCTTTCCAGACGGCCAACCTGGATGCCTTCATCGAATTCAGCCGGGAGACTTCGATTCCGGTGGCCACGGGCGAGCATTTCTACGGCCGCTGGGACGTCCACGAGTTCCTCAAGGCCGATGCGATCATGGTCGTCCAGGCCGACCCGGAATGGTGCGGCGGGGTCAGCGAGCTGGTCAAAATATGCACGCTGGCGTCCGTTCACGGCGTGAACGTCATCCCGCACGGCCACAGCCTGCACGCCGCTACGCACGTAGTGGCCGGCCAGCCGGTCGAAGTCTGCCCGCTGGTGGAGTACCTGATTCAGAAGATGCAGGGGTACTACGATTTCGAGAAACACTCACCCAGGCCCGTGAACGGCATGCTCGAATTGCCCGACCGGCCGGGCTTCGGGATCGAGTTGGACGAATCCAGGGTCGAAGATATCCGCCCTATCTCCTGGCAACAGGTCTGATCCTTGGAGTCCGGGGCGCAGGGGTTGACGGTTTGTGATATGCGACTTGCGGTCAGAGCAAGCGCAGACAGCAAATAGTCAACCGTAAACGGCAAATCATGAAGTGCGAGTATCTTCATCCGCATGGTGGGCTGGTGCTCACCATCCGGGCGACCTACCGCTATTAGCATGACCACGATAAGCCTCTGAACCCTCCAAAATAGGCAATCCTCTTATCTCTGGCGCCGAAGAAACGTTCGTAGCTACGTTTAGATGAATGAAGAGAGAATTGTCCGTCATCGTATGGCCAATTGGAGAAAAGGAAAGACAACGCTGACCATTGGTCCGGCGCGATTCAATGAGAAAGGATAGAGCCATGGGTCTGTTAGGATGGGCATTGATTTTCCTCGTTGTGGCGATTGTCGCCGCACTGTTCGGGTTTGGTGGGATCGCATCGGCTTCGGCCGGTGTGGCCAAAGTCCTTTTCTTTATCTTTCTGATCGTGTTTGTGGTTCTGCTGATCATGGGTCTGCTGGGTGGCGGAGGTATTACCGCGTGATGCGGCTCATGAGGGCTTGTCAAAGCCGTGAGTCTGGATCTGTGATTGATCACCGTCTTCCTGGACGTTGTCGAGAATGAGGTGAATGAACCGCACATCCATGGTGTTCAACTCGGTCAGGACAGCGTCGGAAATGCCGGGCTCTAGCCTTGGCTCGAACAGAAAGTGTTCGACGAGGTTGTGGTGTTCCGGTCGGAAGGTCTGGGAATAGTAGCCCCTGAGCACAATAGGCTCAGCGGTCAGGCCCTCGATGGTAGTATGGTTCCATCGCTTCAAGGGGCCGGTGTTGCCGCCCAGGAATCCCCAGTTGACCAGCCCCTGTGGCAAGGGTGGGTAGTAGAAGGATATCTTGATTGAGACCCCGTTGGCCGAAAACGTCCTCTCCTGGGGAACATCATCATCGCTCGGAGGCACGTGGGGCCATAAGTAGACCCTGCTTTGCTTGGTGACGTCCAATCTTCCGGCCGGGCCGCCTAAGGAGTTCTCCGAGACCCAAGATATGACTTTCTGGTCATATTCCACGTTTACCATCAAACATTTGAAGGGAATCTGATATCCCTGTGTGCCGAAGTCCGCCAGCGTGAACACGGGCCGCTGCGCGGGCGGGACGGCGGTCGGTATGTTCGTCGTCCGCAAGTGATACGTACGCGCGTTCTCCAGGTCCAGCAGCCGCCAGCTATCGATGGTGCCCTTGTCATCGAAGCCGTGTTCGGCACAGGGCAAGAGAGCCATTTCCTGGGCGATGGTGCCGATGCGGTCGCCATCCAGATACTCGATCTGTACGTTGGCGTACAGGCTCTCGGCCAGAGCGTTGCTGTCCAGAATCACGTTGCGGGTTTGGAGCTTCCAGCGGGATTTCAGCCGGTGATCCGCGAATACGTCTGTCGCTTCGAAGATTTCCACCTCCCCGGTGAACACCTCGAATTCCATGGGCTCGTTGATCAGGAAAGGGGTCTGCATGCGGTCGGAGGTGGGAATCTCGCGTACCTGTTTGACCACCAGTCCGCCGGATGGCAACGCCGCTCCACCCGGGGCCATTTTCTTGTATTCCAGGTCGAGTATGCAGGCGGCCTTGCCCGTGATAGTGCTGAACGCGTCCCTGACGCGGACCAACAGATCAGCCAGATCCGCGTAGTCTTTGGGCCAGGTCATCACCGTGCCTCCAAGGGGGACGAGGCTGGACGGCTGTACGAGCCGGG
>CAYFUB010000621.1:0-9263 GCA_964346195.1 uncultured Pirellulales bacterium
ATTGGCTGATGCCCGGTTTTTCCCGCATCTTCCCACATGTCACGCCGCCAAAAACGGCAAAAGTCGAGCTAAGGACCGCCACTAGATTCCGGCCGCACCCCTTGATGGGAGGTGCGGTCGGCATTCGGTGGCGGATTCCGACTGCTTGGCAACTGCACATCCGCAGTCGCGTAGCATGGGCATCTTGCCCGTGAGTATCACGGGCGTCTGAGGCCCCCAAACGCAAAATGACGCGTTTGCGGAACCCGTCTCGCCCGTGGAGGCAGGGCCAAGATGGCCCTGCGACTGGGCTTGGGGTCCCCAACGCATAATTCCGCGTTGGGGGGCCCCTCCCAAAACGCGAAGATCGCGTTTTGGGGACCCTTCATGGGCGGGACGCCCATGCTACGAAAGCCGCAGGGGCCGCCACCGCATCCCGACCACACCCTCTGATGGGAGCGCGCGACGGGTTTTCCCACGACCGCGGGGACGCCTTTCCCGTATAATGCCGCGCGATGAATACGGACGACAGACAACAGAGACTGGCTTATGTGTACGCGACGGTGGCCGTCCTCTTCTGGGCCACCTCGGCGACCGCGTTCAAGCTGTCCCTGCGCTATACGGGCGCGCTGCCCCTGCTATTGGCCGCCTCGGTGTCGTCGGCGGCCGTCCTCCTTATGTATCTCGGCGCGACGGACCGGCTGCGACTGCTGCGAACACTGACACGGGGCGACTACCTCTGGTCGGCCGGGCTGGGCTTCCTGAACCCGTTCCTGTACTACACGGTCTTGTTTCAAGCGTACTCGCGACTGCTCGCCCAGGAAGCGCAGCCGATCAACTTCGTCTGGCCGCTGGTACTGGTGCTGCTCTCGATTCCGCTGCTCGGCCAGCGTATCCGGGCCGCCAGCATTCTCGCGATCCTGGTCAGTTTCACCGGCGTGTTCATCATCGCCGTGCGCCCGGAACGGCCGGCGGACCTTCTGGCCTTTCGGTTCAGCAACGGCCCCGGAGTCCTGCTGGCGCTGGGCAGCACGGTCGTCTGGGCCCTGTTCTGGATCTACAACACGAAGGACCGGTGCGATGAAGCGGTGCGGCTGTTTCTGAATTTCCTGTTCGCCGCCGTCTATATCGTCATCGTCCTGATTTTGCTCCGCACGCCGCCTGCGTACCATTGGCAGGGCGTACTCGGCGGCGCCTATATCGGCCTCTTCGAGATGGGCATCACGTTCCTGGTCTGGCTCAAGGCCCTCAAGAGCGCCAGAACCACCGCGCACGTGGTCAACCTGATCTACCTCGTCCCCTTCCTCTCGCTGCTCGTCATCGCGCTGGTGCTGGGCGAGACCATCCGCCCGTCCACCGTGGTCGGCCTGTTCTTCATCATCGCCGGCATCGTCCTGCAGAAAGCCTGGGGCTGATACCGATTGCGAATGAGTTTTTGGTAGTGTGGCATGAGCAGCGGGTGGCAGCCTCAAGAGCCTGCCCTGAGCGAAGTCGAATGGGTCGAAGACCTTGGGGATGGCTCCTTTGCTTCAAGGAAAACCATCGCCAAGCTGCGCATGGGGCCCCCAACGCGATGTATCGCGTTGGGGACCCCTTGACGCTGCCACCCGGAGATACGAAATTCTAAAGCGTAATCCGTATGAGCCGGCACCCGACATGACAAAGGGGCATGCAGCCCGTCCGACCGGATGCCCCTTCTCTTCAAGTCAGGGTGACGGAACCTGAACCGCGATCAGACACGCTCCGGTACGACGAACGGCTCGCGGTACGGCCGCGTCAGCAGCTTGTCGGCCTCCGCGTTGCCCACGAATTTCTCCCCCTCTGGACCGAACGTGAGCATCGGTCCGAGTTGGTACGTGCCCTTCGACACATCGAGACCTATCGCGCCTTTGACGGTCTCCAGGACCCTGTCCCAGGACCTGGCGATTTCCTCGTGCTTGTCGAGAACATCGGGCCGGGTCGTGCCGGCGACCTGCCGGCCGAGGCGGTACGAGATGTTGCCCAGGTGGCAGCACGCAGCGGACGGATGCGCAACGGCGATGTCCGCGTTGAGGTCCTCGACCTTGCGGCTGCGTACGGCGTGAATGAAGTTCTCGAAGTGGCCGCCGGGACCCATCTCGACCTCGACGTCCACCAGGTCCTCGGCCTCGTCGGAGTCCTTGCGATAGAATTTGCCGCCCCGGATGGTTCCGGCCTCCAGGTAGAACTCGTTGCCTACGTTGGGCGGATACTTCTTGCCGTCCACCCCCACCCTATCGACCAGGCCAATGACCTCGAACACCAGCAGCGGCCCGCCGAAGTCCATAATCGTCAATTGGCAGTTGGGAGTCTGGGCCTGGTCCGTGAAGGGCGGATGGCCCTCCGTCGACTCGACCCAGCGTCCGCCCATGCTGATCACGCTCCTGGGCAGGGTCGAGCCCGGAATCGCCCAGCGGGCAATGTCCATCTGATGGACGCCCTGGTTGCCAATCTCGCCGTTGCCGAAGTCCCAGAACCAGTGCCAGTTGTAATGCACCAGATTCTCGTGGTACGGCTGCTCCGCTGCCGGGCCCAGCCAGATGTCGTAATCCAGATTCGCCGGCGGCTCTTTGATCGGCTTGAAGCCGATGCTCCATCGGCCTCGTCCATTCTTGGAGGCCGCGCCCTTGGAGACCAGCAGCTTGCCGTATTTGCCGCTGGCGATGGCCGCCACCTGCCGGGCCCAGCCGCGGCTGGAACGGCTCTGTGTGCCGTGCTGGACGATGCGCTTGTACTTGCGGGCGGCCTCCACGCACTTGCGTCCCTCGAAGACGTTGTGACTGCACGGCTTCTCGACATAAACATCCTTACCCGCCTGGCAGGCCCAGATGGTGGCCAGCGCGTGCCAGTGATTCGTCGTGGCGATCCCGACGACATCGATATTCTTGTCTTCGAGCATCTTGCGGAGGTCGACGTATGTGTCCACCTTGCGGCCGTACTTCTCCTCGAACGCCGTGGCCTTCCTGTTCAGGACGTTCCGATCGACGTCGCATAGGGCCACGACCCGCACGCCATCGATCTCCTCAAACGCACTGATATGCGAGCCGCCCCGGCCGTTGATGCCGATGACCGCGGCCCGAATCTCGTC
Source organism: uncultured Pirellulales bacterium (assembly GCA_964346195.1). Taxonomy (GTDB): domain Bacteria; phylum Planctomycetota; class Phycisphaerae; order Sedimentisphaerales; family Anaerobacaceae; genus PLanc-01. The sequence goes on from CAYFUB010000621.1 coordinate 3,086, forward strand.
GTTGGCCCCGCGAACCCGCGACGCCGGACTCGTCAACGCCATGCCCAGACCGGCGGCCAGTGACCCCTTCATGAACCCCCTGCGCGTGATGTGCCTCATGGTGTTTCCTCCTTCGAAGTGAACCTCTGCAAAATGGACATTCGCCCTACCTTGGGAGGGAAAAATCCGTTCCACGATCTTTCCCCCCGAACCGTAAGTATTGAACAGCGAAAGACTTAAATCGATTCTTCACGGAAATCGTGAGGCCGGTTTCCGTGAAAAATATAGGCCGAATGTCCATTTTGCAGAACTCAACGTCTGATTCTCCGGTGGCGGACGGTGCGACTCTGTCGATGACACGAACACAATTGTCTGTCATGATCTGCACTTGCCCGTTGTCAGTCCACAGGAAAAGTCCTAAAGTGATCCGAGTGCAGTTTAGCAGGGTGTCCCGCATACCGCAAGCCTGTACCTTGGTTAAGAGCCCGGGAAATCGGCTATGCAGACCGGGCGATGTGATCCACGTGCAGTCCGCACAGGAGCGGCAATGGCAAAAAGCCCAATGGCCATGATGTACTGGAAAGGCGACAAAGGCTGGATGGGCCGGCTCGTCGACCATCCCGAAGTCGCGGCCCGGGGCCGAACGCGGCAGGAATTGGAGAAAAATATCGCGCGCGCCTATCAGCAGATGCTGTCCGGCCACGTGCCACACGAGTCCGTTGTCACCTCGAGTTCCCTATCCGCCTGCAAACCGCCGCCGCCCAAACCAGCGCAGCAGTTCCCGATTCTCCGGTGGGCCTGCGGCACGCCACGTAGGAAGACGCTCCTCGCCAGAATCCGTGCCGGCGTGCGGAGGCTCCTGCCGCTCCTGTGAATCGCCGTTACGATTCGAGCCCGGCGGCGCGCCGGGCGGATGCGACGGTATTGTAGAGGAGCATCGTGATGGTCATGGGGCCGACGCCGCCCGGGACGGGCGTGATGAGGGAGGCTTTTTCCTTGACGGCGTCGAAATCGACGTCGCCGACGAGGCGATAGCCCGCCTTCTTCGTCGCATCCTCGATCCGATTGACACCCACGTCGATCACGACGGCACCATCCCTGACCATGTCTACCGTGATGGTCTTGGGTTTGCCGGCGGCCGCGATAACGATATCCGCCTGGCGCGTGTAATGGGCAAGGTCCTTCGTTCGCGTGTGACAGACCGTGACTGTCGCGTTGCCGGTGGGACTCTTCTGAATCAACATGTTGGCAAGCGGCTTGCCGACGATGTTGCTGCGGCCGACGATCACGACGTGTGCGCCCTCGATGGTCACGCCGCTGCGCAGGAGCAGTTGCACCACGCCATGCGGCGTGCAGGGTAAAAAGGCCTTCTCGCCCACGACCATTTTCCCGACGTTGACGGGGTGAAAGCCGTCAACGTCCTTAGCGGGGTCGATGGCAAGGAGCACCTCAGATTCGTTGAGGTGTCGCGGCAGGGGCAACTGGACCAGGATGCCGTTGATCTTCGGGTTCTCGTTCATCCGCCCCACCACGGCCAGCAGCTCATCCTGCGACGTCCCCGCCGGCAGGCGGTTGTCGTCGGAGTAGATGCCGATCTCCTCACAGGCGCGCTCCTTGGCGGTCACGTAGGACTTCGAAGCGGGATCGTCACCCACCAGAACAACCCCGAGGCCGGGCACGACCCCCTTCTCCTTCAATTTGGCGATTTCTTTCTTGAGCTCGGCCCGGATGTCCGCGGCCACCTGCCTGCCGTCAATGATCTTCGCTGTCATGCCTTTGGATCTACCATTTACTATTTACGATTTACGATTGAACGACGGCGCGCTCGACACCGGGTCAAATCGTAAATCATAAATCGTAAATCGTCAATCAAAAGAGGCCTCTGACCTTGCCCGTGTTGACATCGACGTCGATGCGGCGGAAGGCGGGGTCGGAGCCCGTGCCCGGCATCAGCTTGATGGCCCCGGCCACCGGGACAATGAAGCCGGCCCCCTTGTAGACGAGAATGTCGTTGATCGGCAGGGTCCAGCCTCGTGGCCGGCCCTTCAGCTCCGGGTCGTGTGACAGGCTCTGCTGCGTCTTGGCCATGCAGGTCCCGAGGGTCGTGCCGAGGGATTCCGCCTCCAGGGCTTCGATCTTCGCCAGCGCACTGTCTGTGTAGGTCACTCCCTCGGCCCCGTAGACCTCCCTGGCGATCAATTCGATTCGCTTCGTCAGCGGCATTTCCAGGTCGTAGAGAAAGTGGAAATCGTTCTTCCGGGCACAACTCTCGACCACAGCCTCGGCCAGCTGTGCGGCACCCGCACCGCCCTTGAGCCAATGGTCGGAGGTGACGGCCTTGGCGCCGTTGGCCTCGGCGATTTCTCGCACCACGGCGATTTCGGCCTCGCTATCGGTTTTGAACCGGTTGGTGCAGACAATCGGCCGCACGCCGCTCTTTCTGACGATTTCGATGTGTGCGATGAGGTTTTCGCAGCCTTTCTCGACCAGGTCCAGGCTCTCGCTCGTATACACCTCGTCGAGCGGCATCCCCGCCTTGACGGGCGGGCCGCCGCCGTGCATCTTCAGGGCCCGGAGCGTCGCCACGATGACAACCGCGTCCGGCCGCAGACCCGACATGCGGCATTTGAGGTTCCAGAACTTCTCGTACCCGATATCGGCGGCAAACCCGCTCTCGGTGACGTGGTAATCGGCCAGCTTCACGCCGAGCCGGTCGCCGATGATCGAGCTTTGACCGATGGCGATATTGGCGAACGGTCCGGCGTGAATGAACACGGGCTGGCCCTCGATGGTCTGGACCAGGTTCGGATTGATGGCATCGACGAGCCAGGCTGTCATCGCGCCGTCCACTTCCAGAGCCGCCGTCGTCACTTCCTTTCCGTGTCTGTCGTAAGCCACGACCATCCTGCCGATCCGCTCACGCAGGTCCTTCAGGTCCCTCGCCACCGATAGAATGGCCATCACTTCGCTGGCGACGGCCATCTGGAAACCTGAATCCATTTCGAACCCGTTCCTATTCCCGCCCAACCCGATGCGGATTTGCCGCAACGCCTGGGCGCAGAAATCAATCGCCCAGCCGATTTGCACGCGATTCGGATCGATGTCCAGGCGTCTGAGGTGGCTCTTAGCCAGCCGGGCATCAGTGTAATTGCGCTCGTGCTGCATTCGCGCCGTCAGGGCCACCATAGCCAGGTTATGCGCGCTGGTCACGGCCTCGATATCGCCCGTCAGGCGGATGGAGATGGGTGTCAGCGGTATGCACTGCGCCAGCCCGCCGCCGGCCGCCGAGCCCTTGATATTGAATGTCGGCCCGCTGCTCGGTTGGCGGATGGCCCCGCACACGCGTTTGCCGAGCAGCCCCAGACCTTCGATCAGGCCTATCGTGGTCGTCGTCTTGCCCTCGCCCAGGGGGGTGGGCGTGATGGCAGTCACATCGATGTACTTGGCCGTGGGAGCGTCCTGTAACCGCGCCAGCACCTCTTGATAATCAACCTTGGCAAGCTTGTTGCCGTGCGGAATCAGCTCGCCGGCGCGCACGCCCAGCTCGGCCGCAAGCTGCTGAATGGGCTTCATATGCTCTTCAGCCGCCTCGGCAATCTCCCAATCCTGCATCGTTCGCGGGTCGAAATTCATTTCTTCAGTCGGGTCCCAATCTCACAATGAAGCTGTCAATAAACCGTGCGTCCATTATGGCATAGAATCGGCAAAATCCCGAGAATCGTAGAGCCGATTCTTGTGACTATTTTGGCTACGAGGGCCGAAATCGGCCTTGAGAATCGTCGTGGGCCGCCGCATGTATCCGCCCTAATGGCGCAGACCCAGCCCGGAGTGCCAACCGTGGGTGTGTGCCAGGTTGAAGGATATCTGCGAATCCGAAATCAATATGCGGCAGCACTATACCGGCCTGTCCCCCATGCGCTCTCTGAGCTCGTTCATCTCCTGGCGGAGGCGTTTGACCTCGCGCTTGAGCTCTTCGACGACCCGCATCAACTCGCCATCCTGCGGTCGCGGCCCCGGTTCCAAGGGGGGCTTGCCCGATTCTTTCAGCCGGGCTTCGGCTTTGAACCGTTCTGCCTTGCGGGCTCCTTCCTCGGCTTCTCGCTCGATCTTCTCGGCCTTCTGACGCTGCATCCGCGCCTCATCAAGCCGGCCCTCGCGCTCGGCGCGCTCGGCCTGTTCCCGCAGGGCGACCGCCTTGTCGCGCATGGCCTCGACCTGTTCGCTGATCCTCCTGATTTCATACTCGTGGCGCAGCTTCATCTCAATGCTCTGGGCCTCATTCCAAAGGCGTTCCGACTCCTCGAATCGGCCCTGTTCCTTCGCCCTGCGTGCCTCGTCCCGCAGCCGCTCGATGTGCCCTTTGATCTCCTGGGGACCGCCCCTGCGCGGCCCCGGCTCAGGCGGCTGGAGCTGCGCGATCAGGCGTTCGGCATTCCGCCGCAAGTCTGCCACTTCCTCCCAGCGTCCTTCCCGTTCCGCTCGCCCGATGGCCTCCTTGATCTCGGCCAATTCGCGGCGGATGCGCTCCATATTCTCCGGGCCTCTCTCAGGACCGAATGGCTGCTGCGCCATTCGCTCGAGCTCGTCGGCCTCCCGGCTCAGCCGCTCGGCCAGCTCGCGCGCCTCCTGCGCCCGGGCGCGCAGCTCCTGGACACGTTCCCTGATCGGACGGTCGGGCGCCATAGGCGGTCGAGGCTCGAAGACAGACGGGCCAACCGGTGGACGGACATCCCCCTGTGCAACCAGGACCGACGAGAGAGCCGCCACAAGGATCGCTATGATAAGAGCTTTTCTGTGAAGCATGTCATTAACCTCCTTTTCTCGTGCGTGCCATCGTAAAAGACCGATAATCCACCATCCATGTGAGACTGTACCCCGAACGACCTCACCTGAGGCCCGGACACCCTTGCAGCTATCTCGACCTGTATGGGCGTCGGCTTGAGACGCCGGCTCACAGCACAATCTGTTCCCCGGCCGGGTCGAATCTGGCGACCTTGCCCTGCGTCAGGCCGAGCATGCCCATCTGCAATGCCGTCTGGACGTAGTAGGCCAGGTCCATAGGGCTCTGCGTCTCTTTGTTTCCGGACCGGCAGCAGGCCAGGAAATTCCGCCAGTAGCCGGTGAAGTCCTCGCCGTGCTCGATGGGGAATCGTTGTGGCTGCTTCTTCGATTGGTCGGTCGGAACGAAGACGATTTCGTTGCCGTGGATCGTCAAGGCGCCGTCCCAGCCGCGAATCACCGGAATCCGCCCGGGGGCGCCGCGACCGCCCGTGCCATAGTAGTCATTGCCCTGCGTGCCCAGAACCGCAACGGTGATGCCTTCCGGATAGTCGATGAGCGTGTTGTACGTGTCCGGTATCTCGCGCTCCTGGTAGCGGAACTTGCCCCCGGTCGCCACTACGGTGCTCGGCATCTTCACGCCCAGAATATACAGCGTCGGCGTGAGTCCGTGCGGGAACAGGTCGGTGGACGGCCCGCCCGCGTAGTCCTCGTACATCCGCCAGCGGAAGAACCGGCTGACATCGAAAGGCCGCTGGGGAGCGTCGCCCAGAAAGGCTTTCCAGTCGAGGTCCGGCCCGGGCTTGGCGTCGTGGTCATCGATGGGCATGCCGCGTTCGCCCCAGTCGCCGACACGGAAATAGCCGCACTCCGCGTGGATCGGCTTGCCGATCAACCCGTCCTGCACGAGCTTTCGCATCTGGTGGTACGCTGCGTCGGACATTCCCTGTGTCCCGATTTGAAACACCCGGTCGGATTCCCTGACGGTCTGGGCGAGCTTCTTGGTCAGCTCGAACTGCCGCCAGTGCGTCACGGGCTTCTCGCAATAGACGTGCTTACCGGCCTTGATCGCGTCGATGGCCTGGTAGCCGTGCAGATGGTCCGGCGTGGAGATACACACGACATCCACATTCGGATCGGCCAGCAGCTCGCGATAGTCCATGTACCCTTTGCCGCCGTAGCCGTCAAGCCGCTGTTGGAGCCGGGGCCGATAAACGTCACAGGCGGCGACGATTTCAATCGGCTCCTTCGCCTGCGTCTTGAGCCAGTGCACCGTCTGAAAGTGCGCACCACTGCGCCCGCCGCAGCCGATAAACCCAATCCCAAGCCGCTCGTTGGCGCCCTTGGCCCTGCCGACAAAGGGCCCCTGTGTCACTCCCACGAATGCCGCTCCAGCCACCGCGCCGGCACCATGCATGAA
>CAYFUB010000622.1:0-13521 GCA_964346195.1 uncultured Pirellulales bacterium
AGATCGTTGGGCCCCCAAACGCAATCATTCGCGTTTGGGGAACCCCTTCACGGCGCTGCGCTTCGTTCAGAGCCTGCCCTGAGCGTAGCCGAAGGGATGACACACGGGGCGCAAGAATTTTTCCCAATCCGTATTAGTGAATACCTGGGGCGGCAGCGTCCAAGGCCGAAGGCCTCAGCGATGGTTTCTTTTGCATGTGTGAGAAGCCATCGCCAGGCTTCGCATGGGGCCCCCCCAACGCGATACATCGCGTTGGGGACCTCTTGACACTGCCACCCGGTCATGTAACGAACGAAGCTCTGGGCAGTATGACACCGGTTGTTCCATTGTGCGAGGTGCTGCTGTATTCTATGCGCCGGCAGGCTCAGACTGGTTTGCCCTGCCGGCGCGGCGTCGATTGTGGAGGTGGCCTATGAAGCTGAACGTACTGCATGTGTTTGTGGCGACGATGGCGTTGGGACATGCGGCGTGTCTCGCTGCGGGGATTTCGGACCTGCCGCAACTCACGCCGGGACGAACGGCGGCGCAGAATGCCCTGTGGGTCGAGAACGCCCTGAGCGCGCGGTTCAACACCTCCAGGCAGGTCGTCGTCGCCGAGATCAAAGGGCCGGCGGTCATCACCATGATTCATTTCGCCATGCCGCAAACGCTGAAGCTCAATCGCGACGTGCTCCTGAAGGCGTATTGGGACGGCGAGGCGTCGCCCAGCGTCGACTGCCCGCTCGTCGATTTCTTCTGCGACCCGGCGGGCCTGCGCGAGGAGGTGAACACCGCCCTCGTGAACAAGCGCCGCGGCTTCAACGCCTACTTCCCCATGCCCTTCCGAACGTCGGCGAAAGTCGAGCTGGTCTATGACGGCCCGCTGGAGCCGGGGGACGAATTATGGAAGATCATGCCCTGCTACAGCTACGTCATGTACCGGACTGTCGATACCGTCCTTGGCGACAGTGGCTATTTCCACGCCCACTGGCGGCAGGAGGGCCTGCTGCTAGGACAGCGCGATTACACTGCGCTTGAAGCAAGAGGCAAGGGCAAATTCGTCGGCTGGAACGTGACGATCCGCCGGCCCGGCCGCTCCGGCTACCCCGTTGACGGGAACGAGAAGTTCTACATCGACGGAGAGGAGACGGCGTCGATTGAGTTCCAGGGGCTCGAGGATTCCTTCGGATTCAGTTGGGGCTTTCCACCGACGGAGAGCATGTTCCCGCTCACGGGCTACTTCCCATTCCTGAAAGGGGCCCTCGGCTACCGGTTCTTCCTCAACGACGCCATCCGCTTCGACAAATCGCTGCGCGTGGCCGTCGGCTTCGGGGCCAACGAGCATCCGATGTTCCGCCGGGAGTTCAGCAAACCCGGCAGCACGCTCCAGTTGTCGAGCGTCGTGTACTGGTACCAAACCGAGCCGCACGCGGCTCTGCCCACCATGCCGTCGGCCGCCGACCGCGCCCCGGCACCGGAAATAGCATTCTGGCCGGACCAGGAGAAACTGCCGGAGGTGGAGGATCTGAAAGAGCGACACGTGCGATTTCTCATGTTGTGCGGCCGGCCCGAGCAGGAGGTGATCTACGCCGAGCCTGGCTTCGCCGCGAGACCCAAGTCCGGTTACACCTTCGACGGATGGAGCGTGCCGGTGTATCACTGCCGCGCCGATGACAAGGATTTGCGAATCGAGTTGACCGTGCCGAAAGACACCGTCGGTGTGCTGCGCCTGTACGTCATCGACCCCGACAATTTCCAGGGCGGCCGCAGGCAGGCCGTGAGCGTGGCCGGCAAGTCGCTCGGCTTGGTCGAGAGCTTCCAGGAGGGCCGCTGGCTCCAACAGCGGATCACCGCACAGGACTCCGCCGATGGCAGAATCCTCATTGAGGCGCACAACGCCCGCGAAGGCTCCAACGCCGTCATCTCCATCATAGAATTCGTCGGCGCCGAATGAGGCGACCGGCCGAGAGTGTCTGCACTCATATCCGTCCCGGTCGATTGGGAGCATCGTTATGCGAATGCTATGGTCTGTGTGTGGAGTCTGGCTGGCTGCAGGGCTGTTCGTCCGTGCAAATCCGGGGCCGGCTGCGCAGAATCCACAGAATATTGATTTGATGAAGGAATTGGCGGCCGTGCGCGAGGACTATGCGCTGCCGGCGGTGGCGGCGGCGGTGATTGTCGATGGCGAACTCCGCACGGTCGGCGCGGTCGGGGTGCGCAAGCACGGCAGCGACACCGCCGTGGACGTGAACGACCCGTTTCACCTAGGCTCGTGCACCAAGGCGATGACGGCCTCGCTGGTCGGCCTGCTCGTGCAGCAGGGCAAGCTGAAATGGGAGACGACCCTGGCGGAGTATTTCCCGCAATGGAGGGACACGATGCACCCGGATTATCGCGATGTGACCCTGGTGCACCTGCTGTCCCACCGCGCCGGGGTTCCGCCGATGACCAATGGCTTCGCACCAGTGGGCAGAACAGAGCTCCTGCGGCTCATCTGGAAGCCGCCTCCCGCCCAGCGCCGGCGGGTCACCGAGATTGTCCTGGGCCAGCCGCCGGTCTGCAAACCGGGAGAGAAGAAGCTCTATTCCAACGCGGGCTTCACCATTGCCGGCGCCGTCATCGAACAGGTGACGGGCGAAGACTACGAGACGCTGTTGCGGCGCCTGCTCTTTGAGCCGCTGGGGATGAGCACCGCCGGGTTTGGGGCTATGGGCAGCGCGGAACGGATCGACACTCCCTGGCAGCATCGCCGGAGCGGCGACAAAATTGTCCCCATCAATCCGGGACCGCTCAGCGACAATCCGCCGTTCATCACTCCCGCCGGGCGCGTGCACTGTTCGATGGCGGATTGGGCGAAGTACGTCCGGTGCGTCCTGGCGGCGACGCGGGGCGAGGAAGGATTGCTGGAGCCGCTCCAGGTCCGGCAGTTGCGGGAGCCTCCGTTCGACGGCGATTATGCCCTCGGCTGGGGCCTCCACGAACGCTCCTGGGGCGCCGGCCCGGTCCTCTCGCACGCCGGCAGCAACGGCATGAACTACTGCGTCGCCTGGGTCGCCCCCTTGCGGAACTTCGCCGTGCTGGCCGCGACGAATTGCGGCGGCGAAGAAGCCCCGAAGGCCCTGGACCGAATCTGCGCCGCGACGATCAAGAAGTTCCTGCCACCGGATTGACACTCCCGTCCCCGCGAACCTCACTATGGTAAATCGTAAATCGTCATTCGTAGATAGAAAAGGGGCGAGGCCCCCGCCGCTCGGTTATCCCCAGCAAGTCCAACCGGCAGCAGCAGACCTCGCCCACAACCCAATGCCGACTGCACACTCGTTGCAGCGAACATCGTAGCACGGGCATCCTGCCCGTGATCTGAACCCATGGGCGGGACAGGGAGCCCAAACACGATCTATCGCGTTTGGGAACCCACGCCCATGCTCCTATAGATCGATCAACTGTCGTAGTACAGAGCGAACTCGTGCGGATGCGGCCGCAACGCGATCTGGCTGATCTCGTTGTCCCGCTTCCAGTTGATCCACGAGTCGATCAGCGATTCGGTGAACACGTCGCCCTGCCGAAGGAACTTGTGGTCCTGCTCCAGCGCGTTGACGGATTCCTCCAGCGACCCGGGGGTCTTCGGAAACTTCGCCAACTCCTCGGCGCTCATCTCATAGATGTTCACGTCCAGCGGCTTGCCGGGGTCGATCTTGTTCTGGATCCCGTCGAGGGCCGCCATCAGGATTGCGCTCCAGGCGAGGTACCCGTTGGCGGTCGGGTCGGGACAGCGGAACTCGATGCGCTTGGCCTTGGGGCTCTTGGAGTACATCGGGATCCGGACCGAAGCGGAGCGGTTGCGAGCGCTCATCACCAGGTTCACGGGCGCCTCGAACCCGGGCACCAGGCGCCGGTAGCTGTTCGTGGTCGGCGCACAGAAGGCCAGCAGGGCCGGAGCATGCTTCAGAATACCACCGACAGCGTACAGCGCCATCTCGCTCAGGCCGGCGTACTTGTCGCCCGCGAACAGGGGCTTGCCGCCCTGCCACAGCGAGAAGTGCGTGTGCATGCCGCTGCCGTTGTCCTGGAAGATCGGCTTGGCCATGAACGTCACGGTCTTGCCGTGCCGCTTGGCGACGTTCTTGAGCACATACTTGTACCACATGAACTGGTCCGCCATTTGCGTCAGCTCCTTGAACTTCATGTCGATCTCCGCCTGACCGCCCGTGGCGACCTCGTGGTGGTGGGCCTCGACCTCGATCCCGAGTTTCATCAGTTCGTACACCATCTCGCCGCGCAGGTCATGATAGGTGTCCGTCGGACTGACGGGGAAGTAGCCACCCTTGAAGCTCGGTTTGTAGCCGAGGTTGGGCTCCTCGAACCGGGCCGTGTTCCACGCCCCTTCGACCGAGTCGATCTGGTACATGCCGGTGTGCTGGTTCTGCTCGTAGCGGACCTCGTCGAAGATGAAGAACTCAGGCTCCGGGCCGATGAAGCACGTGTCGGCGAGGCCCGTTTTCTCCAGGTATTCGGCGGCCCGCATCGCGACCGTGCGCGGGCACTTGCTGTACAGCTCGCGGGTCTCGGGGTCCACGATGTTGGCGATCACGCTGACGGTGGGCTCCTTGAAGAATGGGTCTATCACCGCCGTATTCGGGTCGCACACGGCCATCATGTCCGACTGGTGAATCTCCTGCCAGCCGCGGATCGACGAGCCGTCGAAGCCGAGCCCTTCCTCGAACACGCTCTCGTTGATCGTCGGGATCGGATACGAGCAGTGTTGCCAGGTGCCCAGCATGTCCACGAACTTGAGGTCCATCATCTGAGCCCCGTGCTTCTTGGCGAACTCGAAGAACTCTTTGGGTGTCATTTCCTGTTCCTTTCTCTTGCATTGGGTTGGAATTGAGGGTCATCCGATTGCTTCGCCGCCCCGCTCGCCCGTGCGGATGCGGACACATTCATGCAAATCCAAAATGAAGATCTTGCCGTCGCCGATCTGCCCGGATTGGGCCCCCCCGAGGATCGCCTTGACGGTCTTCTCGACGAACGCCTCGTTGACGGCGATTTCCAGTTTCACCTTCTTGAGCAGACTGCCCTGCTCCTTGTGGCTACGATAGACTTGGGCAATGCCCTTTTGCCGGCCCCGGCCGAGCACGTTCGAGACGGTCACCAGGTGGACCTCTTCGTCTGTCAGCCTCTTGAGCACCTCGTCCAGCCGGTCGGGTTGAATGATGCCAACGACGTATTTCACGTGCTTGTTTCCTTTCTCCTTCAAGTCATTGCGAGGAGCGTAGCTACGAAGCAATCTCAACCCGCAGCGTGAGAGATTGCGTCGCTCCGCTCGCAATGACATGCAGCGTACACTCAGTCAATCACGGTGTAGGCCGCCTCACGGTGCAGTGTCAGGTCCAGGCCCACGCGCTCCTCGTGCTCGCTGACCCGCAGCCCCATGAACGCCTGGACGACTTTGAGCAGCACGAAGCCCAGCACGAACGACCACACGACTGTGACCACCACGGCCCTGATCTGAATCCACAGCAGGGCCGGATTACCGTAGAGCAGACCGTCTGCTCCGGCCGGATTGACCGCCCGGGTCGCGAAAATGCCGGTGGCAATCGCGCCCCAGATGCCGCCGATGCCGTGTACGCCGAAGGCGTCCAGCGAATCGTCATAACCCAGCGCCCCTTTGACATAGGTCACGACCAGCCAGGGAATGACGCCCGCCCCGACCCCGATCCAGATCGCGCCCATGGGCGTGACGAATCCCGCGGCCGGAGTGATCGACACCAATCCCGCGACCACGCCGGTGATCATGCCCAGAGTCGTGGGCTTGCTGTGCTTGAGCCAATCCAACAGGGCCCAGGTCACGCCCGCCGCCGCCGCGGCGATATGCGTCGCCGTGAACGCGCTGCCCGCCAGACCGCCGGCGCCCAGCGCGCTGCCGGCATTGAATCCAAACCAGCCGAACCACAGCAACGCCGCACCCAGCACCGCCAAGGGCAGGTTGTGCGGCGGCGAGATCCCCTGCGGATACCCTTGCCGGCGACCCAGCACCAGCGCCGCCGCCAGCGCCGTCATGCCGGCGTTGATATGCACTACCGTGCCGCCGGCGAAGTCCAGAGCGCCCCAGTTCCTCATGAAGCCGCCGACGCCCCACACCCAGTGTGCGACGGGATCGTAAACGAAGGTCGCCCACAGCAGCATGAAGACGCACAGGGCGGAGAACTTCATCCGTTCCGCGAACGCCCCGATAATCAGCGCCGGCGTAATCACGGCGAACATCATCTGGAACATCATGAAGACCTGGTGCGGGATCGTCGCCGCGTAATCGGCGTTCGGCTCCAGGCCCACGCCGTTCAGGAACTGCCATTTCAGCCCGCCGACAAGGCCGTTGCCCGGCGCGAACGAAAGACTGTACCCAAGCACCACCCACTGCAGGCTGACCAGGCACAGAATCATCAGGCACTGCATGAGCACCGAGAGCATGTTCTTACGACGGACGAGCCCGCCGTAGAAGAACGCCAGCCCCGGCGTCATGAGCATCACCAGCGCCGCGCTGACCAGCACCCATGCCGTATCGCCGGAGTCCACGGACGCTTGAACCGGCGCAACTGCACCACCCTCTTCGCCGGCACGCGCGGCGCCGGCTGCTCCCGTAAAGATGATAAGCCCGATCACGGCCGCAAATGCAGGCGAATGATGATTCGCCCCTACCATCCACCTCCCGCGCGCTGTCACGATAGACCGATTCCCTGTTGCCATCATTCCTGTGTCCCCTTATCAGGTACGGGCGAATGATGATTCGCCCCCATCTGGATACCCCCCTGCTCGCGAACACCGAGCAGAGGCGCCAACAGACCTGCGGATGTAATCACAAACCCCGTGCCAAACCTGCCGTGAAGGAGTGCAATTCTCATAAGCCGCTTTTCCGCAGATAGTTACATGGCGTCGTCCTTTCTCATAAGGGTGCGCGAGTGTCTGCATTTATGTAGAACGAAAGGAAGATAATTACATTTCTGTAGTTATGCCCGGAAGCCATGCTCCTGCGACATGGTGTGCAGTTGTGCATCGTACGGCATGTTCAGCACTGCAAGACCAATCGCCTATCGACCTTGCTTCAGCGCCTGGGCGTCGGCGCACGCACGCCCCAGTTCATCGCTGGGCGCGGCACGAAAGGCATCCGCGCCAGATCTTCATGGCCGCAACTTCTTCGCCTTCTCCGCCCAGAGGGACGATTCATCGAGCTGCGTGATTTCCTCGACTATTCCCTGGCATTCCGCGCAGCGATGAACGGCTTTATAACCCGCGGCAAGGTGATAGAGAATTTCTTGGAGCAGATCCGTCCCAAACTCCTCCCTCTTCGGGCGCACAATCTGACATGCCGCCAATAGGTGCCTGAGGCCTTGTTCAACGTCCCCACGTTGGCAGAGGAGCCAACCAAGACTGTCAAGGCAAACGGGTCTGCCATATGGATCATCCCATGCCATATCCAGGGCCAGACTGATGTATTCCTGGGCCGTGCCCAAGTCCTTGCCAAGGTTGGTATAAGCATAGCCCAAATTGTTCAGATACTGAGGTTGGCTCGGACTGATCGCGACTGCTCTCTCATAGTGTGGAAGGGATTCGTCATAACGTTGATCGCTATCATAGATCACACCTTGACACCAGTGCGCATAGTGGTTGTCGGGATCAAGGTCAGTTATATGAGCGAAGAGACGCAGAGTATCATCGGTAAATCGTCTCGCCTTGAAAGCGGCTTTGGCCTCGTTCATCAGCCTGTTCAGGTCGCCGCATTCACAAAGACTATACAAACTCTCTTTGAAGAGGAGCACTGCAACGATATCAGCAAGCTTCTCACCGACGACGGGCGCAAGCTGCGACGCGACATCCTCGACCAATCGCTCATAATCATCTCCGTAATCTGCTCTTCGGGCGCAGTAGTTCCATTGTTCGCAGATGACGCGCTTCAACTCGAGCCGCTTCTTCGCCAACCACTTCTGAGCATCCCTCCAAGAAGCTCGTTCTACCTCTGTCAGGCACTGAAGTTCTGGATCAACCTTGACTACAAATCCAGGATCTCGCGACCACGAGCACGCTGCGATTCTTGTCTCATCTTCATCTTCCGTCGACACCGACTTTACAGTATCGTCCTGTGATAGCAGCAAGTACAAGCGTACCTTCCCCAACTTGAGATACTCGTGTATCATCCGACTGACTCCTTTCCTCGGAAGTCACCCTGTTCCTCTACGGAACGACCTATCGACTGTGCAAGTCTGCTAGACCTGTCCGAAACGTCTCTTCATCCCCTCTCGAATCGCGTGTAGAAGATGCGCATAACCTTCTGCGACAGACATGTCCAGCCACTGAAAGGTGTCCAAAGGGGCCGGTACCCGACATTCTTCGAGAAGCATGGGAATCAGATAGATGTCCTCGGCGAGCATCCCCTGCAACTTGTCGAGGGCGATTCGGATTTCTCTTTGCAGAAACCCTCGTTTGTTTACCGAATTGCTGGATAAACAGACAAGAAAGAAGTCCGCCTGTTGAATGGCGTTTCGTATGGCGTGCTGCCAGTTTTCTCCCGCTACGAGCGATTTGACATCCAGCCAAGGCCGGATACCATCACTCTCCAGCTTCTCGTAGATTTCGATCACTCTCTCTTGATCCGGCCTCGCATAGCAGAGAAAGACCCTTATCTCTGGTGGTCCTTCAGTTCTGCCGACAGGAGGACGCGTTGTACTTTTGCCAACGGCCAGCTCTTGCGCCAGCAATGCCAGCAAATCCCTTTCTTGGAGGGACATGAGTTCATCGAGCCTCTTTCTCTTCGGACTCTTATGGACCATTGTACTTGTGCCTTGCATCATGGGCTTCGCATTAGCAGTCGAGAATACCTGCGCGGATGTCGCGCCGCAAGTCCAATTCCCTACCTTGCCAATCATAATATCGCTATGCCAGCATACCCTCAACCCGATGGGACGTCTCTGACATGCCGCTTTCCCTCATACCAGAGCGAGGAGAAAACTCGTCGGCGTGAGGCAACCCTGGAGTGGATTAGCGGGCATCGGCCGTACCCCAACGGGCGGCTCTATCTCAAGGACAACAAGCTCATCTTGCTGGGCGAAGACCAAAGGACCGCATGGGCAGGGAACCTGTCCATCCCGCAGGTTTTACGGCGTCCCCGCGTCTCTGCGCGAGTCGGTTTGGCTGTCGGTGGAGGCTTCATGCATGGGTTGAGAACCGGCCCCACATTGCTCTGTCGCTTAGAAGCTCAGTGCAGCGCTGATTCCGCCCCAGAGGTTGTCGCTCTTGCCGGTCGCCGCGCGGGTATCGTCGTCGATCATCATCGAGTAGCTGATGCCGGGCTTGATGGTCAGCTTGTCCACGCAGACCGGTAAGGCGACCGAGAGCGTCAGGTCGTTCAGCGCGGCCTCGTTCACGCCGAAATAGAAGTCGTTGTAATTGTCCGTGCCGTACGCCACGCTCGCGCCAAACTGCAGGTCGCAGTAGGCGTCCTCCCGCAACTGGGTGACCTTCTCGATCGTGTGTCCGACGGCGAGCTGGATGTAGCTGCCGTCGGCCTCGTCGAAGTCGTAGTACCAGCGCAGCGCGGGGGACAGCGCCACGGCGGCGGTCAGAGCGCCGTATACCTCAGCCGTCGCATCCCACGGCGTATTCGGGAAGTCGTAATAGACCACGCCGAGGGAGTAGCCGAGCGTCTCCTGGCCGGGGAACGTGTTCGTGTAGTCGAGGGTGTAATCGACCTCGCTGAATTCACCTTCGTCGATCCAATCGCCCGGGAGGTCCATATTGCCCCAGACCGAGCCGGTCAGTCCCTGGTAGCCGACACTGGCGCTGGGCTGAAAGACCCAGTCATCGACGACGTTCTGCCCGCGCCAGATGTACTTGCTGAAGAAATCAGCCGTGACGCCTACTGACACATCATCTTCGGCGGAGCCCACCGCCGCCATACCCAGCACCATCGCCGTCGCACACCACAGAACCTTGGCTCTTGCCATCTTGCCTGACTCCTGCTTACGGGTTGTCCACGGCCTCTTTCGGTTGCACCTGCGCCACGCCCGGGCCGACGGCTACCGAACACGACGAGGTATCTTTCGCAAACCGCGTGCCACATGCCCGGACGCACGGCGACGCAATCTCAAGTCCATGTTCCACGGCACTTTATGGACATGGCAGGCCCGGACGAGACACTGCCACGATCATGACATAAATGTAGACATTGGTGCTTTCACCTACACTTTTGTAATGAGGCTGTCGTTATATGTAGCGTGGATGGATGCCGTATTTATGGATCTTGTAGCCGAGAATCCGCTCGGTGATACCGAGTTCCTGCGCGGCTTTGCGCTGCTGGCCACCGCACTTTTTCAGGGCGTCGACGATCAGCTC
Organism: uncultured Pirellulales bacterium; assembly: GCA_964346195.1. Lineage (GTDB taxonomy): Bacteria > Planctomycetota > Phycisphaerae > Sedimentisphaerales > Anaerobacaceae > PLanc-01. The sequence continues at coordinate 10,363 of CAYFUB010000622.1, forward strand.
GCGCTCCTTGTTGGCGATGATCTCCGTGAACGACGGCTTGGCGGTCGTGTCGTGCCTGTCGATCATCTGCAGCGAGGGCGGCAGATGCTCACTGCGAATCACGTCGTCCTCACACAACAGCACCGCCCGCTCGATGCAGTTCTCCAATTCGCGGATGTTGCCGGGCCAGTGGTAGCGTGTGAGCATCTCAATCGCGGGCGTCGAAATCCGCGTGATCCGCTTGCCGTTTTCTTGGGCGAACTTCTCCAGGAAGCGGTCCGCCAGGAGCATGATGTCGTCTTTGCGCTCCCGCAGCGGCGGCAGATAGATGGGGAACACGTTGATCCGATAGTACAGGTCCGCCCGAAAATCCCCCTTCGTGATCTGATCCTCGAGATTCTTGTGCGTGGCGACAACGACGCGCACGTTGGCCTTGATCGTCTCGGTGCCGCCGAGTCTCTCGAATTCACGAAACTGGATGACCCGGAGCAGCTTCACCTGGAGGCTGGGTGGGAAGTCGCCGATCTCGTCGAGGAAGATGGTCCCGCCGTGGGCGCGCTCGAAGCGGCCGAGCTTGCGCTCGACGGCGCCGGTGAAAGCCCCTTTCTCGTGGCCAAAGAGCTCGCTTTCGAGCAGGGTCTCCGGCAGGGCCGTGCAGTTGACCTTGATGAACGGCTGGTCGGCTCGCGGGCTGTTGTAGTGGATGGCGTGGGCGACGAGGTCCTTGCCCGTGCCGCTTTCGCCGCGAATCAGCACGGTCGCATTGCTGTCCGCCACCTGCTCGATGAGCCGATAGACCTCCTGCATGGCGTTGCTCGTGCCGACCATGTTGTGCACGTCGAACCGCGTCTTGAGCTCCCGCCGCAGCCGCACGTTCTCATCGCGCAGCATCGCCCGCTCCGATTCCACGAGCTTGTTGAGCTTGATCGCCTGGGCGACCATTGTGGCGATGATGTCGAGCAGCCGCAGACTGGCGTCGAAATCGCCCCCCCGGCCCGCCGGCCGGTCCACACTCAGGGCCCCCACCGAGCGGCCGTCAAGCTTGATCGGCACGCAGAAAAACGCGATCTTCTTCCCGGCCTCTGTACGGCGCGACTTGGTCTTGTGCAGGAAGCGCGGGTCCTTCGAGATATCCGGCACGACGATCGCCTCGCCGGTCTGGACGACCCGCCCGGTGATCCCCTCGCCGACCTTGTAGCTGCCCTGGCGCTTGGACCGCTCGCTCAGCCCGTGCGCGACTTTGATATGGATCGTCTCGGTCTGGGAGTCCAGCAGCGTGATGGTCCCCCGCCGCAATCTCAGGTGCGTATCGAGATACCTCAGGATGCTGGTGAGGGTCTCTTCCAGATTCAGTGATTCCGCCAGTGCCCTGGCGATATCGCTGAGCAACTGCACTTCCGGTGCCAGCCTGGCTTTCATCGGGTCCCTTTCAACACAACGGCACGCCACGCCCACAAAATTGTAGAATGTTCCGGGCAGTCTACAATTTTGTCTGGATAGATGCAAACAGAATATCTCGTGAGCCGCTCGTCGGGGAACTGGCGAGCAGCAGAGCCTCAAACTGGCGCCGCCACCGGATGCTCACACCTAATCCGCCGGCAGGACCCTGCCAGTTGCCTGGCTCTGTCCGCGACCCAGCGGCATGACATAGCCTCGTTGTCGTGTCCTGCCATCGTCCTGCTGAGGCGGCTGCTTTCGCTGTTCAGACGGCGGCCTGCGCGGGCGATACGGCCTCACATATGGGTATGACCGGTAACCGTACGGATACGGCGGCGGAGGAACATACCAGGGTGTGGACGGAATATAATAGTATTGCGGCGGATGAACATACACGGGGGGCAAGCCATACCAGTAAGTGTAAGGGAACGGCGCCACCGGCGGTACGAACGACCTTATTCCGGGAACGGGCGGCGGATACCACGCCCGGTAGTAGAGCCCGGTCGCGTTCGGATACACATACACCGCCTGCACTCGATCCGCACGCATCAATCCCACGGCAAGGACCGCCGCGATCATCGCGTATCGAAGTGATTTGCCTGCAATCATACCGCACCTTTCTATTGCTTTTCATCCCGCTCCAAGGATTCTACGTAGACAGGGCTTTGGAGTGTGCGGTCCGCTCGCGGGGAAAAGGCCGAAACCCCCGGTTCCAAATGCTAAGGGCGGAATGCAGGAAATCTACCGAATGATCGCCTCGGGGCCTGAGCGGGCAGCCCGGCGGCGCTGGCCTTCCTTGAGCAGGCGCTTGCGAACCCGCAGGGAGTTCGGGCAGACCTCCACCAGTTCATCCTGCTGCACGTACTCCAGGAGCGCTTCGAGGCCCATGATGCGCGCCGGACGTACCCGGGCGGCATCGTCCTTCGTGGACGAGCGGATATTCGTCATCTGTTTGGCCCTGGCAACGTTGACGGCGATATCGTTATCCTTGCAGTGCTCGCCGACGACCTGCCCCTCATAGACCTCGTCGCCGGGCTGGACGAAGAAGAGGCCGCGGTCGTACAGGGCGTCAAGGGCGTAGGCCGTGACCTTGCCCGTCTCGCTGGCAATCATCACGCCGGCTTGTCGCTCGGGGATCGAGCCGCGCAGCGGCTCGTAGCGCTCGAAGGTGTGGTGCATGATGGCCCGGCCCTGGGTCGCGGTCAGCAGGCGGGCGTTCAGGCCGAACAGGCCGCGCGACGGGATCATAAACTCCATATGGACATAGTCGCCGGCGCTGCTTCTCGTATCCATGCGGAGCAGCTCACTGCGGCGGGTGCCGATCAGGCTCATGACGGCGCTCTGGCAGTCGGCCGGGCACTCGATAGCCAGCCGCTCGATGGGTTCCTGGCGGATGCCGTCTTTCACGCGGATGATGACCTGCGGCTTGCCCACGCAGACCTCGTATCCTTCGCGCCGCATGTTCTCCAGCAGAATGCCCAGATGCATCAGGCCCCGGCCGGAAACGGTGAACTCATCGGCGCTCTGCCCGGACTCAACGCGCAGCGCCACGTTCGTCTGAAGCTCTTTCTCCAGCCGGTCCCGCAGTTGCAGCGAGGTAACGTACTTGCCGTCCCGCCCGGCGAACGGGCCGTTGTTCACCTGGAAGGTCATGCTCATCGTCGGCTCGTCGATTGCCACCACCGGCAGGGCGCTGGGCTCATCCGGGCAGGCAATTGTATCGCCGATATCCACCGGGTCCAG
>CAYFUB010000623.1:0-15203 GCA_964346195.1 uncultured Pirellulales bacterium
CCGAAGGCGGCGCCGGCCGGCACCGCTACCTGATGGGAGGGGTATGAATGGCGACACAAATGCTCAACAGGAATGACGGGACCACCGTATCCGAAGGGTGGCAGCGCGGCGTCGGCGAAGGCTCGCGCGGATTCAGATCGTCCGAGACTTCCGGCGGCGCGGAGATGTCGGCGCTGGAAAAACTGCGCGGCTTCCGGGTGGAGTTCGGGCCTAACCGCAAGGATATCCTGCACTTCACGCGCCAGTTGGCCGTCATGGTCCGTGCCGGCATCAGCCTCCAGGACGCCCTGGAGGGGATCGGCGACCAGAGCACCAACCTGAAATTCAAGGCCGTGATCCGGGACCTGAAGAGCCGCATCGAGGAAGGCAACAGTTTCTCCCAGGCGCTGGCCGAGCATCCGCAGGTCTTCAGCAATCTGTATATCAACATGGTGGCGGCGGCCGAGGCCTCCGGCTCGCTCAGCGACATGCTGCAGAAACTCGCCGAGTATCTCGATGAGGAAGCGGAGACGCGCTCACAGGTCAAAAGCGCCATGGTCTATCCCGTGATCATCGCGGTCATGGCCGTCAGCGTGACGGTCTTCCTGCTGTGCTTCGTGCTGCCGCGCTTCACGGCGATTTTCGCCGGCAAGGAACATTTGCTGCCCGCGCCGACGATCATTCTCATCAGGACCAGCGGCTTTCTGCGGCACTGGTGGTACGCGATTATCCCGGCGCTGGGAGCGGGCCTGTGGGGTTTCTATTTCTTCATCCATACCACGGGGGGGCGCTTGTGGTGGGACAAGACGAAACTGATCCTGCCGCTGATCCGAACCTTGTGTCGGAGCCTCTATATCACGCGCGGTCTGCACACGATGGGCGTGTTGACCCGCGCGGGCGTCCCGATTCTCAATACGATTTCGATCACGGCGCACGTCTCGGGCAACGTGCTTTACAAGAACATGTGGCTCGGCGTCTACGAGGAGGTGCGCCAAGGAAAGAAGATTGCCGCGGCCCTCAACCGCAGCACTCTGATGCCGAGCAGCGTCATACAGATGATTCGAAGTGGCGAGGACTCCGGCAATATGGCGGAGGTCCTCAAGGACATCTCGCTCTTCTATGCCCGGGAGCTCAAGACGGTGATCAAAGCGGTCACCTCCATGATCGAGCCAATCATGATCGTGATCATGGGTTGCCTGGTCGGCTTCATCGCGATGAGCATCATTCTGCCGATCTTCAAGATGTCGAGCCTTGTGTCGGGCAAGTAGTCCGACCGGATTGGGGGGCAAAAATGATTCGCGCGACACGTAATATCAGAGGTTTTTCGCTGGTCGAGGTTCTGATTGCGACCATCTTGATTGGGCTGTCCATTGCCGCCCTGGTCGCAGCCAACGGTTCCTTCTCGATGGCCAATGACGCCGGGGGCGATCTGTCCACGGCCGAGTTCCTCATCGAACAGCTCCGGGAGTTGACGACCATGCTGCCGGTGGTCGACCCGCAGTTGAAGGCCACCACCTTCGGACCCGAAACCGGCGAAACGAGCCTGGCCTTGTACGACGACTTGGACGATTTTGACGGCCAGACCTTCTCTCCGCCGATCGGCGCCGACCGAGCCGTGCTGGCCGGCTACACGTCGTTCAGTCAACAAATCACGGTCGAGAATCTCGATCCCTCGAATTTCAACCAGGTGGTCGCCGACCACGGGAGTGACTTCGTTCGGATCACGGTCATCGTTTCCCAGAACGCCAGACCGGTCAGCTCGGCCACTTGGATTAGAGCGCGGTATTGACGGATAGCGACCTGTTGAATCATTGGGCAAAGGCAAGCCTCGAGGACAACTGCAAAATGGGGAGTAACCACACACATCGTGGTCATCGCGGCGGGTGCCGGGCCTTCACGGTGGTCGAGTGCATGGTCGGACTGGCCATTTCCGCCTTGTTGCTGGCGGCGGTGGCCGTCGCGTTCAGCGCGTCTCTGGCCAGCTACCGCGAAAACGAGCGCATGTTCTGGTCGATGAACAACGCCCGGCAGGCACTGTCGCGGATGACCAGTCAGCTTCGCACCGGCTATTTTGTCAATCCGACCGCCCCGAGCAACCAGTGTAGTTTCTTCACCGCCACGAACCAGGACATCACCTATGAATTCCGGAGCGTCGACAAGAAGCTGTACCTGAGGACGAACGCCACGGGTCAGGAATACGTGCTGTGCGACAATGTTGTCGCGGCCAGCTTCACCAAGACGCCCACGGACGACGGCATGGACTGCAAGAGCGTGCAGATTTCGTTGACGGTGAAGGAGGGCGACTCTCAGCTCACGCTTTCGGCGGCCGCCGCCATTCGCCGCAATCTCGGCACCTGATCTGCCGGGCATGGCGCGCGCACGGTCGGGGTCCGGTCCCTGCGGTCTCCTGCGTAGGGCGAGCGTCCCCGCCCGTCTATTGCGCGGGGGCGGGGAGGGTTGTCGCGCGAAGACACTCGCCCTACTCCGCGACCTGGATCGGCCACCGTATTCCGGCCGCACCCATTCACCGGACTTGTGCAGAAATTTCTTGCTTTTTTTCTGCCCGTGCGCCATACTGGGGCCGGATTTTGAATGAGGGCGGCTAGCTCAGTTGGCTAGATCACCAGCTCGACACGCTGGGGGTCAGAGGTTCAAGTCCTCTGCCGCCCATCCCCTTGTCCTGTAAGGACTTGGAAGCGGTTGTACCCGCTCATAAACCTGCCTCACCACGAGACCACATTCCGCCCACTCGCCCGCGCTGCGGAAATCATTGGGGATTCCTTTGCATGGCGTGACCGTGCCGGGTAGAATAGGGCCGTCTCGTTTAACTAACGCCGTCCAGCTACGGGCCATTATCTCGCTTCCTCTCCCTTCCTTGGCCCGGACGGCGGGCCGGGTGCCGGTTCTCAACCCTCAAGGTGTTCTCCGCTAACTCACCGGTGCCCGGTGTTTGCGCGTACACCTATCACCTCGCTCCTTCAGGTTCTCTCAGGTAATGCCTCCCGCAAGATACGTGGCTGGCCGATTCAAGCTGCGGTCAGGCGGATGCGTAGGATTCGATTCGCGCCTGGCAGATTCTCTTGGTCAACCGCTGGAGCTTCTTTACCCGTTCGGCGAGATATTCAAGCTGTTTCTTGGTGATCCGGTAACGCGGATTGTAGCGGGCTTCGACGTAGGCACGTCTGAGCAAGTCGAAACGTTCTTTTTGTTCCGCCGTCGCCTGCGGGAAGACGGTCAGCAGGGTCGGGTCGTAACCGGCAACCATGTGACTGAATTTCTCCAGATCGTGCATCTTGGGTCGGTAGTTGGTAAAGACCAGCAGGATCGCGCCATAGAGACACTCTGTGGCTTGATGAAGCATGAAGGCGGCTTGGTTGTATCGACGTTTACTCAGATTTAACTCGAAATCATCGTAGAAATGCCTCGCCTTCCGCGACCAAGATTCAAAGTTGAACTTGGCTTGGCCCCTGCGCTCCTTCGGGTTCAACTTGCGCGGGCGGGCAAGTTTGAATTCGCCGGTATCATACAACAGGATACCTTCCTTGTGGATGTCGGTGAAGAAATAATGGCCACGGGCAAGGGCGTTGTTGATCGTCTCGATGGATTCGACAATGAGATTCGTCCAGGTGCGAACAGGGAAACGCCGGGCCCGGGCCTCGGCTCTCCGCCAGGTATCGGTGCTATTGACGATCCTGTTGGAACGGACGATAACCAGAATATCGAAGTCAGAGGCGTATTCGTAGGTGATACCGTCCTCGACATAGGTGTCTTGCACCCAATCTCCCCGCGCGTACGAACCGAACACAATGACCATCAGGACAGTCGGGCACTCTTCGAGGATGATCTCGGTGACGAGCTTCAATTCCTCACGTTTATGCTTGGGCAGATGGGCCAACGATTTCTTCATAGGGAGTATTATCCGCCTCGGCCCGCAAAGGTAAAGAGAAAGTGCAGGTCCGGCCCACGAGAAGCCATCGTGAATCGGCGGGAGAGTTTCCGGCCCCCCCCCAGAAACGGGTGACGCCGGGCCATTATCCTCGCCCGTCGAGCTTCTTCCGCGCGTGAAGGTGACCACTGCCGGGGTGCCGGCGGGGAGAAGCCGGCGCGGGCGAATCCCACACATTTTGCCGGCAGCCCGCGAAGCGATAAAGGCAATTCGTTCCGGCCGAAGGCCGGGCTGTGAAAACGCCGTCAACATTGGGCCGGCGCGTGACGCCCCATGTACGTTCTGATGGAGATTCTATCGGCATGGATGCGTAACGGAAATAGGTTCCTTATCCAGTCTGACGAAGATGTTCGTCTCATGATCCAGGCCCGGAACGGAGACCGCTCAGCCTATGACCGGGTCTATCATCGGTACTTTGCCGCGGTGACGTCCTTTGTGGCACGCCGCCAGGGACATAGCGAGGGGTGCGAGGACCTGGCGCAGGAAGTGTTCGCAAGGGTCTGGCGTCGCAGAGCTCAATACCAGCCCCTTGGCCCGGTGAAGAACTACCTGTTGGGCGTGGCTGCGAACGTCGTGCGTGAGAGTCAGGCGGGGGGGCGCGGCCGGGTTGGCATCGATATCGAGGGTCTGGAGAGCCTGGTGGATACCGGCCGGGCTTCGCCGTTGTCGCAGGCGGAGTCCGCAGAGCAACTCCAAACCATGCGGGTGCTGATGGGCAGGTTGTCCACCAGGCAGAGGCAGGCACTGGAATTGGTCTATCTGGCGGGGCTTGAACCGCGTGAGGCGGCCCGCCAGCTAGGCTGTTCCGTGCGGGCCCTTCGCGTTCACCTGTGCAAAGCGCGCCAGAAGCTGCGGCAGCTTGCCCGGCCATCTCAGTGAAACGAAACGACGGCCGGACTGTCCCGCTGGAAAACCGGTTTCTGAGGCCGCCGGCGCACAAAGAGAGAGAAAATCGCAAAACAGCCCTTGATTTCCTGCCGCCTTCTCCCATTCGAGAAACAGCCGGTCGAGGCGGATGTCGGCGGCTCACGTGTGGCTCCGACCCCGCAACATGGACAAGACCGATGAGATGCAGCAGGGCAAAGCACCTGATATTCCTGGACTTGGACCCGCACGGCTCATGGCTGGACGCCAACGATTGTGAGGCTCTGGCCGCTCACATGGCGATCTGCGAGGCGTGCCGCCGGGATTGGCGGGAAAGCCGGGAGATGATTGTCTTTTTGCGCAGGCACTGGCGCGTCGGTGAGGATACCCGTGTGCTTCTGGCGAAGGGCCGGCCGGGCACAGTCCGGGTGAGGCCCGTAGCGGCGGCATGGATGGTGCGAGCCGGTGCGGTGGCGGCCTGCCTGGTTGTCGGCGTGCTCGGCTGGCGTGAGATTGCGAGCCGGAGACCCCTGGTGACCCGCCCCCAGCGTCCGGCTGCTTCTTCTACCGATTACGCATGAGTTTTGCGTGGCGCGTCATCATGCTTGGGGTGGCAGCAAACGCTGGTTTGCCGACCGCCTAGTTCATGCGCCATCGGCAAAGCCTTCGGCCTTGCCGCCGCCACCGGGAGATAGGAAATTCTCAATCGTAATCCGTATTCCGTCGGAGATGCGCTGTTGGCGATCCGTCCGGCAGGTGAGGCAACATCGAGGGATTCCCGGGGATTGACACCGCACTGAAGTCGTTCGGTATCGTCGGGGAAGTCTGCAATTGACGAGCGGTGTCATTCGGGCGGGTCTGTTCGAAAGCATTCCCGAGCATCGCTTCCTGTCCGAGTTGGCATCATGCCCGCCTACTGCTTGGAGATGTGCTCGAGTTGGTCGAGCAGAGGCAGTTGGCTCTTGAGGATTTTCTTTCGGGCCTGGGGGAGGGGAAACCAGGCGGCCCGGTCGGCTTCGGGAAAGGCTTTCCACTGGCCGGAATGCGGGGGCCATTCCATCGGGAACGTGTTGCTCCGGATCGCGTCGGCGTCGCAATCGCCCTCGACGGCCCAGGCGTGGACGATCTTGCCCCCGGTCTGCCTGATGGGCTCCAGCGCCTGGAAAATGCCGGAGGCGGCGAAACCGGTCTCCTCCTGGAACTCACGCCTGGCGGCTTGGAGCGGGGCCTCTTCGTCGGTGAACTCGCCTTTGGGGATGCTCCAGGCGCCCTCGTCCTTCCGAGCCCAGAACGGGCCGCCGGGATGGATAAGGAAGACTTCGATCCGCCCGGCGCGCACCCTATACATCAGCAGCCCAGCGCTTTTTCCGGCCATGTCGGCAGGCCCCTGCGAACAGAAACGGCACACTCGCTTCTAACGTTCAGCAAACCCGGCGGCACTCAGTGCCCGCCGGGCATTTCTTAACAGCATCATCAATAACGGGGTCTATCGCGACCGGGGCCCCGGTCGCGATCCCGTCCGCCGCGTCCCCCGGGTCGTCCCCCCGGCCTTCCGCCGCGCGGGCCGCCACGACCACCGCCCGGTCGTCCCCCCGGCCTGCCAGCGCCGGGAGCGGGTGCTCGGGCCCGCCCGGCCTCGACATGGATTTCATTGCCTTTCAACTCTTTGCCGTTCATTTCGCCGATGGCGGCCTTGGCCTGATCCTCAGATGGCATTTCAATGAAGCCAAACCCTCTCGATTCGCCGGTGGCGCCGTCCCGAATAATCTTGACAGAGGAGATATCGCCATACGGCTCGAACGCCTGACGCAGTTCATCTTCCGTAGTGTCAGGGCTGAGGTTCCCCACATAGATGTTCATTGAGCTTCCTTTCCGTAAAAGGACGACAGTTGTCGGAGGGCATGCCGGTCACCTCGATTCTCAGGCCGCACCGCGCAGGCCGTTCTCGTACAGGATGCCCGTCTATCCAACCCTATATCAGAACGAAGCAGAAAAAGAAACAAATATCGGAAAATATTTTGATTCCCCGGCGAGGGCTCGCCGGCGGAGGAATTTGCGCCGCGCAGGTCTCGCCGTGCCTTCGCACAAGGGCACATCCGTAGGAGCCGGACCGACGGGGCGGGGCAGCGAACGGACGTGGATACCGGACCGGACCGCATCATGGGTACTTCCTGAGTGTAACCTCGGGCCCGCGCAAATAGAACGGGGTCAAGGTAAAGGGGTCGGCGAACCGGCCGGCCCGGGCCTTCTGATAGCCGAGCAGGTGGACCTTGGCGGCGCGGGGGCTCCAGTACCGTTCCGCAAGGACGAGAACTCCGTCGGTGTTGAACTTGTCACGATGGTAGAGCAAACCGTCGCCCAGGAGCCCGATACGGCCCCTACTGGCGTATTTGTCCATGATCTCTCGAGCCGTCAGCAGACAATCGGGAACGATCTTGTGCCAGAACCCGTTATCCGGGGCAGGGATTCGATATCCGGTTTCCTCACCGAGGCCCTCCAGTGGCCGATTCTGTCCGCCCCCGATGCGCCGGTAGACGGCGGCATAGAACTGGCCCCGCTTGGCGTCGAACAGACTGGCAATTGTCTCCGGGACAGGGGTCTGCCGTCGTTCTTTCTCCTGACAAGGTGACCCGTGGACCTTATCGGACAGATTGGCGGCCACCACATCGAGCGAATCGACGGTGACGATCCGGGCCCGGTTGGCAAGGTGCATGGTCTTGGCCAACGTCACCGCAATGCGAAGCCCCGTGAAACTGCCCGGACCTGTGGAGAGGTGTATCTGGGCGATCTCGAGCGGCTTACGGCCGTGGCGGGTCAGCAGTCCCTCAATGGCCAGAAAGACCTCGGCGCTGTGTTGCAGGGGAGCAGAGAACTGTGACTCCTCGAGCAGGTCGGGTCCGAGAGCCAAGGCCACCGATCCCACGCGGCTCGAGGTCTCAACCGCCAAGACAAGTGGTTCGTCACTCATTCTGCATCCTCTGCATAGTTCTTAACCTCCCCAAATTCGCGCTCATTGAAACCCCCAATTTTGACAGCCCATTTCCTGTGGTGTTATGGGGCGGGTCCGCATTTGCCTCACGACTGTTCTGATTTTATCGGCCAAAGAACATGGGAAACAATTTTTCTCTTGCAAAAAATTGGCTATTTTAATAGATTAGACTCATGATTCTGTCCTGTGTCCTTCTAATGGAGGTCGTCAATAACCAGCTGCGAAGGTTTTCCTAGAAAAGGGTGATGATATTATAGGGAGGAGGTCAGGGTTTGGACAGGCCAAATGTGTACGCCAAGTTTCTGCGGACGGGGTCCGTTTCGACGGTTCTGGCATCGGCTTTTCTTGTTGCGACAGTTTTTCTCCAGGTAGCCTCGGGGCAGGGAGCAGAGGGTGGTGACGACGCGCGGATGCGCACTCTGGTTCAGTACGCCATCCAAAAGGGGGTGCAGCAATACGAGCGCGGGTTCTACGCCGAAGCGGAGAAGACCTTCCAGATGGCCCAGGGATACACGGAGTATCTGGAGCCGGTCGAACAGCGCAAACTGGAGTCGCTGCGGGAGCGGGCCGCTCTGGCGGCGAAGGAGCGCAAGCGGGCGCTGGAGGTCAGGCAGACCGCGGAACAATTACGCGCTGGGGGCGACATGGCCGCGGCGCGCGCGCAGCTCGAGAGCATCAAGAGCAGTGAGTACCTCACGGAGATGGAACGGCGGGAGATAGCCGCGGTGCTGCGCGGCACGGGCCTGCCGCCGGGGGCCGGCGATGACACCGGCGTGCCCGGACAAGGTGGTGCCGCGGCGCAGGCGGCACGCGGGTCACAAGGCGCCCAGCCGGGGGCTGGCAACATGCTCAACGGTCCTGCCAACGGCGTGCACAATCTGTATTACGAGAGCATCAAGGCCTACCAGTCGGGCGACCTCCAGAAAGCAAAGGAAGGTTTTACCAAGGTTCTCGTCAATGGACAATTGCCGGTACTGATGGCTGAGACCATCCGGGGATACCTGGCCGAGATCGAAAACGCGGAGTCGAAGCAAGGCGGCGGGCAGCCGGTAGTGCTTCCCGAAATGACCGCTCGCGCCTGGTCGCCGGTCGGCGCCGTGGCGTCGCCGAACATGCCGGCGAATTCCATTGCCGTCGATGCGGCTGCCGCGCAACAGGCCGAGAAGGAAAGACAACGTATCGAGAGACTCTACGTTCACAGTTGCGAGTTGTATTCGCAGGGTGAGTTGGCGGCGGCCCGCCAGGGATTCGTGGAAGTGGCCGAGAGCGGCCTGTTCCCGGCGTCGGAAGGCAAACGCGCCCAGGACTATATCGCCAGAATCGATCACCTGTTGGCGGCCTCCGGGGCGGTACAACCGCGGACGCCCCAGCCGACCTTGCTGCCAGTCACCCGCAGGACGGTCACGCCCCTGGCGGAACAGCAGGCGGCCGCAGAGCAGGGCGGCTTCGTAGAGGACATCAATCGACGCCGGAGCATCATCCGCGGCCATGTCCAAGCCGTCGTGAACGATGCCGTGAACCAGGCCCGGAAGTACATGGCGCAGGCCGAATTCGAGGCCGCGCACAACCGCGTCGAGAACGCTCAGCGTGAGGTGAACGAGTATCAGCTCTACCTGGGCGACGAGCTGTACCGCCAGCACACGGAGCGTTTGGGCGAGACCACCGAGCGCATCAACGAAGCAGAGGTCGAGCGCGAAAACCAGTTGGCCGTGCAGCGGTCTAAAGACGCAGCCGAAGAGCACCGCCGGCTGCGGGACCAGACCGACCTCGATCGGCAGCGGCGCATTGACGAGCTGTTGGAACGCGCCAAGGCGTACTGGAAACAACAGCGATACGAGGCCGCTCTAGGTCAGCTCCAAGCGCTCCTGGCGATCGACCATCTCCATGATGAGGCACTGAGCTTCAAGCAGATGGTCGAGGAGATGATCTTCGTCCGCAAGCAGCTCGAGTTGCAGAAGCTCAGCGACAAGGAAAGGGCTGAAATCCTCCTGAAGGCGGAGGAATCCGGCGTTCCTTACGACGATGAGATCACCTACCCCAAGAACTGGCGTGAGGTCATGCAGCGTCCCACGCGTCAGCCGGACAAACCCATCGGCCTGGACCCGGCGAACATGCGCGTTCACCAGCAGCTCGACACCATGGTTGATCTGTCCAGTCTGACTCCCGAGATGCCGATAAGCGAGGCGATTGACGTTCTGCGGAACTCGGTCTCGCCGCCGCTGCCTATCGTGGTGCTGTGGCGCGATCTGGAGGAGAACGCCCAGATCCTGCCGAGCACGCCGATCAGCATGGATGGCGTGCCGGACATCAAGCTGGGCACGGGTCTGGAGAACCTCCTCAGCGCCCTGTCCAATCCGCTTCTGAATATCATAATCGATTATGTGCTGAACCGGGGCGTCGTCACGGTCGCGACGATAGACGGGTTGCCGCAGCAGAAGATGGAGACCCGCGTGTACGACATCAGCGACCTGGTGGGCGAGCCGGCTCAATACGGCGGAATACAGGGCGTGTTTATGGCCCAGTCGCTGGGCAGTTTGAGCGGCGGCGGTGGCGGCTACGGCGGTGGCGGCTACGGCGGTGGCGGCTACGGCGGTGGCGGCTACGGCGGCGGCGGCCTGGGCGGCTTCGGGGGCGGTGGCCTGGGCGGCTATGGCGGCGGCGGCCTGGGCGGCTTCGGGGGCGGTGGTCTGGGCGGCTTCGGGGGCGGTGGCCTGGGCGGCTATGGCGGTGGTGGCCTTGGGGGCTACGGGGGCGGCGGCCTGGGTGGCTACGGGGGCGGTGGTGGCCTGGGCGGTTATGGCGGTGGCGGCTACGGCGGTGGCGGCTACGGTGGTGGTTATGGCGGTGGCCTTGGTGGTGGCGGCGGCTATATGAGCATCATCATCGCCCAGAACCTCAGAACGTTGATTCAGGAAAGCATTGAGCCCACGACCTGGTACGACCTCTATCCGGACACGCCGGGTGCCGACGGACAGATCATGGTCTATACGGACCAGCAGCCCAAGAAACTGGCCGTTTATCAGACCCCCGAAGTGCATCAGCAGATCGAGCAGTTGCTGGACGAGTTGCGCAGGTCGCTCGGATACGAGGTCTCCATTGAGGCTCGCTTCCTGGTGGTCACGGAGAACTTCCTGGAGGATATCGGACTGGATCTGGACTTCCGTTACGACTTCGGCGGCAAGTGGGGTATTTTCGACGTCCAGCAGAATTCCTCCCTGGCGGCTGGACCCGATTTGGTCACGAAAGTTCCAGGTACTCTGGGCGGACTCAGGGATAGTCCCGCCATCAACGTCACGGGCGGCTACGGCTCTATCCTGGATGACCTGCAGGTCAGCCTGCTGCTGCGGGCCACGCAGGGCCGTACCGACTCGAAGGCCCTGGCCGAACCGAAAGTGACGGTCCTGAGCGGCGAGTCTGCTACCTTCAGCCTCCAGGATTTTATCTCGTATGCTTTGCCGCCGATAACCGGCTCCACGAGCGTCGTGGGCGGTACGGGCGCCGGCGCGACCGGCACGATAAACCAGCCACAACTCGGCTCGTTGCCTGTCGGCAGCATGCTGGCCATCACGCCGACGATCTCCAAGGATAAGAAATATGTCCTGCTGAACATCATCACGACGCAAAATGACCTGCTGCGCTTCCAGACTCATGTGGTCGAGACCCCCAACCCGAACGTGACCTTGGGAGCGGAGCCTGTGGTTGAGTATTCCGTCAATCTCCCGGAGATCCAGCAGGCCAGTGTCTTGACCCGCGTCAGCGTCCCGGACCGCGGGACATTGCTGCTCGGCGGTCACAAGCTCACGTTGGAAGTGGATAAGGAGGTGGGCGTCCCGATCCTGAGCAAGATCCCGGTGCTGGGGGCCCTGTTCACCAATCGCAGCAAGATCCGGGACGACAAGATCCTGCTAATTCTGGTTAAACCGACGATCATTCTGCAGGAAGAGACCGAGCAGCAGGCGATCGCGGCAATGGAGGAGGTTGTCCCCGGGCGGTGACTTACGTTCATTGGCGAACGGCGAATGGCGATAAGTCGTGCGAGAAGGGACCATTGATACAGACGTTGTACGGACTTAAGCACAGTGAACGGAATAGGCATATGAGAGAGCAGATTCAGGAGCGACCCGGCACCTGGCGCCTGCTGATTAGCTCAGTGCTAATGTTATGCGCTCAGGTGGGTCTGGCGACGGCCAGCGATCTTTCCTTTCCTTTATTGGACGACATCGGTTTCGACGGTGCCGCGGCCAACGAGCAGGGTGAGTTGCTCGTTCGCTTCGTTCCGACGGATGGTGCGCCCGCAAGTTGTCCCGAGCTGGTCGGTCCGCGGACCCGCCGGTCCCTGCGCGAGGCCATATCCAAACGAATGGTGGCGGGCGCGTCCGTCAATCGCCGTTATGACGACATCGTGCCCGGCCTGACGCTGGTGAAGCTGCCGAAGGGCACTTCCGTCACGCAGGCGATGATGAAGTTCACCGCCTGCCGGGACGTCCTGTACGCCGAGCCCAACTACCGGTACCGGCTTCTCCGGGTGCCGAACGACCCGAATTTCAAAGACCAGTGGGCCCTGAACAACACCGGCCAGACGGGCGGCCGCGCGGACGCCGATATCGATGCCCCCGAAGCGTGGGACGTGACGGTGGGCGACAAGAATATCCTGATCGCCGTCCTCGATACCGGGGTGGACATCGGACACCCGGACCTCGTGCCGAATCTCTGGTCGAACCAGAAGGAAATATCCGGCCAGTCCGGGGTCGACGACGACGAGAACGGCGCGGTTGACGACTTCATCGGGTACGATTTTGTCGGTGGCACGTCCAGCCCGGTTGATGACGTCTATCACGGCACCTACGTGGCGGGGATCATCGGCGCCTCTACCAACACCCCCTTGATGATGGGCATCGCCGGCGTCTGCTGGAACACCACCATGATCACCTGCAAGGTTGCCGACGCCGAGGGCGTGAAACTGGATGCCGCGGTGGCGGCGGTCGAGTACGCCACGAAATCGGGCGCCAAGGTCATCAATGCCTCCTGGGGCGGCCCTGATTACAGCAAGAGCCTTGAGGACGCCATCCGGGAGGCGGGAAAGAAGGGGGTTCTCTTCGTTGCCGCCGCCGGCAACGAGTCCAGCAACAACGACGATTTCCCGGTCTACCCGGCCAATTATGATTGTGACAATATCATCTCGGTCATGGCCACGAACAGCAACGACGAGATTGCCCTGACCTCCAACTACGGGTCCAAGACCGTGGACCTCGCCGAGCCGGGCGAGGGAGTCCTGAGCACGATGCCGACGGAAGAGACGCCGGCGATGACGGAGGCCGGCCTGACGATTGACTACGGCACACTCACCGGCTCGTCGGTGGCGGCCCCGCACGTGTCGGGAGCATGCGCGCTGCTTTTGGCGAAGTATCCGTCCTTATCCTATTATCACGTCAAGCATGCGCTGCTGCAATCGGCCGACAAGGTCGTGCCGGGCCTGTGCCTGTCCCACGGGCGGCTCAACATCGCCAAGGCGCTGAACGCCTTCCCGCAAGGGGCCGCCGGCCGGGTCATCAACACGCGTGATCCCGCCAACATCTATCCCACGATCCAGGCGGCCATCGACGAAGCCGTCGCCGGTGACACCCTCATCGCCGAGGGCAAGGCCGACGGCAACACCGTCTATCGCGAGCTTATCGACTTCCAGGGCAAGGCCATCACGCTCCGCAGCGGCAACGTGTCGGACCCCGCGGACCCGAACATCTATCCCGAGACCACCTTCATCGTCGGCCTGGCGGAGGAGGGCTCCGTCGTGACGTTCGCCAACGGCGAAGGCCGCGACAGCGTCCTGACAGGCTTCACCATCGGTTGGGGCGTGGCCGAAGACGGCGGTGGCATCCGTTGTGAGGACGCCTCGCCCACCATCACCTTCTGCATCGTCAGCAACAACCAGGCCCGCCGCTATGGGGCCGGTATCGACTGCTATCGGAGCTCCCCGAAGATCACCAATTGCGTGTTCCACGACAACCGGGCCTTCGGGTCCTCGGCCAAGGGCGGCGCCATGAATTTCGAGGAAAGCTCCGCCCTCGTCAAAGACTGCATCATCGGCAATAACGTATCTCACAACATCGGCGGCGGCGTCAGTTGCTTCCTGGCCGAGCCGACGTTCTTCAACTGTTTTGTGACCAACAACTCGGCGGCCTATGGCGGCGGCCAGTTCGACCTCGATGACTCCTCACCGACCATCACGAACTGCACCATTGTCGTTGACGATTACAACCCGGCCAAGGACGGCGGCATCTGGGCCTTCGGGGATTCCGACCCGACCATCACGAACTGCATCATCTGGGGCAACGGCGACGACCTGTACGGTTGCATGGCCACGTATTCCTGCATCGAGGACGGGGACAGCGGCAAAGGCAATGTCGACGAGGACCCCCAGTTCACCAGGGGCCCGCGCGGCATCTATTACCTGAGCCAGAAGAAGGCGGGACAACTGAGCACCAGCCCGGCGGTCGATGCGGGCGACCCCGACACCGACGCGGATGACGCGCAACATCTGTACGGGTTGACCACTCGAACCGATGGCGTCCGGGACAGCGGCGACGTCGATATGGGCGCGCACTACGGGGCGGAACCGGCCGTGTACTTCCCCCTGACCGTCACGGTCGTCGATACCGAGGGCCAGCGGGTCGACCCGAATCAGGGCAGCTACTGCGACCCGAACAGCGGCTCGTTCCGCCAGTTCGAGGTCGTGCAGATTGAGGCGCATATAAAAGACGGGTACCGGATCAAGCAGTGGATCGGCACCCAGGAC
Organism: uncultured Pirellulales bacterium; assembly: GCA_964346195.1. GTDB lineage: Bacteria > Planctomycetota > Phycisphaerae > Sedimentisphaerales > Anaerobacaceae > PLanc-01. The sequence goes on from CAYFUB010000623.1 coordinate 14,572, forward strand.
GACACTACGAAGGACCCGAACATCACGCTGACGGTCCTGGGCCCGGTGAACATCGTGCTCGTGATCGAGGAACTGAAGATGTTCCGGCTCACGACGCTGGTCAAGGACGGCCACGGCGGCAAGATCGAGCCGAGCCACGGCCGGGGAGAACTGTATCGGGAGGGCACAGTGGTCACGCTCACGGCCCGGCCCGATGTCGGCTACATCGTCAAGAAGTGGGACGGGACGGACGACGACTCGCGCTGGACGAATACAAACACGGTGACCATTGACGGCGACAAGGAGGTCAAGGTCAGCTTCATGCAGCCCCGGACCCTCACGGTCCCCGGGCAGTACAAAACCATCGACGACGCCATCCTGGCGGCGAACGACCACGGCGACAAGATCGTCGTCGGCACCGGTGTCTACACGCCCGACTGGAGCAGATTCCCCGATGGTTACGACTTCGGCGGTAAGGCCATCACGCTCGCCAGCCAGAATCCGGACGACGCCACCTGCGTGGCGCAGACCATCATCGACTGCGGGGGTCGGAGCCGGGCGTTCATCTTCCAGAGTGGCGAGGGACTCGATTCGGTGGTGGACGGTTTCACGATCCGCAACGGCACCGGTTCGAGCGCGGCTAACCCGGACGC
>CAYFUB010000624.1:0-52010 GCA_964346195.1 uncultured Pirellulales bacterium
AAGGGAAGGTGCCTCTTGTCCATAGCCAGATTTCTCCGCTCCGGCCTTCGGCCTCCGGTCGAAATGACAGTTCCAGAGGGTCTTCGCCGAATCTACCTACAAACATGACGTGCACCCCCTCGACATGCGGCCGCGTGAAAAGAGTGGCCGTGGTGCTTATTCCCGGATAGAATGCCGCCCTATGGATGGCTACAATCTGGTCAGTTTCGCGGGGATTTTTGTCTTGATGGGGCTGGCATGGACCCTGTCCGCCGATCGGCGGAACGTGAACCTGCGGGTGATCGGATGGGGAGTCGCTCTGCAGCTTGTCGTGGCTCTTTTCATCTTCGTCCTCCCGGCGGGTGCCAGAGTCTTTCTCGTCGTCAATGACATCGTGGTCCGGGTCCTCGATTCGGCCGGCGCCGGGGCACGCTTCGTGTTCGGGCGCCTGGCCCTCGGCCCGGGACAGGTCGGCGACAATGAAGAGGAGTCGCTCGGTTTTATCCTGGCCTTCCAAGCGTTCCCGACCATCGTTTTCTTCTCCGCGCTGATCGCCATTCTGTACTATGTGCGGGTCATGCCTCTCGTCATCAAGGCCTTTGCCCGAGTCTTCACGCGGCTGATGCGGATTTCCGGGGCCGAATCGCTCGTGGCCGCCAGCAACATCTTTGTCGGCGTGGAATCGACGTTGACCGTCAAGCCGTACCTGGCGAGGATGACCCGCTCGGAGTTGTGCACCGTTCTGACGGCGGGCATGGCGACCGTCGCGTCCAACGTGCTGGCGCTTTACGTTTTGACGCTTCAGAAGCAGTTCCCCACCATCGCGGGACACCTGATCTCCGCATCACTGCTATCCGCGCCGGCCGCCCTGGTCATGTCCAAGATTCTCCTGCCCGAAGGCGGCAAGCCCGAGACGCTGGGCCTGCGCGTGGAACCCTATTACGAACGAGACAACAGCCTCTTCGAGGCGATCATCAACGGCGCCAACGCCGGCGCGCGCATGATCGTGGGAATTGTCGCCTTGCTGATTGCCGTGCTGGGATTGGTCGCACTCGTCGATCTGGTATTGTCGGGCACCGGCGGCTTTCTGAATCCGCTGCTCGGCACGGAAGGGCGGTGGTCGCTGAGCGGCCTGTTCGGGTACCTGTTCTATCCGTTGACACTGGTGCTCGGCGTGCCGCCGACTGACGCGGGCGAGATCTCGCGAATTATCGGAGAGCGACTGATCGTCACGGAGGTCGTTTCGTACAACGATTTGGCCGTCGTCATGGAGAAAGGCCTGCTTCAGCGCCCGCGCTCGGCCGTGATTGCGACGTACGCGCTCTGTGGATTTGCGCACGTCGCCTCGATGGCCATCTTTGTCGGCAGCGTCTGCGCCCTGGCCCCGCAGTGCACCAGGAATATCGGTCCTATCGCCGTGCGGGCGCTGATCGCCGCCACGCTGGCCTGCCTCATGACCGCCTGCATCGCGGGCACGTTCTTCACGGAAGGCTCGATTCTCCTGGGAGGTTTCTGATGCTGATACGCCGGCTGAGAGATTGTGCTGAATTCATCGCGGGGGACGGTTCGGTGCTGCGCGAGCTTCTCCATCCGGACAAGGCCGATATCCGGATCCGCTACAGTCTCGCACATGCCAGAGTCAGGCCCGGGGGGAGAACCAGGGCGCATCGGCTCAAAACGACCGAGGTCCATTACATTCTCGACGGGCGGGGTCGGATGCACATCGATGAGCAGAGCGCCGAAGTCGCGGCTGACTCGGCAGTGTATATTCCGCCGGGCTCCGTTCAGCGCATTGAGAACACCGGACCGGGCGACCTCGTCTTTCTTTGCATCGTGGACCCCGCCTGGAGGAAGGAGGACGAGGAGGTCATCATCGTGTAGAGATACAGGTCTGGCGTCCCTGCCGGGGTCCGACGAGTGCACCTTATGACAACACCGACGTTCATCACGTTTAACGTGTACTTCATCCTGCTGCTGGGGGTGGGCCTGTATTTCTACCGCCGCAGCGTCAGTATCGAGGATTATCTGCTCGGGGGACGCGGGATGGGTGCGTGGGTGACGGCATTATCGGCCCAGGCGAGCGACATGAGCGGCTGGCTGCTGATGGGCCTGCCCGGCGCGATCTACCTGGGCGGCCTGGTGAACGCCTGGATCGCGATCGGACTGTTTATCGGGACCGTGCTCAACTGGATACTGGTCTCCCGGCGTCTCCGCGTCTATACGCAAAAGACGAACGCGATCACCCTGCCCTGCTTCTTCGAGGCCCGCTTCGGCGACTCGACGGGATTGCTCCGTGTGGTCTCGGCAATCATCATCCTGATCTTCTTTACGATCTATGCCTCCAGCGGGTTGGTGGCCGCCGGAAAGCTCTTCGAATCGACCTTCGGTGTCCCCTACGCCGGCGCGGTCGTGATTGGCGGGGCCATCATCATCGCCTACACGTTCATGGGCGGATTCCTGGCCGTCTGTTGGACGGATTTGTTTCAGGGCTCGCTCATGGTGCTGGCGCTCGTCATCGTCCCGGTCGTCGGATACGCGCGGGCCGGAGGGATCGCGGGAATTCTTGAGGCAACGGCCGCCAAGGGAATCAGCATGAGTCTGGTTCCGCCGGAGGGCCTTGCCGCCCTGCCGATGATCCTCTCAGCCGCAGCCTGGGGGCTCGGCTATTTCGGCCAGCCCCACATCCTCGCGCGATTCATGAGCGCCAAGTCGCTGGCCAAGCTCTCGGAGTCCGCCGCGATCGCGATTGTCTGGGTGCTCGTCTCGCTGGCGGGCGCGGTCGTCATCGGGCTCGTCGCGATCGGCATGTTCGAGAGCCTACCCGACGGCGACGAGGAGAAGGTCTTCATCCACATGATCGCTGAAGTGATGCACCCCTGGCTCGCCGGGATCATGCTGTCGGCCATTCTCTCCGCCATCATGTCCACGATCGACTCGCAACTGCTGGTCTCATCGTCCGCCCTGACGGAGGACTTCTATCGCAAGGCGATCAATCGCCGCGCCGGCCAGCGCGAAGTGATCCTCGTAGGCCGGGCCTGCGTGATTGTCATCTCCATGATTGCCATGATACTGGCCCTGGGCTCGGATGAGACGATTCTGAGAATCGTGGCGTACGCCTGGGGCGGCTTTGGGGCGGCGTTCGGGCCGCTGGTTCTCTTTGCCCTGTTCTCCCGGCGGACAGGCTGGCCGGCGGCTCTGCTCGGAATGGTGGCCGGAACCGTGGTGCTGGTCGTCTGGAAACGGGCCGGCCTGAGCGGACACATGTATGAGATCGTGCCGGGGTTCGCCGCCAACTTCGCCGTCATCCTGATCGTGAATCGAATCCTTCCGCAAACCGATGCCCTCGTGTTGCGGCAGTTTGATGAAGTCGTCGAAGAGGTGCGAGGCGTACGGGCCCAGGCGGTCGGACAAGAGCTCGGATAATACGGATTCCGATTGAATCCTTCGTAGTGTAGCATGAGCACCGGGTGGCAGCGTCAAGACCGGAGGTCTTGGCCATGGTTCGTGCGCAGGCAACCCGGCCATCGCCAAGCTGCGCTTGACACTGCCACCCGGAGATACGGAATTCTCAATTGTAGTCGGTATAAAGCCTCTTTTCAAGGGATGTGCAGGAAACAGGAGGACACCATGGGCCGGATAGCGACAGATGTTGTACTGCTGCCTGATGAGACCACGATGGACAGGGCTATTGAGATCAATAGACAACTCATCCGGAATCATCGTTCGGAGATTGTGCTCGGCAAAGAGGACCGTCTCCCGCACATCTCTCTGGCCATGGGCGGTGTCGACGAGGCCGACACGGGCGCCATCCAGGAGTTGCTGGAAAGGCTCGCGCGGCAAGCAACGGTCGGCCGGTTGGCCATCACCGGCGTGCGGAATCCGACCAATTCCCGCGGCGAAATCACGTCACTTCTCGAGATCGAAAGAACTGCGGAGCTTCAATTGCTTCACGAGCGGGTCATGGAGGAGATGAAGCCGTTCTTCAGCTATAGTGTCACCACAGAAATGGTGTGTGATGACGTCGTCACGCAATCGACATTGGAGTGGATTCGCAGTTATCCGGCCCAGGCGAGCTTCGAACATTTCACACCACATATTACGATCGGATATGGCGAAGTAAAATCCGATTTGTCTCTCCCACACCGGTTTCGCGCGACCCGGCTGGCGCTGTGCCACTTGGGAAATCACTGCACCTGCCGCAGGATTGTGGCCTCGGCGAACCTTCCTCTGGAATGAGGGAATCATGGAATGAGGCAGGAAGAGCCGGCGCGCCCCAGTATTCCGTCATTCCAACATTCCCTTCTTCCCGTCAGTGGGCAATGACGCTGGAGATGCGGAAGACCGGCAGCAGCAGCGCGATGGCGATCGTGCCGATGATGACACCAAGAACCAGGATCATGAGCGGCTCGATGAGCGTCATGACATTCCGGATTGAGGTCTGCAATTTCTTCTCGTAAAAGACCGAGACTTTGTCGCACACTTCCCCGAGCTGGCCGCTTTTCTCGCCCGCCCGCAGCATCTGAATGACGCCGGGCGCAATCAGATTCGAGCCCTCGGAGATCAGAATTGACTCGGACAACTGATATCCAGCCTGAATCTTCTCGTCCACCTGCTTCCACAACCGTTGGAAGTGGTAGTTGTCCACGGCCCCCTGGATCACACGCACGGCATCCAGCAGTTGCACGCCCGTGTTCACCATCGTGGCCATGATGCGCATGCTGCGTGTGACGACCATGTCGATGAACATGGTCCCGATGACGGGGGTGCGTATCTTGACGGCGTCCAGCACACGCCGGCCCCCGGCCGTCCGGGACCAGTATCCGAGGAGGCCGCCGCCCACAACGGCGGTGGTTACAAGGACGGTCATGATTTCGAGATTACCCAGGATCCGGCTGAAACCGACGACGACCTGCGTGAGTTTCGGCAGCGACGCGCCTCGGGCGGCGTAGATCCGCATAAACCGCGGCAGTACGAAAAACATGAGCGTACCGGTAGCCGCGACGGCCATGAGGACCATGATGATCGGATACGTCAGCGCGCTCTTGATCTGCTTGCGGGTATCCGCCTCGAAGCTCAGGTACCCCGTCAGCACGGTGAGCATGTCGACCATTTTGCCCGATGCTTCCGAGGCCCTGACCATGCTGACGAACATGGAATTGAACGTGTTCGGGTAGGAACAGAGCGCCTTCGAGAACGTGTCGCCGCTCTTGACGCGCCGAGAGACATCCAGGATAACCGCCTTGAACCTGGTCTCACCGGCCTGCTCGGCGATGGCGTCGAGGGCGTCGCTGAGGATAACGCCGCTGTCCAGCATGACTGCCAACTGCGTTGTGAAGAGGATGAGATCGCCCGCCTTCACGCGTACCGTGTGCAGATGCTCAGATTGCGAGATGGTGCCGCCCTCAGAGACATGGACCAAGTGCCGCCGGGAATCGGTGTCCTCATGGACTGCGGTCTTGGTTTGCCTCTGTTGTGCCTGAGCCGGTAAGGTATTCATGCCGTCGAGCCGCCCTATGGTTTATTTCGGATTTCAAACGGCCGGGCCATCAATCACGGCCGTTCGCAAGACCTCCTCAATTGAGACAATCCCTGCTCTCACTTTCTCGATCCCATCGTGCTGCAGGGGAATCATTCCCTTCTCGAGCGCCTTGGCCCGCAGTTTCTTCGTGCTGATGCGCTCGTTGATCATTTCGAGAATCTCGTCGTCGGGGACAAAGAGTTCGTGAATGGCAATTCGGCCGGCATAGCCGGTGTTTCGACACTTCTTGCACCCGACGCCCCGATAGTACTTTTCCACCCTGCCGTTTTCGGCGTCCACGATCCTCTTGATGCTGCCCGGAGGGTCGTACTGGGTCTTGCAGTTCGAGCAGATGCGCCGCACGAGCCGCTGGGCAAGGACGCTGCGCAGGGACGCACTGAGCAGATACGGGGCGACTCCGAGGTCCAGCAGCCGGGTCACCGCACCCGGTGCGTCGTTCGTGTGCAACGTGGAGAGCACCAGATGTCCGGTCAGCGCCGCCTGGACAGCAATGTTGGCGGTTGCCTCATCCCGAATCTCGCCTACCATGATGACGTCGGGATCCTGCCTCAGCAGGCTCCGCAGCGCCGTCGAAAAGATGAAACCGACGCCGGCATTGACCTGAAACTGGTTTATGCCGGACATGTTGCACTCAACCGGGTCCTCAACGGTGCAGATATTGACCTCTTCGTTGTTGATCTCGGCCAGGGCCGCGTACAGCGTGGTATTCTTGCCCGAGCCCGTGGGACCGGTCACCAGGACGACCCCGTTCGGCGCCTGGATGACCTGCCGGAAACGCAAGAGGCTGTCATACGTGAATCCGAGCGATTCGAGGTTGTAGAGGATCTTCTGCGGGTCGATGACCCGAACCACCACCTTCTCGCCGAAGTTGCCCGGCATGATGGAGACGCGGAGGTCGATGGGCCGGCCCTCGACGAGCACGTGGATGCCGCCGTCTTGCGGGAGTCGCCGCTGCGCGATGTCCAGTTCCGCCATGATCTTGATCCGGGACACGATGGCCGGATGCATTTGATGCGGCGGTCGCATCTTCTCGTACAACTTGCCGTCGACCCGGTAGCGAACGCGCAGCCTTTTGTCGTCCGGCTCGATGTGGATATCGCTGGCGTTCTCGCGGACCGCATTGTATAGAACGTAGTTTACCAGCTTGACGACCGGCGATTGCCCCGCCACCTCTTCCAGGTTGCTGATGTCCTGCGCGATGTTCTCGATCAGCGTGAACTCTTCGAGCCCTTCTTCGTCGATAATATCGTCGATTACGAAGACATTCGCCGCAGGTAGATAGGTCTGGAGTGTGGCTTTGATGTCCTTGGCCGTGGAGCACACCACCTGTGCCCGGCACCCGCTGATCCGTTCGATCTCGTCGATGAGGAAGACGTTCGTCGGTTCGCTGACCGCCACCGTAAGCACGTCGTGCACTTTGAACAGCGGCAGCACGATGTGCGCCTCCAGGAAGTCGCGGGGCAGAATCTCGACGGCCCTGGGATCGCAGATTTTCGGACTTACCTGGGCATAGGGTACGCCATAGGCCTCCGCCAGTGCCGAAGCGATCTGGTTCTCGGTGCAATACCCCATCTCGACGAGCAGTTCGCCCAGAAGCTTGCGATGGCCTTTTTCCCTCTGCTCGGCAAGGGCGCGCTCGATCTGCTCCGGCGTTACCACGCCGTGGGCCAACAGCAGTTGGCCAAGCTGTGCTTTGTTCTCGAGCAAGATCTGCCCCATACCTACCTCGGCGCACCCGCCCCGTCAGGCAAAACTCTTGACCGCCTCCGCCAACTCGGCGTGACAGTCGAATTCGTCCTGCAACCGCGTGATCTCCAAGATCTTCCTACAATTCTCATCCAGGCCGGCCAGCCGCAGTTGCGTCTTGTTCTGCCGGCAGTAGTCTCGCACCCAGAGCAGCAACTCCAAACCCTGGCCGTCGACGAAACTGATATCACTCATGTTGACCACAAGGCCCATCCTCTGGTTAGCTATGATCTCCGTAATCGCATTCTTCAGGGGCTCGGCAACTTCTCCGTCGAGCTCGCCCTGCAGCTCGATCACCGTCACATCGTTATAATCCTGCCGGTGAATCCTCATCTCAACAGCGTCCCAATCGCAGCGGTCCCATAATCGGCAAAGTGAGCGGTATCATAGCTTTGCAGGCCGCCTTCCTGGATCATGTCCCACAAACGATAGACGTCGCTCCCGAGGAATATCGCGCCGATCTTCTCGTCGAATTGCGTGCCCAGCCCATTCCTGACCTCATCCAGTGCGTGCTCCACGCTCATGGCCTCCCGGTAGGTTCGCTTCGACGTCATGGCATCGAAGCTGTCCGCCAGTCCGACGATTTTGCCGATGACGGGAATCTCAGGGCCGTGCAGGCCTTCGGGATAGCCGGTGCCGTCTACCCGCTCGTGATGGCACAAAACCCCCGGCACGATATCACGCATCTGCTTGATGCCACGCAGGATGCTCGCCCCGATGGACGGATGCCGCTGGATGCACTCGCGTTCTTCGGGCGTGAGCTTGCCGTTTTTGCGCAGGACGCTCTCATCGATGCCGATTTTGCCGACGTCGTGGAGCAGGCCCGCAAGGTAGACCCTGTCGATTTGCTCTTGCTCCAGCCCTTCGCACGCCGCGTATCGTTCCGCGATCCAACGAGAGATTAACGCCACGCGTTCGGAGTGGCCGCGGGTATACTGGTCCTTCGCGTCGATACTGTTGGTCAGGGCCTTAAGCGAGCCGACAAACAGCTCCTTCAAATCGTTGAAGAGTCTGCCGTTCTCGATGAAGACGGCGCAACCGCTCGCGACCGAGGTGAAGAGCTTGACATCCGTGCTGTCGAAGTCAGGTTTATCGATGCGATTGACGGCGACCATCAGCCCGATAACGGCGATCCCGCTCCTGGCCCGGCGCACGGCGGCCGCTTCGCTCGTGTCTTTCGTGCACAGGGGCACGGCAATGAGATTCCTGACGCTGTCGGGCCAGTCAAACCGAAAGGGCGAGTCCACCTCGCTGTCCAGCAGCGCTTCGCGGCCCCTGCTCATCTCATCGGCGAGCCGGCTGTACAACATCGCGGCCATCCGGTCGTCGATATCGATCAGCCCGGAGCCCGCCGCCACGACCAGTTTTCTGTCGCCGTCAACGATTCTCTCCAGAAGAATGGCAATGCCCTCGACGAGGACAATTTCGGTCAGGCTGTCACAGGCAAGCTGGAGGAAGTTCGCGTCGGATTCGGTGACGCGCATGTTCGTGCTGATCTTGTGGAGCAGCACCAGTTCCTCATAAACGCGGGCCAGCTCGATGCCGACGACCTCGATTTGCTCCTCGGTCTTCACGGCGGTCTGAAAATTCCGTGCCAGCAGGCGCAGTATCTCGCCAAAGTACTCCGTGCGGCCGATCGGCACCCGGACCGCGGGCATGTTCGTGGATTTCCCCGCAACGGGATCGGCCTGCGACGGATCTCCCAGATCGATGACGATCGCACCCACAGGGGCGCGATAGCCGGCCGCCACGGGCGGCATGTTCAAAGGCACGGCCAGGAGCAGGTGGGTATCGGCGAACTGCCAGACGGGAACGTCGTCGCCCTCATGCCGCCGTTCGATGGCCCTTGTGCACGTGCACCGCCCCGCATGGATCAACTGCTGGACATCGCTCTCGAACGCCCCCGCGCTGGACAGGACGGCAACCTGGTTATCAGCAGTCACGACGGCGAAATTGGCGCCGAAACGAGTGATTCGCTCTCCCAGCTTCTCCAGCTCGCGTCGTTGTAGCGCGTTCAAGTGCGGCGTTGTGTCCGGCACAGCCGTTTCCACGTGTTCACCCATTCCTACCACCGGTGATTATTCTGCCGCAGGCGGCGTTAACCCTTCAGCGCAAGCTCACGCTGATACAGGATGTCCTGAATCGTCTTCAGCAGTTCCTTAGGGCTGAACGGCTTGCTCAGGCAGTTCGCCACGTGGAGGCTCTCCTGCCATTCCTGTGAGATGGCAAAACTGCGGGCGGTCAGCAGAATGACCGGGATGTCCCGAGTCCGCTCGTCCTCTCGAAGTTTCTCGATGAGCTCTATCCCGGTCATGAGAGGCATCTGGTAGTCCGTCACGATGATATCGGGCTTCTCGCGGCACGCGAGGTCGTATGCCTCCGCACCATTATTGGCCGCAACGACCTCATAACCGTTGTTGCGGAGCTTTATGGCGACCACGTGGATAATGTGGATTTCGTCGTCGGCGATGAGTACTTTGCTGGCCGTCATTCTCGTCCTCTCCAGGAACTGAATATCGAATACCTCACGTCCGTGGCGTTGCTTCGACCGGTCCTTGTTAAACGGTTGCGACCTGTTCGGCCGTCGCCAGGGGCAACTCAAAACCGAAGGTGCTGCCGACACCCACCTCGCTGGCAACAAACACTCGGCCGCCATGTACCTTTTCGACTATCTGCTTGACCAGGTTTAGGCCAAGCCCCGTCCCTTTTGCCTGTTTGTTATTCGCGGCGACACGGTAGAACTTGTCGAAGACGCGACCGATCTCGTCTGCGGGAATTCCCACACCGGTGTCGGTCACGGTCACGCGCACCACGCCCGCCACCCCGTCCACCTCCGTGCCTACCGTCACGGCGCCGCCGACCGGCGTGTACTTGATGGCGTTGCTCAATAAATTGATGATTACCTGGGAAATCATGTCCTTGTCCACGCAGACCTGGTCATATACGATCGGATCAGAGCCCGTGACGGTGATCTGTTTCTCTTCTGCGTAGCCGCGGATCATCCGCATCTGGTCCTGGATCAGAATCGTGAGACTGGCCCGTTCCTTGTTGACTTTGATCAGCCCGGATTCGATGCGTGAAACATTCAGAATGTCTTCGATCAAACGGTTCAGACGCTGGGCCTGGTTCTGAATGATCGAGTAGAATTCCTTTCGGGTCTCTTCGTCATCGGCCTCGCCGTCCACGAGCATCTCAGAGTACGCCGTGATCGACGCCAGCGGGGTCTTGAGCTCATGGGAGACGTGGCCGACGAAGTCGTTCTTCATCTGAGAGATTTCCTTCTCCTTGGTGACATCGTGCAGCACCGCCACTATGCCGGAGACCTTCGCACCCTCTTCGACACACGAAATGATCGTATCGAAGGTGAGGTGTCGATCTCCCTGGACGAACTGCAACTCGCGCCGCGTCGCTTCGGTCCGGTTTCGCCCGCTCTGCTGCAAGAGCTCGATGAACTCCGCATGCGTCCGACCGACCACGTTCGCGAGTGGCTGGTGCCGACCGTCCCCGGCATCGAACCCGAACAACTTCTCTGCCGGCTCATTGGCCATCAGGAGTCGGCCGGATCCGTCCACGGCGATAACGGCGTCCCGGAGGCTGTACAGAATGGCCTCCGCGTGCCGTTTTTCGCGCTCGGCGAGCTGGGACCGAATCTCAAGTCCCTTCAGTTGGCCCTGGAACTCTCGGACCGTGTCGTCGCACGCCTCGACATGAGCGCGGACCGCATCGATCAACGTCCGCAGTACGCCCGTGCCCGAGGCATCATGCGTCACAGGCTGCCCCGCGGCGAGCCGTGCGGCCATGGACGTGACCGCCCCGGTCAATCGGCAATAACCGACGCCGAGGACAATCACGCCCATAGCCCCGACACAGTAGGTGATGAGGGGCAGAACAGCAAGCCAATTGCATCTGCCCACCCTGCCAACAGAATCCGGCAGGCCCGCAGCCCCTGCGGTCACCAGGGCGGCGACCGCAAAGCTCGCGGCGATCCAGATTGCGCTTCGTTGTCCTCTCAACGCAACTCCTCCGAATCCAACGATGGCGGGTGTTCCGTCTTCTCATCACCGAAAACATCACTTAACGTCGCAGCCAGTTCTCAGCTTCCTGCTGGTCGAGCTTTTCCCTGACGATACTGTCCAGCCGCTTGAGCTCCTCGGGATCCGTCTCGGCCACAATCCGTTCGCGCAGACGCAGGGCCTCCAGGTAGGTCGGCCGCATCTGGAGCGCCAGTCTCACATTGAACATGGCGGCTTCGAGGTCGCCTTCCAGATAGGCCCGGGCGGCGTTCGCGTAGGCCTCTTCCGCGATCCTGGCGCGGTCGATGATCTGCAGGCTGTCGCCGGCGGCCTCTCTCTTCCTGCGGATATCATCCGCTCGGTCTTCCGGATCTGTCTCGGCAGACTCGCTGATGATGTGCGGCGTCAGCATGACGATCACCTCTTCCCGTATGACGGTATCCTTCGTGCCTCGAAAGAGGACGCCCACGAACGGTATGTTCCCGAGCAACGGCACTTGCTCCCGGCTCGTAGTGATGCTGTCGCGGAACAGACCGCCAATGACGACCGTCTCGCCGTCTTTCACCATGACATTCGTCCGCAGCTCGGTCGTCGTCTCATCCGGAATGCCGTTTGCCTTGACGACGCCATCGCTGTCTTTGGGATAGATGTCCATCCGGATGTATCCGTCGTTGCCGATAAAGGGCCGGAACACCAGTTGCGTACCGGTCTCGAGGAACTTCACGGACTGCGTCGTCGATCCGCTCTGGTTCTGCGTCGTCGTGTCCTGATAACCGAGCTTCTTACCGATCAACACGGAGCCTTCCTGTTTGTTGACGGCCAGGATCTTGGGATTGGCCAGCAGGGTCGTATCCGTGACCGTCTCCAGGGCCGTGATAATCGCCTGCACGTTGTCCGCGGAGAAACCTGCGGTCAGTCCGACCTGGGTCAGAGGATTCCCTGCCAGGCCGAAGGTCTCCATGTAGGTGCCCTGGCCATTGACGATGTTGGCGGGGAAACCGGTTACATTCACACCACTGAGCAGATTCCAGTCAATCCCGAATTCCGTATCCTCGGTCAGACGGGCCGCCAGGACCGTTGCCTCGACAAGGACCTGCTTCGGCTTGACATCGAAGTCACGGATGAGCTTCTCCGCCTTCTCGATGTTCTCGGGATAGTCAAAGAGGACGATCAAATCGTGACCGGCCAGATTGTCCCCACCGCCGCCGGAGGTGAGCCCTCCACCGCTGCCCGACGAGCCCCCCAGCGTACTCTCCGCGGGCGTGCTCGTCTGGGTCTTGGCCTCCGTGCTCAACACGGGCTGAATCAGCTTGAGTGCTTCTTCGGCCCTGACATAGTAGACCGGGATCAACCTGCCGATCATGCGACGCGGATCCTGCTTGATCTGATTGTACTCCTCGGTCGTGTAGACCCGGACGAAGTCGCCATCGACCTCGTACTTGAATCCGTACCCCAGGATCGACGTCAGTGCCTGCTCGAAGCTGACGTTGTACAGCCTGCTGACGGTCAGGGGACCATCGACCCTCGAAGAGGGCACGATATTCTTCTTGCACAAAGCCGCAAGAAGGCGCAGGCCGTCCCGGATGTTGCTATCCTTCTGGAACGCGATGAACTTGATCATCCCGCTGGCCGGATCTAAGGTGGCCTGATTCGGATCGATCGTCACAGCGTTCTCTGCGGCAGCCGGGTCGCCGGCCAGCACGTTGGACTCGGCTGCCGAGACAAACCCGACCCCGAGCCCCAGGACCATGATGACAACGAGCCATCGGCCCCTCGATGTGGAGATTCTTTTAGTCATGTTCTTGTCCTGATACATAGCCTTACTCCTGTTCTTCCAAACTCCAAAACTCTAAATGGGTTTTGCACCCGCATCGTTCAAAGACAAATGGGTCATCTGTTCACATCAAAATACTGCGCCAACTTCAGCGTCAGTCGCGTGCCGCCAGATCCTATCAGCACCGAACTTTCACGGATTTGCAGTACTTCAAATTCGATGGAATCGGCGCCGTCCCCTACGGTGAGTTTCTCCCCGGCCCTCAGCAGTCGGTCATTGATGAAGACCTGAGGGTCTTTGGCGGGATCCTCACTCCACAGCACCGCTTCCAGCTTCAATTTCTGTGCAACTCTCTGAATCACTTCTCTGGCATGGCCTGAAGAGACAACTTGTACTTCTGCGTCAGTGCTGGCACGTCGGGCCCCGTTTGGCTGAAAATACGCCCGATTCTGTGCGGCAAAGAAATCTCTGTGTATGGAATCATTCCGTCCCGGCAGCTTGGGCAATTCGATAAAGCGCACCAGCGCCGGGGGTTCCCGCTGAGCGGTCCCCTGCTGCGTCGGCTCCGGCCCGGCGGCAGCCGAATCCGGTTTCTGCCCCAGAAGAACGCGGACCCACATGATGACCATGGCCGCGCTCAATCCGAGAGCGACAACCGTTCTCTTTCGGTCCAGGGCCAGGCGGCTCAACGCACGGCCGGCCGATTGCATATTGGCTATTCCGTTACGCGCCATGGTCTGTGCCACCCGCCAATTTCGCATGAGCCGAATCACTCGCCTTGCTTTGTTTCGACGTTTGGTGGAAAACCACCCCTTCCATCCGCATGTGAATCCGCCCTGTCAGTCCGCTATCGTTGATCAGCGCCACTTTCTCGACGCGCACCAACCGGTTCAGGGCTTGAAGGTCGTTGAAGAAGCTAAACACGTCCGCGAGCGTCCCCGCGCAGGTCACCTGAACGGGAATGCAAGTCAGGCCGTCGGTTTCCCACGCCTTCCCCGGTACGACCTCCTGATTCGTCAGACGACGCCCAGTCATGATACCGGCCATCCGCTGCAGGAAAGTGCCGAGCGTTCCCTCCGGCGGCACACGAACATCGTAGAGCGCGACAATGTTCTCGGTGTCCCGCAGCCGACGCGTGAGGACTGGCAGTTCTGCGCCCTGAGCAGCACCCATCATGATGATGCGCTGCTGCCGGGCCCACGCCTGCTTCAACGATTTCAACCGGTCCTGTGCGGGAAGATAGCCGCACCAGATGAAATCACTCACGAACAGCCCGGCCACCACGCACACCCAGATCTGCTGTTTCGATAGGGACAATTTGGGCCCGGTCGTATTCATCACGTGCCGACCTCCTCGTAGTTTGCCAGGTAGCAGACAATCTCGAATTCCGTCACATCCAGCATTTCAGCCGGTTTGGCGGCCGGCCGGCCGGCCGGCGACGCCCCCGACGCTCCCGCGCCCACCTGAATCCTGGTGCCCCGGGAGAACGACAAGGAGACCCGCTGGAAATAGGGCGACTCATCCAGCTTGCACACCAGATCGGGTACGTGCGCGGGGTGTGCTGCCACACCGGCCAGGACAATCCGGAACCTCACGCCACCGAGTGCGGGTCCCGCGTCCGTGTTGGTGGTCCTGCCGACCACCCGGATCATCTGAGTCTTTGTCTCTTCCTTCTGTTCCCCTTGGTGAAGCGGCTCAGCGATGAATTCCACCCGGTTCAACACGACGGGCTCGCCAATGAGATGGCTCAGTTCGGCCAGAACAGCGGCTACATCGATTTTCGAGTCAATCCGCCCGATGAGATCGGCCTTGGTTTTCAGCTCGTTGAGTCGTCTGATGACACGGTTGAATTCGTGAGTGACACCCTCCGCGTACACGCGCTGGCCCTCGAGGTGTACCAGCTCCGCCGCCACTCTGCTCGCCCGGTGCGTGGCCGTCACATTGAACGCCATCATGGAGAGGAAGATGGCCACGAGGGCAATGTACTGCTTCCGCATATGGGACTGCCGACGCTGGCCCCGTTTATACCATTCTGGAAGGAAGTCGAATTCTTTCACGGCGTTTCCCCTTCCAGTACGGATTCCGGCTGCCGGGCAGACCGGGCTTGAGCGGAAACCGATGAGTCACATCCTTTCAGACTCAAACCGACCGCCAGAGCCAGGTCGGCCACTCCGTCGCGCCCATCCTCGCCGGGGTTGAGCGGCCCGAGATCGAAGCCGCGCAGTGGCTCGGCCATCTCGATCTCCACGGATAAATGCCGCCGCAGAACATCGACAAGAACCTGCTCGTAAGCCCCGCCGCCGCCGATAATGGCCCGCTCCACGCGTTTGCCGCGAAAGGTCACCGTATAGTACCGCAGACACAGCGAAATCTCACCCGCCAGTTGCTCGGCCATCGTGTTGAGCGCATCGACCACGTGGCGGCGCGTGGAGGCATCGATCGACTCATCCCTGTGCAGCTTGCGCCGAAGCCGTTCCGCGTCAGCAACCGTGATCTCCAGGGTCGAGGCGATCTCCTCGTCGAAGTGGCCAGTGCCGATGGGGACATGTTTCACGAAACAAATCTCGCCGGCGCGACCGAAGACAATGATCGTATGCCGATAGCCGACGTCGAGAAAAATGACGGTTTTTTCTCTATCCTCCTGGCGCCGCATCGTTCTTTCGAAGGTGCGGAACAATGCACAGGGCGGGGCGTCGATGCCCACGGGCGTGACGCCCGCCTCTTCGAGCAGTGCGATATGATTTCGTATGGTTGCGTTCTCCACGGCGAACAGGATGTATTCGTTCTTCAACTCATCGCCCTGGCGGACGTTGCCGGCAAGGACGTAGTGGATGACGTCTGCCGCGGGGTCCAGGCCGAACCGCTCCGCCGCTTCCCGGTGCAGGGCCTTCTCCGCATCGGTGCTATCGACTTCCGCCAGACGAAGAGACGTGATCTTGATCTTATCGACAGGCAAGGCCGAGACGACGTTGCGCCCCTTGAAGTCATTCTCCACCAGCAGTTGCCGTATGGCCAGGACAACGGCCTTGTGCCTCTCGGGACTGTCGGGGTCGAGCATCGGGTCCACCGGGCTCCTCCGCGCCGCGAGCACCCTCATACCGTCCCCGCCGGCAGCCACCTGCACCATCTTCACGGTACTATGGCCCAGATCCAGACCGATGGGCTGGACCCTCTGACTCATCGTCATCCAATTCGACACCAACATATTACGCCGCTCAATTCGAGATAGTGACATACCCTGTGACGGGCTCCACACGCACGGTCTTGGTCACGCCTCCGGCCTGTAACGTGACGACGCCGTTGTTCAGGGGACCAGGCGGGCTGTTGCCGTTGTATGGGCTTCCCAAGTAATCGAATACGATCCGGCTGCCCGTGTCGAAGTTGACATCCGCGATATCCACCTGGCTCAGCCGGTTGTCATTGTGGAAGTCCACACGATAGGGAAAGCCTTTTCTCACGGGGTGCGGAATCACGCCATTCGGATCCTCGATCTGATACGTCTCGGCGGTCTTATCGAACACCACCGCGTACATTTGCCCCCGGCTGATGGCCATGCTCTTGGCATACTCCAGGTCGGCAGCCACCAGGTTGGCGGCGGCACGAAGCTGCATACTGCCCGCGGACGCGGTCATCGGCACGACGATCGCCGCGGCTATGGCCAGGATGGCAATTACGACCAGCAGCTCGATGAACGTGAATGCCGGCCAACTCAATTTCATTTTCACATTCCGGTACATTACAATCTTACCTCCCCCGTATCTTCGGTCTGTTTGCGGCTCGTCTTAACCAATATCGATCCAATCTTGACACTTCTCTGGGGCCGCCGGTCTCTCACGGGGGCCTCCCCGGCTCGTGGCGCGCCAGCCCAGAAGCTGCATTCCACACGTGACGACCCTGACGTCCCATACAATCAATAAGGCTGTTCCCTGCTGATCCTTCTGAAAAAGCCGTCCGTGGCCTGGCCCCAATGCTCTTCCATGCCGGCCGACAGGGCGACGATGGCCGCCCGGGCCGGCTCGGCGGTGATTGTCACGCCGGAACCTGCTTCATCCAGCCTCCAATGCCCGATCAGATTCCCCGTCACATGGTTCATAGTGGCTAGGTCCCTGACCTCGCCTTGTGTCAGGGCACGGTCGTATACGCGGACGTCGTCAATGAGACCCGCGTAGACAAAATCCGGAGAGGCCGTCCCGTCGGCGCCGATATTCAGA
Source organism: uncultured Pirellulales bacterium (assembly GCA_964346195.1). Lineage (GTDB taxonomy): Bacteria > Planctomycetota > Phycisphaerae > Sedimentisphaerales > Anaerobacaceae > PLanc-01. The sequence continues at coordinate 17,263 of CAYFUB010000624.1, forward strand.
TGACCTTCACCGCTTCCGGGGGCCTTGGATTTGAAGGGGTCGTTGGCGTCCATGGTCTTATAAGGTGTGCCATCCAGGCTGTCAAGATATGAGACCATCGTGCCGTCCGTCTGACGCACGACGGCCACATGGTGCCACGCCCCATCATTCATCTGGGCCAGCAGTATGCCCGTGTCCCAGAAAGCGCCGGGATGGAATACGAGGAGCTTTTCCCCATACTCGTCCAACTGAAGGCTCCAGTGGTTGCTCGACGGGCTCATCCCGTTTGGCTCGGTTTTGCACAGGACTGCCGCCCAGTCCTTCTGCGTTGCGGCCGGCTTGATCCAGACGGACAGCGTGTAGGCCTCCGTCAGTTGAAGAGACGTCGAGTTGTCAGGGGTCCGCAAATAGTCATCCAGCCCATCGAATTCCAGGGCGCCGCCTATTCGGCCCCCGGTCGTGGGCCGCCACACGGGCCGGCTGTAGACGACGGCATCGTTTCCGCGGCCTGATGAATCGACGGCGGTTTCGGCCACCTGCCCATTCGCAAACAATCCGCCCAGGACAGCGACGCCCGTACTGTCAGCCCCGACGAGGACCTTGCCATCCACGACGGCCAGACCGTTGATCTGCATGTCGCTCGCGCCCCGGAAGATCACGTCTTTACTGACATACAGGGCCGGCAGGTTCTTCGCCGGGTTTATCGCGCTGCCGCTGCCGCTGATGATGACATTGCCGTCAACGAGCAGCATGCCCTCGATCGTCACATTGTCGCCGAGCGTGAGATCGCCCGTGTACGACCAGATGCGCGAGGGCTGAAGAGTCGTATCGGCCAGCGTCCCCCCGCAGGAGATGGGACATGGTGACAGATATGCCGGGTCCGGATTGAGGTAGCCCGAGGTCACGGGCGGCCAGGCCAACGACAGTGCAGCGAGCGGCTTGGCCGCGCCGGTGGCGCCGCCGGTCAGCCCGGTGGAAAAGACGTCGCCCGCCACGGCGCCGGCAGGGCCCAGATTGACCACACGGCCGGCCGCACGGATGTCCCCCTGAACGCTCCAGGTGGCCTGGAACGCCAGGTCTGAGCCGGTCCACAGCCCGATAACCGGATCCAGCCGAAACTCCGCCGACAGCCGGCTTACGCCCACTTTCTGAGCGCCTTTCAGCCGATAGGCCTCACAGGTGACCGTGTACGTGCAATAGTCCGTCGCGTCCCGTACTACATTCACATCGTAGTAGTCTTTGCTCGTCTCGGTCAACTGCCGAAGCGTCGCGCCTCGCCAATAGTCCGAGGTGGCGTTCTGGGGATGCAGCAGCAGGCCCTTGGCATGTTCCAGCGCCGAATCCGCCAACTGGTCCATCTGCATCCGCAGAGCCATGTTCTCTCCACAGCTCAACTCGACATCCGCGCGCGCAAGAAAACCCAGCGAAAGGATGGCGATCGCCATCACAATCAGCAGGACCATCAACAGGGCTATGCCCCGGCGACCAGCGATGATGGATGATCGATAATTCACCGTGTCACGCATTTCCGACCCGCGCGTCTATTCCCGTGGTTGCTAATCATCGTCGGAATCCACAATCTCATTCACGTCGTTGACCAGATGACCCGCCCAGGCCCGGAGGGCCGTGGTGATCTGGTAGCGCCGAACGACCCGGTTCTCCGTCAGATCGAACGTGATGCCGACGAGCCGGGTGGCCGGAGGCGCCTGATCCAGATAGAAACACAGATTATTGCAGTCGGGGATCAGGGACGCATACGTCGCGCTGTAGGCGGCCGCCAACTCCGCCTTGGTAGTCGGCAGCCTCAGCTCGCCCAGGGTTTTGCGGGGATTGTCGCTGGAGAACAAACGGGTCAGCCGCAGACGGTTCAGAGCTTCGCCTCTCTCGATATAGACGAGCTCGTTGAGATTGATGTGACCGACATCATTCGTATCCACCGCCCAGACAACCAGGTCGTTGCCCGGGGCGGCACAGATGAGCCGGCACGTTCGAATCAGGTCTGAGATACGCAGGGTCGCGTGACGCAGTTGGGTCTGTTTGAACGCCGTGTCGTCGCTGGCGGTGTTCGCGCTGCTCAGGGCGAACGCCAGGGTCGCCACCGCAGAAAGAAGGATGCTGGTCACGAGCAAGCCGACCAGCAACTCGATCAGAGTGAATGCCTCGATGTGTCGATTCTTCCGTATCAAATCCGGTTCCACCCATCAGAACTCCACACTACCATGGGACGCCCATCGTACGGGCGCTCAGCCCGCCGCCCCTTCCTCATGTACAGACCCCGGCCCCGCCGGCGCTATCCTGCCTCCGCATCACCTGGTTATGAGACGGTCGAGCGTCACTACTTCCCTGCCCTGATAGCAGACGCGCACGGAGGCACGAATGAAGTTGGGCGCCAGTGGCGGCCCGCTTTCTTCGTACACGTAGACGTAGGCACAACTCGCTTCCCTGCTGAGAGCGGCATAGAGCGGGTCCGCGAAAACGACGCCGCTCACGTCCGTGACCTGGCCCTGCGGCTCCGTGTAGCTGCCCCAGGTGGCGACGGTCTGGTCGAACGGGGTGTTGACGATTCGCTCGAGCAGGTCGTTGGCCAGCTTGGCCGCCAGCGTCTGGTGCAGGCCCTCGGCCTGGACGGAGGCGCCCCCGCCGAAAGGAACCAGCACGCCCGCCGCGGCGATGCCCAGGATGACCAGGGCTATCGTCGCCTCGGGCAGGGTGAAACCCGACGGTGCCATGCTCGGCTTTCTGAAGGACTCAGTACTCATAATAAGGTGTGCCGGTATCGTCCGTGCCGGCGCTGTCGGCCCGGATCTCACCTGTTGCCGCCTTGTAGATCCACCCATGACTGTCGTCGCCGGCGCCGGGAAACGCCTGATTGTCCCCGAGCATCTCAACCGTGTTCAGGTTGTTGAACGGATTCTCGGGAACCTTGGACAGGTACGGGCCGAACGGAAAGCCCAAGGTCCCGCGGGGCGCCGTTTGACCTGTCCGATTGCTGGACAACGTGGCCTGGTCGAAGAATGCCTGTTCTGTCGGGCTTGCGCTGCGGTCGCCGTTGGGATAGCCGGGCGCGGCCTCCAGGTGGTGGCTCGCATAGACCGGGATGAAGCGCCGCAACAGATTCAGGTTCATCGCCAGCGTGGTCCGCCGGGCCGATATGGTGCCGCCGGCGAGGGCGGGAATGACAATCGCGGCCAGAACGCCCAGCAGGACAACGACGATCAGGATCTCAACCAGTGTGAAGGCTCTTGCCCGCTTCATCTCTTCTAACCCTCCCAATTCTCACTCGTATATCGATTGCATCAAAAAGGCTGACCGGCTCCGACAATCGTCTTCGCACGGTCAGCCTCGATTGACGCACTAACTACGATTGACTGACAGTTCCACCATCAGTAGGTCTGATGGTTCGCATCGATGGTGTCCAGCGCCGCACGAATCTCGCCGGTCGTCTCCCTGTACTCCCAGCCGGAGAGTGTCGTGGTGTTGGAGGTGCCCCAGTCGACAACCGTGTCGATCGCGGTGAACGGGTTCTCCGGGACTCTCTCCAGGTACGGACCCAACTGGTAAATGCCCGCCCTCTGCTTCGGAGTGGCACTGGTATTCACGGCACCGGTGATGTCGGTCGTGTAAACCATCTCGCCGGCGAAGCCGCTCAGCGACGGCGGAGTATCGTTGTGCTGGCACTTGTACAGCTCGATCTGGGACCGCAACGACTGCAGGTCGCTGCGGAGGCTGTTCTCCTTGGCCTCGGTGCTGGCCTGGGTGAACTGCGGAATGACGATCGCGGCCAGGATACCCAGGATGACCACGACGATCAGAATTTCGACCAATGTAAAGCCACGTCTTGCCTTCATTTCTGTTTCCTCCTCAATTGGGAATTTGGGTTGCTGAAAACCTGAATTATGTTGCTCGTTTCGTTCGTTACAACGGACCTTATCGACCGAATCGACAGGTGACTTGACTGACCGAAATTTCTTTTTGGGTGGCGTCTCCTCTCATAGGACAGGAAATGAATCGATTTGTGGTTTGCCACAGTATTTCCGCAATAGGCATCCCCGACGAATCCGGGGGCCCTAAAGGTTGCCGTCCGGCTACGGTCCGGACGGCGTTATCTGCGGCCCCCTGTGCAGTTCAAACAAAATATATGAAACAACAACCGGCCTGCAAAATAAGGGGGGGAAAATAGGAGGGAATCTGTCGAACGCCCGCAAACATGTCGCGTTCGACGCCCTGCCGTGCGATTTGCCGCCTCCGCACGAATGAGAATTCACGAGCCGGCCGGGCATTTCGGACCCCGCTTGCCACGTGACGGAACAATCCCCCGGATCTGATACCGATAGCGATTGGGAATTTCGCGTCTCCGGGTGGCAGCGGCAAGCTGACACTCGCGGCTGCCGCCCAAGGCCTGATAACGTACCGCGAAGAACTCAGCGGAATCGGTCTGAGGGCCTTGGGAAACGGACAAACCCTCACGCAGTATCCAGGTACTCAGGCATGTTTCGGATGCGGATGGTTCGCCGGTGCGGCCCCCCGTGCGCCAGGTCGATGCGAATACAGCCGACGTCCCGCAGAGCAGACTCGATTTTATCAGCCCATTCGATCAGGACCACCGATTCGGGACAACACAGGTCATCGAAGCCCAGCCTCTCGAATTCGGCGGGGGAAGCAAGCCGGTAGGCGTCGATGTGGTAGATATCGAGCCGGCCCGCATACTGGTTGACGATAACGAATGTAGGGCTCGTGACGCGCCGGCGGTCGCCCGCGCCCGCACCGGCGGCGATCCCTTTAATCAGTTGCGTCTTGCCGCTGCCCAAAGGTCCGCAAATCGCAAAGACCTCGCCGCCCCTGAGCCGGCTCCCTATCCGGCGACCGAATTGCATCGTCTCTTCGGGCGAGTTGGACGTAATCGTGATTTCCGTCGTATCCATGCAGTCGATTGTCACTTTCCGAGCTGCGCGGGGCTGTAGTAGCCCATGGTCTGCGCGACCACACCCATGCGATACTGACGGTCCTGCAGAAGACACGGCCGCCGGTCGGAAGCGGGAATCGTGGTCGAGTAGAGGCGCAGCTCGCCCTTGACACACGTAACCAGCTCTTCCCGGTGGTCGCCCAGGCAATCCATCACCGCGATCACCTGTCCCTCGACCGTCTGCAGGGGTGGGCCGTCCCAGTCGCGAATCGCATTGCCGAATACGATCTCCTTCTGCGGATCGCCATCCCACCACAGCGTGCGCGGTGCCAAAGGCCCTTGCTCCAAAAACTGAATGAGCTTGCCGGAGGCACTGTAGAGCCAGCGGCGGGGGAACTTCTGCTCGCCGGCGTAGACCTCGATTCCGGGGTGCTCAGCGAGCAGGTCCCCGATCATGCCCTGGTTGTGAATGTGGAAGGTCTGCTCCTTGTGGGTCCAGAGCTTGCGTCCGGTTTTGGCGTCAACGACGCAGATGCCGTCGGTCTTCCTGCCCGATTCGAAACCGTAGAAGATCTCGAGCCCCGGATTCTGTGGTTGGATATCGGCCACGTAGCAGACATCCGGATGGCCCATCTCCAGGCTCCAGAGCCCCCGGCCGGTGTCATCGAGCACGGCGCCGCCGATGACCAGCTCGTCCCGCCCGTCCTCGTCCACGTCAGCCGCGATAAGGCCGTGCGAGCCCTGCCCCTCATACTTCGCTTTCTCCCGCGTCGAATCCCAGTACCAGATTCTCTTGAAGTCCTTGTCGAGGGCCTCTGTCTTGATGAGATTGTACGTTCCGCGCTGCATGATGAGGGACGGCGTCTTGCCGTCCAGGCAGGCCACGGCGAGGAAATTGCGGCAGTAGTAGTTGTACTCGGGAAATCCGTTGCGGCTCAGCCAATCGGTCCGCGCCACGATCCGGCCGGTTTTGCCGTCCAGCTTGACGAGGTATTCCGGTCCCGTCTGGACCAGGCCCTTCTCGTCGCGCGGGTCGCCTTCCCCCGCCTTGCAGTACACTTCCGCCCTGCCGTCGCCATCGACGTCGTAGACGACCCAGGGCGAGTACCAGATGCCCGCCTCAATGGACCAGCCCATATCGTGGCGCCACATCATCGTGCCGTCGAGCCGGTAGGCCTCGATCTTGTACGTCGTGGTACTTCGTTTCCAATAGCCGGGACGCTGGTACGGGTCCGTATTGAAATTGGGCTGCTTGATGAGATACTCCAGCGTGCCGTCGCCATCCAGATCGCCGGTGCCGACCTTCTGGAAGTCATAGTCGCCATGCAGGCGGATACTCAGGTACGGCTTCGGCGCCTTCACCGGCGTCACGCGCACCGCCGCTTCCGGCTTGGAACCCGCGGCGCCAACATAAAGCTCGTACAAACACGCTCCTTCGTTCGGATCCTCATCGACGAAATGCGTGAGCCGATGCCCCTGCGAAGTGAGGAAGACCCGCGCTGTGCCGTCGGGCGCGGGAGCACGGCGGGCAATCCTGAACGTGACGTCCTGCGGGTCGTCGCGGAACAAGCGCCAGCTCAGAAAAACCGAGCCGTCCCCACGCTGAAGCGCGACCAGGCCGCGATCAAGCTTCTCCGCACCGCCGGCGGCGAGACCGCACGCCAGCACAGTCGCTATGATCGCTGGGGCGGCTGTTATCTGCTCTTTCATTTTCCAAACCTCCACACCCAGATGAGTCAGTCCGCGAGGTGTTCATAACCACCGGGCTTCAGGTCGGCAACCCGCCCGTCGGGCATCCTGATCTGCATACGCCCGGTGTCAGTAATCCGGCCGACCGCCGTGATGAGCAGTGGATCCTTCCAGGCTCGGCGCAGTTTCTCCCACTGGTCCGGTGCCAGCGTGAACAGCAGCTCGAAGTCCTCGCCCTCATTCAGAGCGGTATCGAGTGGGTCGGCCCGGGCGTTTGCGTCCTCGGAGATCGGCAGAGCCGACGCCTCAATGAGAGCGCCGACGCCGCTCTGAACGCAGATACGATTCAGGTCCGTGCTGAGTCCGTCGCTGATATCCATCATGGCGTGCAGATCGGCGGTCTGAACGATCTTCAGGGCCTCCCGCACCCGGGGCTCGAATTCGAGGTGCTTGCGCAGGCCGGAGCCTCCCAAGGAACCGGTCACGCATATCACGTCACCGACCTTGGCGCCGTTGCGACGGACCGGCGGCCGCTCCCCCGGCTTGCTGAGCATGGCGACGCATACCGCAAGCGGCCCGCCCTTCTTCCAACTCGTGATGTCACCGCCTACCAGAGGACACTCGTACTTGCCGGCGGCAAGTGTAACTCCCGCGTGCAGTTCCTTCAGTTGTCGCTCGCTGAAACCGGCAGGCAACGCGACGGCCACGACCGCGGCGAGCGGGACCGTCGCCATGGCGGCGCAATCGCTCAGGCTGGCCGCCATGGATTTGTAGCCAACCTGTTCGAGGGTGGCCGTCGCGAGGTCGAAGTGCGTGCCGTCGAGCAGCATATCCGTCGTAATCAGCACGGAGGCCCCCTGTCCCAGCGCAATCTGGGCCATATCATCGCCGATGCCTACCGGATATTTCGCAGGCGACAAACGGCTCTGCTGCCGGAACCAGCCGGTGATCTCGTCTTCCGTCGGGCTCATGACTCTTTAAGGCGCTCTCTCCAGAACGCGAGTTGTTGCCGGGCCTGCACGGGCCCCGCCGCTCCCGCCGACGCGTAACGCTTCACCACGTTCGCGGCGCCCAGGTATTCGTAGACATCGCGGTCGATGACAGGTGAATGCGCCTGGAACTCCTCCAGCGAGAGCTGCGCCAGCTGCCTGCCGTCTTTCTCGCAAAGGGCGACCAGCGTGCCGACGATACCGTGGGCCGTACGGAAGGGTATCCCTTTGCCGACAAGGTATTCGGCGAGCGCCGTAGCATCGAGGAAGCCGGCATCCAGACCGGCGGCGATCTCCTTCGTTCTGAAGGTCGTGTGGGACACTACGGCGGCGGCAATCTCCAGCGACTTCTCCATCGTGTCGGCGGCGGCGAACACGTGAATCTTGTCCTCCTGCAGGTCGCGATTGTAACCGGAAGGCTGGCCCTTGAGAATCGTCAGCATCGCCACGAGCGCGCCGTAGACACCGCCCGTCTTCGCCCGCATTAGCTCCAGCACGTCCGCGTTGCGCTTCTGGGGCATCATGCTCGAAGACGTACAGAAAGCGTCGTCGATGCGGATGAAACCGAATTCATTCGAGGAGAAGAGGATCCAGTCCTCGGCGAAACGCGACAAGTGCGCCGCCGTCAGAGCACAGTCGAAGATGAACTCGGCACAGAAGTCCCGGTCGCTGACGGCATCGATGCTGTTGTAAATGATATCGGCAAACCCAAGCTGCCGGGCCGTGCTCTTCCTGTCGATACTCAAGGTCGAGCCCGCAATCGCGCCGGCGCCGAGCGGGGAAGCATTCAGTAAAGTGCGGCAGTTCCGCAGGCGCACGAAATCGCGCTCGAGCTGCTCCACGAAACTGAGCAGATAGGCCGCGATGACGATGGGCTGGGCCCGTTGCAGGTGCGTGTAGGCCGGCATCAGGGCGTCGGTGTGTTTCGCGGCCAACTGCACGAGGGCCTTCTGAAGCTGGGCGATCCCGGCCTGCAGGAGCTCGATCTCGTCACGGAGCCAGAGCCGAACGTCGGTGGCGACCTGATCGTTGCGGCTCCGCGCCGTGTGGAGCTTTTCGCCGGGCGCGCCGATCTTCTTGATCAGAGCGGCCTCGATGGCCATGTGGATATCCTCGCAGGACTTGTAGAATTCGAACCGGCCCGCTTCGATATCCTCGCTGATCTCCACGAGCCCCTTCTCGATGGCGCGGAACTCCGATTGCGTGATGAGCTTCTGCTGGGCGAGCATGGCCGCATGGGCGATCGAGCCGACAATATCATACTTATACAGACGCGTGTCGTATGAGAGTGACTCGACATAGTCCACCGTCAGCTCATCGGGCCGGGCGGCCAGCCGTTTCTCCCAGCTTCTCTGCCTGTCGCTCATAAATCGTGCTCCAGAGGTATTCTCGGGTCGGGGCTTTCCGGCGTCGTGGGCCGCCACCGGCCCTACCGAACGTCCCGGCGTATGCGCTGGGCCATGGCGCGGCCCAGTTCATGACATTGTTCGAGTTGCTCGGGCGTCGCCGTGAATTTGGCCTCCACGACCGGCTCGACCAGTTCCAGCTTGTTTTCCTCCACGAATTGCCTCAGGCCCTTGACCGCCCCCCCGCTCCAGCCGTAGCTGCCGAACAGGCCGACCACGCGATTGGCGACTCTCTTGCCGGCCAGCAGTCTCACCAGTGTCTCCATCAGGGGGAAGAGGCCCGCGTCATACGTGGGACTGCCCAGGACCAGACCCTTGTAGCGCCAGATGTCACGGATCACGTAGGACACGTGGCTGCCCGAGAGGTTATGGGTGCGAATCGTTTTCACGCCGCCGTCGGCGATGCCGCGTTCGACCGCCTCGGCCATTCGCTCCGTAGCGCCGTACATCGAGCCGAACGCGACCACGACTCCAGGCTGGGTCTCCTGCCGGCTCCAGCGGTCGTAGAGACGGATGATATGGTTCGGGTCGGTCCGCCAGATGGGACCGTGCGTGGAAGCGACAATCCGGATGTCCAGACCTTTGAGCTTCTCAATGGCCTTCTGCACCATCGGCGCGTACTTCCCGACGATGTTGGAAAAGTACCGCAGAATCTCATCCTCGTAATAGCTGACATCGACCTCGTCGTCGAAGATGCCGCCCTCCAGCGCGCCGAACCCGCCGAAAGCGTCGCCGGAAAACAGGATGCGGTCCGTGACCTCATAGGTCACCATGGTCTCGGGCCAGTGGACCATCGGGGTGAGGAAGAACTTGAGCTTACGCCGGCCCAGGTCGAGTTCTTCACCGTCCTGAACGACGCGGACATCCTGAATGCCGTAGAGGTCGTTCACGAATTCGGCTGTTTTCTTGTTGCCAACGACCTGCAGCGCGGGAAAGGCTTCCTTTAAGACGGGCACCGCGCCGGAGTGATCGGGTTCCAGGTGGTTGGCCACCAGATAGTCGATCGGCCGCCCGGCCCCGAGCAGGTGCTTCACCTTCTTAAGATATCCATGGACCGACTGGTCCTTCACCGCATCGACGAGAACGACCTTGTCATCTATAATGAGGTAGGAGTTGTAGGACACCCCGCGCGGGATCGGCCAGATGGCCTCGAAAAGAGACGTGCGCCGGTCGTTCACGCCGACCCAATAGACATCCTTGACTATCGGTATGCCATTCTGCACGATGCCACTTCCCCTTTCGCAAAGCTATAGCCGTTCACTCATACTGATTTGGGACGGCCCCGAAAGGCACCGCCCAGCAGCGCCTGTACGATAGCGTAAAGCCCCGTCATGGTCAACCGAAAGTGCCGGCCTCTCTGTCGGGCCTGGGAATGCTTGCATTCTGCCGCTGTGTCTCGTATCCTGCGGCGGTCGATACTGAACCGATCTTCACGTGGATGGATGAAGGATGACTTCGCTTCTTATCACGAACTGCCGACTGTACGATGCCGCGGTGGGCGAGCCGCTTCGCTCCGTTCTGATTCGCGGGAACGTTATCGAAAGGATTGATGACGGGGGTTCGTCGGCGCGCGCGGACCGGACTTTCGACGCCGGCGGGCGGCTCTTGGCGCCGGGGTTTATCGATGTGCATATCCAAGGTGCCGGCGGGGCCGATGTGCTCGACGCGACGCCGCAGGCGCTTGAGACGATGTCCCACACCTGCGCCCGGTTCGGCGTGACGAGCTTCCTGGCCACGACGGTATACAAGCCGGGCCAGAGGAACCGCCACTTGCAGGTGGCCGCAGAGTGTACCGGTCGCGATCTCGGCGGGGCGCATCTGCTTGGCATCCATCTGGAGGGACCGTTCATCTCACCTGCCAGAAGGGGCATGATCCAGCCGGACTGCATAGCGGAACCATCGCCCGGCGCGCTGAAAGACATTCAGAAGCTGCTCGGCAGTACCCTCAAGATGATGACCATAGCGCCCGAGTTGCCGCAGAGCGCGGATACCGTCAAGACCCTCGTGGACAGCGGCACGGTCGCGGCATTCGGCCATTCAAAGGCCACCTATGAGGAGGCAATCCGCGGCTTTGAGGCCGGAATCACGCACGTCACCCATCTCTTCAATGCGATGCCGTCCCTGCTTCATCGCGACCCCGGGCCGCTGGCGGCCATCTTCGAGCGGCCGGACATCAGTTGCCAGGTGATTACGGACGGCGTCCATATCCATCCGTCCGTCCTACGCCTTGCGTTCCACGCGGTCGGCCCCGGCCGCTTCGTCACCATCACGGACGGCATGCACGCCATGGGGCTGCCGGACGGCCAGTACGTTTATAACAACCTCCAGTACGAATCGCGGGACGGGACCGCGCGATACAGGGATGGAACGCTCATTGGCACGACGCTGGGCTTGAACCATATGCTGGTCCGGCTGATGCAATACACGCGGTGTCCGCTGCCTGTGGCGATCAGGACGGTGACTGAGAACGCTGCGCGAGTGCTCGACCTATCAGAAAAGAAGGGCTCCGTCACGCCCGGCAAGGACGCAGATCTCGTGATCCTCGACGAGGGTCTTTCCGTCCACGCCACCATTGTGGCCGGACGGATCGTATATCAGAGCCGCTGACAGACAAGAGCCGACCGGACTCGACTCACTCGGATAGATTGTGCTCGACGATGGATTTCTGCAAATCTTTCTGATCGGCGAGTGCATCAACGAGCAGGTTACCTGAGAATAGGATTCGCTTGCTCTCCCGGCCCTCGACGGCGAGCGCTTTCGGCCGTACGGACGAGAAGAGATTGCCTACGATGGCAACGTCCGCCGTGCCGTTGAGGGTCAGGCCCCCCGCCGCCGTGTCGTCAGGTCCGCGTTTGGTCTTTCCGTCGCCGATATAGCTGTCGGAGAAGTTGTTGCCGCAAACAGCAATCCGGCCGCTGTTCGGGCCGATGCGAACGGCGTCTTGGGCGACGATGGTGAACGTGTTCGCGCTGACCGTGCACCCGTGGGCGTCGCGCAGGTCGATGCCGCCCGCCATTTCGTGTGCGATTACGTTCGCGCTCAGGGTAATGCCGTAGCAGTCACGGTCCAGGATAATGGCGGTGCCGTTGCATTCCTCGATCATGTTACCGGAGACGACCGAGCCGTACGTGTTCTCGATGACGACGCCGTTGCCAAGATGGTCGTCGAGATTGTTGCCGGTCATACACAGGTTGAAGCCGTCGGCGCAGCGGACGGCATCCTCGTTCTCCTCGAACTGATTGGAGGCGACGACGATGTCGTGGCAGCCGACCAGGTTCAGCCCGGTCTTCTTGTTATAGGTGATAAGGGAATCGCAGATGCGAGGGTCCTCGTAGCAATAGTAAAGGTGGATACCGTCGCCACCGTGGTGGCTCACGGTGACGCCCTCGATGAAGACTTCGTTGATACGCCGGGCCTCAATGCCGTGGCCGCTCTTGTCGTTACCGGTCAGCCGAAAATTGGCCAGTCGAATGCGCCATAACTCCGCGTTGCGGCTGTCGGCCCCGTCCGGATGTTGGAGAATGAGGGCGCTCTTGCCCTCGGTGTCGACATTTTTAATATGGGTCGCTGTTCCGGCGCCTTCGATCAGCACATCGGACAGCGTGACCCTCAATGGCTCTTTGATTTCAAAGGTGCCCGGCGGCAGGCGGACCGCTCCGCCCGTGGCGGGCAGGGCGTCTATTGCCGCCTGGATACTCGGATACCGGGCCGCATCGATGACCGGCAGGGCGCCGGGCAGCTTCACACTTGGGTCGGCGGTCTCGGCATCGGTAAGAGGGCCAAAGAGCGCCACGGCTGCGAGCGCGAGCATGAGAATACCCGTCCAGCGAAGAGCCTTCATGTGATTCCTCCTTTCGCTATGCAGATGTCATGACGGTCGCCAGCGCCGTGAGCGCCTGGTCGATATCGTCGGCCGTGATGCCGTAGTGCGTCACCGCTCGAAGACGGGTCGGCCCGACACTCAGGACCTTGACCCCCTGGCCGGCGAGTCTTCGCGCGAGTTCCTCGGCGCCGAGTCGTTCCCGAGCCACCTCGAAATAAACGATGTTCGTCTGCACGCGAGCAAGGTCTATCGAGAGCCCGCTGATTTGAACGATGCCCTCCGCCAGCCGTGCGGCGTTGTCGTGATCCACCTGAATCCTGTCGGTCATACTGTCCAGCGCAACGATGCCAGCGGCGGCGATGATGCCGGCCTGCCGCATGCCGCCGCCCAGAATTTTCCGTGCGCGGCGGGCCTCGGCCACGAAATCCCTGGTGCCGCAGATCAGCGAGCCGACCGGCGCCGCCAAGCCCTTTGACAGACAGAAGCTCAACGAATCCACGTCACGAGTCAGTACCCGGACATCTACGCCCAAGGCGACGGCTGCATTGAAGATGCGGGCCCCGTCCAGGTGAACAACAAGGCCGTGGCGGCGGGCCAGTTCCGTCACAACGACCGTGTATTCCGGCGTAAGGGCCGCTCCGTTGCACCGATTGTGCGTGTTCTCCAGGCAGATCAGGCGGGTGCGCGGGAAATGGACATTGTCGGGGCGGATGGCGGCCTCGATGTCCTCCAGACGAAGCGTGCCGTCCGGCTGATTGGGAATCGGTCGGGGATGGATGCCTCCCAGTGCCGATATACCGCCGGCCTCGTAGAGAAACGTGTGGCAGTGGTCGCCCAGGATGATTTCGTCACCGCGTCGGCAATGCGTCAGGATGGAGGCGAGGTTCCCCATAGTCCCGGTCGGGACCAACAGAGCGGCCTCCTTGCCAACCCGCTCGGCAGACATTTGTTCGAGCCGATTAACCGTCGGGTCCTCACCGAACACATCGTCGCCGAGCTCGGCCCGATAAATGGCTTCCCGCATCTCATCGGACGGAAGAGTAACCGTATCGCTGCGTAAATCGATTGTCTCCATAGCGCCACATCATATCCAAACAAGTCCCCTGGCGGCTCCGTACCTCATGGTTCGCTCAGGATAGTGCAACCGTGACGGCCCGTCAATGGCCCACCCTGCCTTTGCCCGCCGGTACCACAGAGGTGTATGACAAGAAAGTGGCGAGTCGGGATAAGAGGATGTCCTTGCCAGGAGGCGTACGCCGACGAAGCAATCTCGGCGCGGCCAGAGGTTAAGATTGCCGCGCCGGCCTTCGGCTGGCTCGCAATGACGTCCGGGGCGTTTGCCACGATCTTGTCGTACACCCTGCCACGGGGGACTTCGATTTTCCTGTTGGCCCGCAGGGAAAGATCGCGTATGATGAAGTCCGATGACGATCATAGGCTTGCTCTACATCGCGGGTGGTTTCCTATTCCTTGTCTCCGCCATCGGGCATATCTACGTACGGGTCCGATTGAGTCCTGAGAGCGACTCCGATCTGGACGATTGCTACCACGAGTTCGAAGACCAGCATCCGGGATACGCGCGGTACACCAAGTGGCTGCAAATCACCCTCGGCGGGGCCGTGCTCGGCATCCTGTTACTCTTCCTGGGAGTCGTCTTCTGAAGAAGGGTCGGCTCCGGACGCCGGGACCCGGTGTTTCGCCTGTATTCATACCTGAGATTACCCGGCGGCGCGGCTCTCGGCGATCGCGATCTTCTAGGGGAACGAATTATGCTGTTGAAAGTCCTCGGGGTCTGCGCCAGCCCGCGTCTGAACGGCAACAGTGATCTGCTCCTCCGGCAGGCCCTCTCCGGGGCCGAGCAGACGGGCGCCGTGGTGCAACATCCGTGGCTTTGCGACCACAGGATCAATACCTGCACGGAATGCTACGCCTGTTCCACAACGGGCGAATGCGTGATGAACGACGATTATCAGACGGTCCTCGACAAAATGTTGGAGGCGGACCGGATTATCTTCGCCACGCCAGTATTCTCTCTGACGGTCTCGGCACAGGCAAAGATTCTGATCGACCGGGGACAGTGCCTTTGGGTGCGCAAGAACGTGTTTCATCGGCCTCTGTTCGAGCCCGAGCGGGACCGGCGGGGGATGATCATAGCCGTCGGCGGCTCACGCGGCAAAAGACAAGTCGACTGTGTCCGACGGCCCATCCAGTCTTATCTGCAGTACCTGGAAGTGGACTATGTAGGCGGCCTCTTCGTCAACCAGGTCGATGAGAAAGGTGCGATTCTCAAGCGTCCGCAGGCCCTCCAACAGGCCTTCCGCCTGGGACGTGAGCTGGCGGGCAGTCGCGGTCCCCGGCCGAACAGGCCCGTTCACATCAAGCTCCTCTAAGAGACCATCTCAAAACGGCAACGTCATTCTGAGCGAAGCGAAGAATCTGGGCTGCGCACTTGAGAAACCCCTCATTCGATGGCCAGATGGTTCGGGGCTCCCCAAACGCACTACTTCGCGTTTGGGGACCCCTTCGCTTCGCTCACCATGACAAGTGAGAGTGTCGTTTTGAGATAGTCTCTAAGCTCGACTTTTGCCATTTTTGGCGGCGTGACATGTGGGAAGATGTCGGAAGAACTGGGCATTAGCCAATTTTCTGCCTTCCGTCAAGAATAGGATGCCGTACAAGAAGGCAACCATGACATGAGAAACCCCCAAAACACGACGTCTTTTGCTACATAAAAATGGCAAAAGTCGAGCTAAGTGGCCATACGCCGCTTCTTCTTAAAATCCCCTCCCACCGGGCACCGCAGGAGAGATTTCTCGAGTCCGCAGCCCGCATTCTTCGCTTCGGTCAGGATGACAACATGTGCCAACGTTTTCGACACCGGCCGCGAAGCGGCGCAGCGACTCCGAATGACATTCATCGTTTTGAGACAGCTTCTCCGTCGCTGAAGCCACTCTGCGGCTGACACAGGAAGTGGGAATGTACGAAAGGCCGACGGCCCTCCTCAAACCGTCGGCCTCGTGCTTTTTCATTGCCCCGTGCTTGCAGGCACGCCGATGTTCATGCCATCAACGAGCTGCCGGAGCCGGCGCAGGTTACTCGAAGGCAATTCCCAACCCGATGCTCGCATCATCCAGGGTCTTGCGCCGGTCCACCCGGACTACGCGTCCTCTCTTGAGCCGAGCATACTGGCCTTTTTCCTGGGCGAGTGCGTCAGTGCGCGGGAAGTTCAACTCGACTATGCTGCCCTCCCTGGCTGGCGTGGTGATCGGCACGATGATGAAGGCGCCTCCTTTGCTGATATTGGCGCTTCGGCCGTGGAAAAAGCGATTGGCCTCCGGAAGCCACACGCTGACCGGCCACGAGAGATCCGTCCTGCTCTCCTTGCGTTGTTCGACCGAGGTTTCCATAATCTGGACCTCCTTTCTGCCAGCTTACTTCAACAGGTCTGTCATCGGCAGGTTCAATGTGGGCAGTTTACGGAATCTGGAAAATACACGGGCAAGAGGGAGTGCTTTTTCTACTCTGCTCGACGGCCTCACCTCGGTGGCGGGTTTTATCGGGCGGTGCGGAAAACGCCGCGCTATTGAGAATCCCGGCAGGCCTGTGATACCGAGACCGCGCTGACGAGCACACAAGATTACTGGTTTGACTTGTGTGCTTGCAGGGTACCGCTCTTTGGTGTATCGTTATGACCATGGCAGCGCAAGTAGTAAGAATCAGCGGCCGTCAAGGTGACCTTGATCGTATCAAGGAGGCAGCCGAGGTCGTCGAGGCCGGTGGATTAATCGCTTTCCCGACGGAGACAGTCTACGGCATCGCGTGCCGGGTGCGGCACGATTCTCTGGCGCGCCTCGATGAGATCAAAGGCCGGGACACAAGCAAGCACTACACCCTGCACATCGGGCAGATCGAAGAGTACCGCAAATACGTTCCGATAGTTGGCATGCAGACCGAGAAGCTGATCCGTCAGGCCTGGCCCGGCCCGTTGACGCTGGTATTCGAACTCGGCGCGGCGGACATGGAAGAGCAGAAGAGCCGGGTCAGCCGCGACGTCGTGGACGTGCTATACAAGCACAATTCCATCGGTATCCGCTGTCCGGACCATCCCGTGGCTTCGCTCCTGTTGCGCTTGGTGCAGGACCCGGTCGTTGCCCCCAGCGCCAATCGCGCCGGCAAGCCGCCCGCCACCGATGCGGACCAGGTGCTCTCCGAGCTGGCCGACCATGTGGATATGGTTCTCGATGGCGGACCGTGCAAATACAGGAAGAGCAGCACAGTTGCCATGGTCGGCAGGCACGGCGTGGAGGTCCTGCGGGAAGGGGTCTACTCTCAGGCGGAACTGCACCGGATGTCGGAAGTGAGGTTCCTCTTCGTGTGCACGGGCAACACCTGTCGCAGCCCTATGGCCGAAGGCCTTTTCCGCAAATACCTGGCGGAAAAAATCGGCTGCGGCGTTGACGAACTGGAGAACAGGGGCTATAAGGTGCTGTCTGCGGGTACGATGAACATGGCCGGCGTTCCTGCCAGTGCCGAGGCTGTCACCGCCTGTGCACTCAGGGGAACCGATATCACCGATCACGCAAGCCAGCATCTGACCCGGTCGCTGATTGACGGGAGCGATTTCATCTTTGGCATGACGTCGTCACATTGTGAGCAGGTCGTCTTTCTCTGTCCGGATGCGGAGAGGAAATGCTCGTTATTGGCACGGGATCGGGAAGTCCCGGACCCGATAGGCCAGTCTCAAGACTATTTCAACAGGACTGCGGATATTATAGAAGCCGCCGTGAAGGCGAGAATAAGTGAGCTCGTGCTATGAAAGTAGTAGTGGGAAGCGACCACCGGGGTTTCGAAGCGAAGCAGTTGATCAAGGCGATTGTCGGCCAGATGGGACATGAGTGCATCGACGTTGGGACCGATAACGCCACCCCGGTTGACTACCCTGATTTGGCCTACGTAGCCACCAGGTTCGTATCCGAGAAGCAGGCCGACCGGGCTATCCTGATCTGCGCGACGGGTCTGGGCATGAGCATTGCCGCCAACAAGGTCCGCGGAATTCGGGCCGCCTTGTGTCACGACGAGCTCAGCGCCCAGATTGCCCGCGACCACAATGACACGAACGTTCTGTGCCTCTCCGGCGACCAGATCGGAGAGGTGCTCATACGAAAAATCGTGGAGGCATGGATCGCTACGGAGTTCAGCGGCGGGCGACATCAACGACGCGTGAACAAAATCACCGCCATTGAAGAGGGTCGGGACCCACGCGAGGTAGTGAACGGATAGCCGGCCTTCAGCCGATCACACCCGACCTCTCCTCGCGGGGCACGTGGCGTCAACCTGGTGGAATGGCCAACTTGTCCCCCTCTCTTCGCAGGCTGTCCGAAGCTCATTTCACACCGGCGCGTTCCTATCGCGCAACACACGGCATTTCACCCATGATGAGATTGGGCGTCGGTCCCCGCCGGCTGACCATCCCCCCGCGGTCACACCATCGGCGCCAATGCGATCCAGCAGGTGCAGAGCCCGCTCGAGCTGTTTCGTGTACCTGCTGTTCTATGGAAGGTCGCCCCAGTTCACCCAAGTTTGCGCTGCAGTTGCTCCAGCACCTCGCGGACCGTCTTGATCTGTTCCTCCAACTCGATCATCTGCCGGGCCTGATCCTCGATCTTATCATTGAGCTGGTCGACCTTCGTCTGGGCGACTCTGGCATCCTCCACCGCCGCGTCTCTTGCCTTGGTCAAGACGACAACCTGTTTCTCCAATACGTCACGGGTATCGACCAGACTCTTGACTGTCGCCTGAAGCTCGGTCCGGGCCGCACTCAATTCATCGACTTTGCCCTCGAGTTCCACACGGGCAGCACCCAGATCCTGAACCTGCTTGTGTAGTTCATCACTGGTCTTCCTCATGTCAGCCAGGCCCGATTCAGCCTCGCTGAGGGACTTTTGCAGCCTTTCCACATCGCTCTGCAACTGTTTCTTTTGTTGTCGGGTTTCCTCAAGGGCTGTCCTGAGGCTCTTGATCTCGCCGTTCGAATCGCCGGCCTCGCCGGCGGCGCCATTACAGCCGCCAAGAGCCAACAGCCCGGCCGTCGCGACCATCCACACGGCTACACATACGCCTTTCATCATTTCGCTCCTCCCTTTCCCCTTCAATCCGTCATACTCCGGGCCGCCGCAGTCAGTCGACAGACACCCTGCCATCTGGTATGGCGGCATTGAACATACTGCAGGAGCCCCAAAACGTCAAGGGATTTCGCCCCCTCCACGCTGTCGAGCGGTGTACGACAGAACAGCGGCGGTCAGGACAAGAGAGATGTCATTGCGAGGAGGCCGCAGGCCGACGAAGCAATCTCGCATTATCAGGGGTTGAGATTGCCGCGCCCGCCTCCGGCTGGCTCGCAATGACATGCAGGGCATTTGCCACGAATTTGACGTACACCCCTGTCGAGACCGGCATGGACACCAATGTCCATAACGGGGGCCAAGAATGCCGGTGCAGCTACACCTCCGCGGGGGAAGATTCCCGTCGCACATTGGCGGCCCCGCTCGCGGCGGCAATGCGAATGCCGGCACTGCTCTTCTTGCGCGACCTTGTGGCACATCCTGCTCCGATGGACCGCCACTTGCAGTACCGACTCTCAAGAAGGTCCTCGGTCTTCGTGCACCTCAGTTCCGCGAGGGTCTGTGCGATGTATGACTCGACGTTGTAAACCGTGTCATGCAGATTTCGATGGGCGCCGCCGACGGGCTCGGGGATGATGGCGTCGATCAGGCCCAGCTTGTGCAGGTCTTTGCTCGTGAGTTTCAGGGCTTGGGCCGCGTCCGGAGCCTGCGACCCGTCACGCCAAAGGATGGCGGCGCATCCCTCGGGCGAGATCACCGAGTAGTAGGCAAATTCGAGCATGGCGAGCCGGTCGCCCACCGCGATGCCCAAGGCGCCGCCCGAGCCTCCTTCTCCAATGCAGATGCAGAGGATAGGCACCTTCAGTCGCGACATTTCAGACAGGTTGACCGCGATCGCCTGGGCCTGGCCGCGTTCTTCAGCACCGATTCCCGGGTAGGCCCCGGGGGTATCGACCAGCGTCACGATGGGCAGGCCGAACTTCTCGGCGAACTTCATTTTCACCAGAGCCTTGCGGTAACCTTCGGGATTCGGACATCCGAAATTGCAGGCGATCTTCTCTTTGGTTGTCTTGCCCTTATTCTGGCCGACAATCAGCACCTTGTTCCTGGCAATGTGGCCGATGCCGGTGACTATGGCACGATCATCCCCAAAACACCGGTCCCCGTGCAGCTCACGAAAATCCTTAACCATCAGGTCCAGGTAATCGGTAAGGATGGGCCTTTGCGGGTTTCGCGCCACCTGGACCGTCTGCCAGGCCGTCAGACTGGAGTAGAGGCGTTTCAACTCGGCGATCCTGTCTTTCTCAAGCCGCCGGACCTCGACCGAGTAGTCTATGCCCTTCGTGGCGGCCAGCTTGCGCAGTTCCTCGATCTGCTGCTCGAGCTCCGCCACTTTCTGCTCAAAATCCAGGTAGCCGCTGCCTGCTCTATTGCCTTCGGGCGCCATAGCGTTGCTCAGCCCATCCTCACAAAATGCCGGACCATTCGGTCGACGCGCATACCTGTCCGCCCACAAAAAACCGGCCGCTCTACAGAGCGGCACTTACACTGTTATCGCCACATCCCTTGGCTTTTCTTTCGATTTGGAATCTTAGCATTTCCCTTGGCCCAGGGAAAGAAAAAAATTGACAGCCACGGGCGTTCGCTATAGCCTTAAGCATCGCCCGTGTTATACCTTTCGCTTATAAGGTCCTGTAGGTGAAGAACTTACGTCAGGTTTCCATCATAGGGGTAGGGCTCGTAGGCGGCTCCGTCGCACTGGCCGTACGACAGCATATTCCCGGTCTTACGGTCGTGGGGTACAGCCATCGTCCCGTCACGAGGCGCAAGGCAAGAGCCCTCGGGATCGCGACCCGGATAGCCGGTAAACTCGGCGAGGCCGTCTCGACCGCCGACCTGGTCATTCTGGCGACCCCGATATTCACACTCGAGAAGTACTTCGAGGAATTGTCGGGGGTCATTCCGCCCCGTTGCATCGTCACCGATGTCGGCTCGACGAAGGTGCTTCCCCATGTCTGGGCACAGGACAAATTGGGTGAAGGCGGCCGCTACGTCGGCTCCCATCCGGTCGCCGGGTCCGAACAGCGCGGCGTCGAATTTGCCCGGGACGACCTTTTCGACCAGGCACGCTGCATCCTGACGACCACCCCGGGTACGGATCGCCGCGCGGTCACGGTGCTCAGGGGCTTCTGGTCGGCTCTCGGCTGCTCGGTGCAGACGATGAGCCCGGCCGAGCATGACTCCATCTTCGCCAACATCAGCCATCTGCCTCATGTGATGGCCGCCGGATTGGTCAATGCCAGCGACGATGGCGACGTGAAATTCGCGGGCAAAGGGTTCCTCGACAGCACGAGAATCGCGTCGGGTCCGTCCACGGTCTGGACGGACGTCCTGATGGCGAACCGCGAGAATATCGTAAACGGCATCGACCGGGCGATTGCCCAGTTGCTGCTGCTGCAAGACGCCGTCAGGAGTGGCGACAGGAAACAGATCGAACGGTTGCTGGAAGGCGCCCGCAGGAAACGGGCGGCGCTGGTCAGATACAAGATCCGAAAGAAGGAACTACTCTCGTGAGACAGTGGCGTTTTGAGATCTTCAATCGGCCGGGTGTGCCGGACGTGCAGGGCAACAGCGTGCTGAACGATATTCGCGAGTTGGGGATCACAACCGTCGAGGCGATCCAGTCGGCGAGAGTCTATCTTATTGAGGCCGACTTCGATGAGCGCTTCGCCGAACGTGTTGCCCGAGCGCTTCTGACGGACCCTGTCTGCGAGCAATACTATATCGGCCGCAGTGGTCCGCCGCCGGGCCTTGCCAGAGCGACGTTGCTCGAGGTGCACCTCAAGAGTGGTGTAACGGACCCCGTGGCGGAGTCGGTCATGGCGGCCATCACGGACATGGGAGTCGTGCCGGACAGCGTGCGCACCGCTCGAAAATACGTCCTTCTGGGTCAAGTCAAGCCCAGCCAGATCGATACCATCGCGCGGAAAATCCTGGCCAACGACGTCATCGAGGACGTAGTCATCGGCGATGAGGCCGAGCCGCCGAGTCCGCACCTGAAGCCCTATGAACTGAATGTCGTCCACTGGCCCATCCGCGACCTCGATGATGCCGGCCTGGAGGCGCTCAGCCGCGAGAAGGACCTGTTCCTGAACCTCGTGGAGATGAAAACGATTCAGGACTACTACCGCCGGCTGGGCAGAGAGCCGACCGACGTCGAGTTGGAGAGCCTGGCGCAGACGTGGAGTGAGCACTGCGTCCACAAGACGCTCAAGAGCGCCGTGGACATGGACGCCGACGGCGAGCAAGTCCATTTCGACAACCTGCTCAAGGAAACCGTGTTCAAGGCCACCCAGCAACTCGACAAGGAGTGGTGCATCTCGGTCTTCGCCGACAACGCGGGCGTGGTGGAGTTCGACGACGAATCGGCCGTGTGCTTCAAGGTGGAGACGCACAACCACCCCTCGGCCCTGGACCCCTACGGCGGCGCGGCCACAGGCATCGGCGGGGTCATCCGCGACCCCATGGGAACCGGCCTCGGCGCCCGCCCTGTTGCGAATACGGACATCTTCTGCTTCGGCGCACCCGACAAGAGCCTGGATGAGATTCCCAAGGGCGTATTGCACCCGCGGCGCATCATGAGGGGCGTCGTCGCCGGCGTGCGGGATTATGGCAACCGCATGGGCATTCCCACCGTCAACGGGGCCATTTACTTCGACGACAGGTACATCGGCAATCCGCTGGTCTACTGCGGCAACATCGGCCTGATGGACAAAACCAAGGCCTTCAAGCACCCGCACAGCGGCGACCTCATCGTGGTCGTCGGGGGCCGTACCGGCCGGGACGGCATCCACGGCGCCACGTTCTCCAGCGGACAGATGACGCACGAATACGAAACCATTTTCTCGCACGCCGTGCAAATCGGCAACGCCATCACCGAGAAGAAAATGCTCGACGTGCTCCTTCAGGTCAATGAGGCGGGGCTCTACGAGGCGATTACCGATTGCGGTGCCGGCGGGCTCAGCAGCGCGGTCGGCGAGATGGGCCGGGAACTCGGTGCGGAAGTGGACCTCGAAAAGGTGCCTCTCAAATACACCGGGCTCAGTTACACGGAAATCTGGATCAGCGAGGCGCAGGAGCGCATGGTGATCGCCGTCCAACCGGAGAACCTGGAGGTGGTGCAGCGAGCCTTCGCCAGCGAGAACGTCGAGGCCACAGTGATCGGGCGGTTCACGGACGACCGGAGGCTCCGCCTGCGATATAGCGGCGTACAGGTGGCCGAGATGGACATGGAATTCCTGCACGAGGGCGTGCCGAAGTACAGCAGGCAGGCCCTGTGGCAGCGGCCGAAGCTCAGCGAGCCGGTCCTGCCGGAAAAAGACAGCTATAACGACGACCTGCTGGCGATCCTGTCCTCCCACAATGTGGCGAGCAAGGAATGGGTGATTCGCCAGTACGACCACGAGGTGCAAGGCGGGTCCGTGGTCAAGCCACTCGTGGGTGTGAAGAATGACGGGCCGAGCGACGCCGCCGTAGTACAACCGAAGCTGGGCTCGCAGCGGGGACTTGCCGTCAGTTGTGGCATGAACCCGCTGTACGGCGATATCGACCCGTATTGGATGGCCTTGGCCGGAATCGATGAGGCCATCCGCAATCTGATCTGCGTCGGCGGGCGAGTGGACCGTATCGCCCTGCTGGACAACTTCTGCTGGGCCAATTGCAGCCGGCCCCAGGTCCTTGGGACCCTCGTCCGGGCCGCTCAGGCCTGCTACGACGGCGCCATGGCCTTCCAGGCCCCGTTCATATCGGGCAAAGACTCGCTGAACAATGAATTCGTGTGCGAGGACGGCACGGTCATTCGCATCCCCCCCACCCTGCTGATCAGTGCCATGTCCCTTGTGGACGACATCGATCGCTGCGTGACCATGGACTTGAAGAACTCGGGCAATTTCCTTTTCATGGTGGGCCGAACGAACAATGAACTGGGCGCTTCGCACTACTATCAGATGCGGGGCCATCTGGGGGCTAACGTGCCAAGACTGGACCTCGGCATGGCGCCGCGCATCGCGCAACGGATTTCGGCGGCAATCACCGATGGCCTGGTAGCGAGCTGCCATGACTGTTCCGAAGGCGGCCTGGCCGTGGCGCTGGCGGAGATGGCATTCGCCGGCGGCCTCGGCGTTGAGGCCGACCTGAGGGGTTTGCCCAAAAGCAAGGATTGCTCCCGTACCGATGCGCAGTTGTTCAGCGAGTCCAATAGTCGCTACATCGTTGAAGTGGCTCCGGGAGACTACGATGCCTTCGCGAGACAGATGCTGAATCTGCCCTTCGGCCAGGTTGGCAAGGTCGTCGCGGAGCCAAGACTGATCGTGAAAGCCGAGGACGGCAGACGCGTCGTCGACGCGAATCTGGATATTCTCAAGCAGGCGTGGCAAAGAACGTTCAACTGGTAAATCCGAAATCCGAATATCGAAATCCGAAACAAAGTTGAAAGGCTGAAATCCGAATGACCAAAACGAGCTATCGCGGGAGCTTTGCCGTTCGGGACATTCGTCTATCTGAGCATTGGGATTTGTCTCGGATTTCGAGTTTCGGTATTCGAGTTTCAAACTAGGGGATCAGAGATGGAAGAAATCCGAGCGATCGTTCTGCGAGCGGCGGGAACGAACTGCGATATGGAAACCGAGTACGCTCTGGAGCTGGCTGGGGCTCAGACTGACCGGGTCCACATCAATCGCGCCATCGGGAACAAAGGGCTGCTCGACCAGTACCACATTCTCGTCTTCCCCGGCGGGTTCAGCTACGGAGACGACGTGGCGGCCGGCCGCATCATGGCGAACCAGGTCATCCATCACCTCTCACATTCCGTCCGGAAGTTCATCGACGACGGCAAACTCGTGCTGGGTATCTGTAACGGCTTTCAGGTGCTCGTCAAAGCGGGCATCCTGCCGGGAACCAACGGCTTCCGACAGGAAGACGCCACCATTACCTGCAACGACAGCGGCAGGTATGAGGATCGCTGGGTATACCTGGCGCCGCAGACCAGCCGATGCGTATTCATTGAGCCTGAGCGACAGATCTACCTACCCGTGGCACATGGAGAGGGAAAGGTTGTTGCTCGAAACGAGCAAGCGTTGCAGAAGCTGAGGGCCGACGGTTGCATCGCCTATAAGTATGTCGATGAGAACGGCGAGGAGGGTCCGTTTCCAATCAATCCGAATGGCTCCGTGGATTCGATTGCCGGTCTGACGGATAGCACGGGGCGTGTCCTGGGGCTCATGCCGCACCCGGAGCGATTCATTCGACGGACGCAGCACCCTCATTGGTCGCGCCTCGGCGCAGACCTCGACCCGGACGGCATCAAAATCTTCCGCAACGCCGTACGCTACGTCCGCGATAATCTCCTTCAATCCTGTACGGTGTAGTTGCACCACTTCGCTCATCCCACGCAGACGCGGAACCGCAGTTTCCGTGCGCGTTCTCATGATCCACTGAGTCTTGCCCTTATCGACGGCGTGAACAATCGGCTGCCTCTGAATCAGGGTAAGGCTCATAGCAGTGACCGACCATTTTGAGCCCAATCCGGGTAGTTAGGATTATCTACACATGGACGATTATGGCATTTGTCAAGGAAACGTACCATGAAGACACATGGATACCAAGGGATGGCGCTGTTGCCCATCGGCATGATCGTAGTACTTACGGCGATCTCACTTCCTGGCCGGGCGGTCGCGGCCGCCAACATGGTGAGCCGGAACCCGGAACTGGAGACCGCCGTCGTCCAGCATCTCAGACAGCAAGGTTTCAGCCAGGAGAGCCGGATTCTGGTACTGGCTGCCGGCAATCGCGTCTTCTTGCTCGGCGTGGTGCCTCACGTTACGGACAGGGAGCAGGCCGCGCTGGCGGCGGCACAGGTCGCAGGTGTGCGCCGGGTGGATAGTATGCTGACGGCGGACAGCAGCGCAGAACGCAAAAGTGATGCCCAACTCTGGCAGGACGTCCAGCAGCAACTGGACCGTCTTCGACCCGGCGGAATCGAGGACCGCGAGGTTCGGGCCAGCAACGGCGTAGTGGCGCTGCGCGGCCATGCGGAAACCTGGCAGGACATGGCCAAGGCCATTCAGGCGGCGTTCAGTGCCGGCGCGGAGTACGTGGTAAGCGAACTGACGGTCGGCACCCAAGAGAGATACGTCCCGGATCGCACGCCTCTGCCGCCCCCCGCGTCACGTCTGCGCCGCCGCCAGGTCGACGGTCTCGACCGGCGCCGTCCTGACGAAGAGGACCGGGGGTACGACTATGACGCGGAGCCGGACTACGAGTTCGGCGGCGTGGATGACGAGTACGGCCCGGATTACGGCGATTTCGAGGACCTGGGGCAGGTTTCCCCCTGGGAGTATGACTTCAAGTACGAGCGGGGCGAATCACGCTGGCTTGAGCCCGAGGAGTATGAACGGCGGCGCCGCAGAGAGCTCGCGGAAAGCCGCCCTTCCGGCCCGACATATGAGCGCAGCAGTCCCGACCGCGACGATTATGCGCTGCGATACGAATCCGAACGGTACGACCGGGATGCCACCGGCCGTGACCCGTTCGGACACCGGTGGGTGCAGTCCGCGAGTGATCACCGGGCTCAACAGATTCTGGCCTCGAGACTCCTGACCAGCGTCGAGGACGCTCGGGATATCTACGTCCTCGTACAGAACGGGCAGGCATTCCTCTACGGCAGAGTCCGAAGCGAGTTGGAGAAGCAGCGGGCCACTGAGTTGACGCGCGGTATCGAGGGCATCGACCGCGTCACCAACAGGCTGGTCGTGGCCGTGGAAGGCTGGCGGGACCGGGAGGACGCCGAGATCGAGAATGCGATCGAAAACGAGTTGTACTGGAGCCCGTTCGTGGACGCGGACCAGATCGACGTCGACGTCAGCGAGGGAATCGCGACATTGAGCGGCACTGTCCACAGCTTCGGAGGTCTGCTCGCGGGCGTCGCGAGTGCTTTCGAGGGCGGCGCCAGAACCGTACGAAACCGGCTTATAGTCACCCCGGAACCTGGCGGCGGTGAACGTCCCGTCTACCCATGATACGGCTACGTGCTGGCCGAACGGCAATCAGGGTACGCCGCGTCAGACGGACGCTGGCCGCCTCTGCCGGTCGAAACAAACCACAGGTGCCGGTCTGTGGTACTCCGAGTGTGCGCCTCGGAGTTGGACAGGGTTACTTCGTTCGCAAGAACCTTCAGCCTGAATACTTCCGGAACCATTCAGGTCTAGCCTGCGCATGATACAGGAATGTGCCTATCGGCGGGTGAGGATAACGCCCATTGTGGCACTCCGCCGCTTCGACTCCAATTGGCGCACAGCCACGATGAATTCGATCGGAAGTCCGGCGGACGTACGAGACCTATCACAAGAGAGAGCGGCCAGGTTGTACCATTACCTGGGAAGAGAGGTGAGAGCCGAGGGCCATGACGCCCGGGCGAGTCCAACTTGCGCGTGTATATTCCGTGAACGTGACGACAGCAGGAACCGGCAAGTGAAGGAGCATACAATGAAGACATTCAGACAGCACAAACGAATGCCGGCGTGCACGGTCCTGGCGACCACGGCCTTGATGATCGTCAGCCCGAGTATGCCTGCGGCTTACGACCAGAGGAGCCGGCGCGAACCGCGGCAGCAGCAACAGTATGAAGGTCAGACGTACCAACAAGAGCAGCCCATGCAGCCGAGCCGACCCTTGAACGTGTCACAGTGCCGAAACCCGGAGATCGAGCAGCAGGTGGCCCAACGGCTTCGGCAACAGGGTTTTGGCGAAGAAGGTCGGATTCTGATCCTCGCGGTCGGCAACCGCGTCATCCTGTTGGGCACGGTGCCGGACCAGAACATGAAGCAACAGGCCGCCCGGGTGGCGCAGCAGGCTTCCGGCGCGCGGGAGATAGACAACCGCCTCCAGGTCCGTCGCCAGACCAGGCAAATGAACGACGTGCAACTGGAACAAAATGTTCAGCAGCAGTTGCCGAGCGACCTGGCTCAGGACCTTCAGGTGCAGGCGCAAAACGGCCGAGTCACCATCCAGGGTACCGTGCGAAGCTGGCAGGACGTGGCCGATGCGGTTGAGGCGGCGTTTGCCGCCGGTGCGCAGCAGGTGACCAGCCGGCTCACCGTCGGCGGGGATCAGCTCGGTACGCAGCGCGAGTTCGATGAATACGGTCAGCCAAGACCCAGTCGCTATGGTACAGGCGCGACCGGCACCCGACGACCTGCGCAACGCTGGCAGCAATCGGCACGGAGCCGGCAGTTGCAGCAGCGACTGACCTCCGAACTGCAGAATCAGATTCAAGACGCCGAGGGTATCACGGTCCTGGCATCCGACAATGCCGTGTTCCTCTTCGGCCGAGTCCGAGACGACCGGGCGAAAGAGCAGGCCACCGAACTGGCCGAGAACATGCCGGGCGTCGAGTATGTAAAGAACAGCTTGATGGTCGCCGGAGAGGGCTGGGAACAGCAGGATGATGCCACCATCCAGAACGAGGTTCGGGATGAGCTGCGGTGGAGCCCGTTTGTAGATTCCGACGATATTCAGGTCCGAGTCAGCAACGGCGTCGTCACACTGATGGGAAGCGTCGAGAGCTTCGGTGAAATGGCTGCGGCGATTGAGAACGCCTATGAAGGCGGCGCCAGAGCGGTGCACAATCAACTCCGGATCCGTGATCAGGTGGCCGCCGTCGAGCAGGATGAAGATCAATGGCAACAGCGCGATCAACAGGGTCGCATGGCGGGCCGACGTGGGCGACAGCAAGAGGCGATGGCCTCGGATAGAATGCTGGCGCAACGGGTGGCTCAACAACTGCGGCAGCAATTGCCTGACGTTCAGAACGTACAGGTAATGGAGCCGGACACCATCTACGTCATGGCCAGTCAGGGTACCGTCATACTGCATGGTTCTGTCCGGGAACAGAACCTCAAGCAGCAGGCTGAGCAGATTGCTCGAAGTATCCGGGGCGTGCAGGATGTCCGAAGCGACCTGAGCGTGAGCACGGAGGCCGGTTTCTTCCCACATCTCGGCTACACTCCAGGCCAAGAGGATCAGATGCAACAAATGGGGGCCGGCATCGGCGGAGACGAGCGATGCATCCAGATGCTCAAGGAGAATGTTGCCGACCAGAACCTCCAGAGCATGGCACAGGATGTCAACGTGACCTGCCATAACGGCACGTTCGCCCTGTACGGCTACGTCAGAAGCGACGACGAGAAGGACCGGCTCGAACGTCTGACCAGGCAAATCCCGGGGGTCGAAGAGGTCGACAACAGCCTGATCGTCCGCCCGGAAGGCTGGGAGCAGAAATCCGACTCCGAGCTGAAGCAGGACGTGGAAAGCCAGCTTTGGTGGAGTCCGTTCGTCGACGTCGACAAGATCGAGGTTTCCGTGCAGAACGGCGTCGTCACGCTGTCCGGCACGGTGGACGACTGGGACGCCATGAGGGCGGCGGTCAAGAACGCCTTCGATGCCGGGGCCCGGCGCGTCAGGAGCAAGATCCAGTACGGCCAAGAATCAGAGCAGCAACTCGGAATGCAGCAACAATCCGGGACTCAGCCATCCAGGAATCGGCAGTCCAAGACCTACTGATTCGGTCGCTTGCGCGTACGCTGGCGAATACCGCGGCTCCGCCGAACGGCGGTCCATTAAGCGGACCACCACAGGCAAAATCTTCGTTTCTGTGACCTGAAGACAGGGGTCAGGGTGGAGAGAATGGCCTCAACGGACCGCCATTCGGGGCTCCGGCATGATGCCGGAGTCCTCGCGTTTAACGGCGGCCGCCTTTCTGACGTATACGATCACCCGCCAAGGAAATCGCGTCGGCTAACCGAGCGGCTCACCCGCTTGGCTCTTTGTCACGGACGATCTCGACGCCAACGGTTCGCACAAAGCGCAGCGCCCCGGGTTTCTCCACAATGACCCTGACTCGCTCGATTCCAGGCTGTCTGAGGCACTCGTCGGCGATCCTCTGGGCGAGCGCCTCGATCAGGCGGAAATGGGAATTCTCAGCGACGCGCAGAATGTGCTTCTTGAGAGCCTTGTAATCGATCGTGTCCTCCAGCGCATCCGTGCGGCCGGCCCGGCGCAGGTCGGTATCGATCGTGATATGGACGAGCACTTCCTGCTTCTCCCCGCGCTCGTGTTCATCGACGCCGACAACACAGCGAACCTGCAGGTCGCGGATGAAAATCCGGTCCGATGCCGACGGCGCGATATCGTCAGTCATACATGTGTCCTTTCATATGATATCCGCCGTCAACGTAGATGACCTGGCCCGTGATGAAGCGGCTGCACAGCAGAAACAGCACGGTTGTGACGATATCCTCGGGAGCGCCGTAACGCTGCAGCGGATTCGTATGAGCCAGTTTCGCCAGGTAGGTTTCGTCCTTCCCGGCGGGAGGCAGGATCAGGCCGGGGGCAATCGCATTGACCGCAACGTTCGGAGCCAGCTCCAGGGCCAGCATACGGGTCAATGTCAACAACGCCCGCTTGCTGATGTGATAGGAGGCATGTTCTCTGTCATACACCGTGACGCGAGTATCCAGCAGGTTGATGACGTGCGCCGGCTTGCCCTGCGCCGCCAGCTCCCGCGCCAGAGTCAAAGGGGCCATCGCGTGAATACGCAGGTTTTTCCAGACCGATTCATCGGTTGCGTCCCAGATGGTGTCCCCCTCGAAGATGGACGCGTTGTTGACGAGGATATCGACGGACCCGGCCCGGGCAGCCGCCTGTTTGAAAACCGACTCGGTCTGCTGCGCGTCCATCAGGTCGCCGCCGACCGGCCAGGCGCGGACGCCCAGCCGTTGAATCTCGCTGCACAGGGCCTCAGCCTCTCGAGCCGACCGGTTGTAGTGGACCACCACATGGGCGCCGTGTTGCGCCAGAGCCAGAACGACGGCCCTACCGATGCGCTGGGCGGCGCCGGTGACCAGCGCCGTCCTGCCCGCCAGAGACACATTTGCATCTTCCATCGATCAGCCTCATGACAGCGCGTTTTCAGTATTCTATCCGCCTGACCGGCAAATGCAACCAGCATGCTCCATGATGCTTCCTGCTGGTGCGCCGCGTGGCGCGCAGACGTGCACGTCGCCACGGTAACGATCAAGGTGGTCCCGCGACGACAACGATCGCCGCGTGTCGAGGCCGGCTCTGTACGGCACGAGAGAGTAGTGATGGGCTTCGCTCACGTCGTTAATCAAGGCCCGTGAGCCAGGTATGTGCGAAGACGGCCAGATCCAGGCATCCGACGTCGCCGGAACCGTCGATGTCCGCCCAATCACAGAAACCATTGAGCGCGGCGCAATCGCTGTGACGCCAGTTCTTCGCGAACCAAACGAAATCGATGAGGTCCACGCCATCCGGACAGCGCAGGTCCCCGCCGGGGATCTGCCATACGAGGACCGGGTAGTTAATCCCTTCGCAGATGAGCCAGGTGTTGCCGAAGTCCCAGTTTGCAGCCAAGTAAGTGCTCTCCGACTTCATCTCGGCCGTCGTCATGCCGGTGCCGCCTCCGCTGGTAGTCTGGCCACTGCTGTCGATGTCCCAGAGAGAGCCAATCACTTGGCCCAGGACTTTCCGGCCGCCGACCAGGCCGCCGGCACTCTGTTTGCCGGTGACCGCGCCCGCGGAATAGCACCGGAAGACTCTCCCCTGCACCACCAGACCGGTCAGGCCGCCCACGTACAGGGAGCCGTCAACGTCACCGGTCGCATAGGATGAATCCACAATGGCGGTCTCTCTAAGGGTGGCGCCGACCAGCCCGCCGACGCTCTCGTTGCCCAAGACGTCCGCTTTGGAGTAGGACCGATAGATAGTTCCCTTTCCCAACTGGCCCACCAGGCCACCGACGTACCAGATGCCGGAGACGCGACCGCGCGAAGAGCATCTGGACACGCTTCCATCAACCAGGCCCGCCAGTCCCCCCACGTAGGTGTCGCCCGAGACACTGGCGTTCGTGACGGAGCAATCTGCGAGGGAACCTCTTTCCAGATACCCCACGAGCGAGCCCGTGCCCGACCGGGCGCCTACGACCTTCGCGTCGCGCAGTTCAAGATTCCGGATCTCCCCGGCCACGTGCTGAAAAAGGCCGACGTATTCCTGATGAACGTTCTTGTACCGAAAATTCCGGATGCTCTTGCCGTCGCCGTCGAAGACTCCGCTGAAGGGCTGGTTTTCCAGGGACCCCAGAGTGACCCAATGCCCGATGAGCGTGAGATTCGTCTCGTCATATCCGGACAGGTCGATATCCCTCATCAGCCTGAAATGCTTGTCCCAATCAGCGGGATTATCGCCGATCGCGCTGAAGTCGGCGGCTGTATAGATGAAGAAAGGGCTCTCCACCGTCCCGCTGCCACCCCCGTATTTCGCGCAGAACGCGGACACCGGCAGACACATACTGATCAACAGTACATCCCTGAGCAAGCCTGGTGAAATGCTGCTGCGCTGCGCACGATGCAAACCCATCACGCGAGACATGTCATTCCTCCTTATTTGTGCATCCGGATGCTGCCGTTGGCCTGATTATAACAAATCGGCGCGTTGGCTGTCCAGAACATTACCGGTGTCAATCGCGGGAATTGTCCTCTGTTGCACCGGAGCGACACATCCACTATGGTTATATGCGCTTATGGAACCGATTGCTTCCCAGGAAAACATATTGGCCGTGTACAAAGAGGAAGGAATGACCTCGCATGATGTCGTGGACGCCGTCCGACGGCTCACCGGCGAGAAACGGGTAGGCCACGCCGGGACTCTGGATCCGTACGCCCGGGGCGTCCTGGTGATCGGGGTGGGCCGCGCGGCGACGAAAAGGCTCGGATCCATCGCCGGGACCGAAAAGGAATATGTCACGTGCATCCGGCTGGGCCGGCGCAGCACCACAGACGACCGGGAGGGACGCAAAGAGGACGTTGCCATTTCTCATATTCCTTCTGAAGAGCAGGTCCGGGACGCTCTGAAGCGCTTCGAGGGAGTGATCGACCAACGGCCGCCGGCGTTTTCCGCCATCAAGGTCGGCGGGCGACCCGCATACAAACTGGCAAGAAGAAAGAAGAGCGTCGACTTGCCGGTCCGACAGGTTGAAGCAAAGCAACTCGAACTGCTGAGTTACTCCTGGCCCTTCGTCGAGGTAAGGCTCGTGACCGGTCCGGGTTTTTATGTGCGGTCGCTGGCACGAGATTTGGGCGAGGCTCTCGGCACGGGCGGCTACGTGGAGCAGTTGGAGCGCACCCGCGTGGGCACGTTCACGAAGGAGCAGGCGGTCCGCCTGTCGGACTTGGCCAAGCGATGACTGTCCGGCGCGATTGCCGCACCGACGCAGGCCGGGCGATTTCATGCGGGCGGCGGCTCCCGCCCCGGCAATTCCCGGGCCGGCGCGCCGGGTCGCATCTCAATGACACCGGGGTGCTGCCGCAACACGGCGAGAGCACACAGGCCGGAGAGAATGTAGCCCGCAGGCATGAGCTTCAGGACGAATCCTGTGCTCAGCCAGTCGGCCACGGGGGCAAGGATCAGAAAGGCAACCTGGGCGATTCCCCAGGTGCCGCCCACGATGAACGCCATGCGTTGCCCGAGATTGAGCCCGCGCGCGGTTCTGGCCAGGCTGATCGTCAGTACGTACGCCGACATGGAGAAGAAACCGGCGCCAAACAACAGCCAGGTAGCCCCGGTATGCTCCACGAATACCAGGTACAGTATCGTGAACGGCGCCGAGAGCAGAAACGCCCAGACGGTGCATGACAGGTCTCCCTTCTTGTGAGCGATCGCCGCCCAAACGAACGGGCCGACGGCACCGCCCCACCCGAACATCGCCGTTGAGAAGCCGCCGAATGCCAGCGCAAATCCCGATTCGCTGAGGTACGTGGGAGTGAGCTGCAGGACAACGGTTGTCGAGACCGCGGCCGGAAGGCCGATGAGCAGCACTTTCCAGAATGGCAGCAGGCGCGGCCCCGCCGTTGCCGGCAGCGAGAGCCCCACCCCGGAGGGCGGGGCTGCCACATCGTCAACGGCCAGCCGGACCTTCGACAAAACTATCGCAAAGACACCGCCAAAGAGGCACAAGGCAAGCGGATAGAGGCCTTTGAATCCGTACGCCGCAACGAGGCCGGCGGAGATCGCCCCGCCGCTGGCAAAGCCAAAGAAGCCCGCGGTCATGAAAACGGCCGTGCTCAGGGCCGGCGAAATCCGGTTGAGCGTGTGCACGGCCCTAAGCCCCTCCGGGTGCGCGACCGCGACCCCGGAGCCGCTGATGATGCCCAGTCCCAAGAGCAGAGCGACGCCGGCCATCGACCTGGGCGCCAACGCCATCAGGCAGATGCTCGCGGCCAAAACAACACCGATGTGCAGGAAGAAGGGCCTGGTCTTATCCGGCCGCAGGTGGCCCGTCAGAATCTGGACGCCGTTCGAGGCCAGCGGCAGGGACGCGAGAACGAGTCCGCCGATGGACAGCGTAATCTTGAAGTCCCGGCAGATCGCCGGCAGAATAGCCGGGAGCACGTTCCCGAACATGTCCACCAGAAAGTGAACGCCCGAGAGAACAATCAACTGTACCCACTGCACCCTGAGCGATTGCCGGTTCATGTACGCCCTGCCTGTTTGTGAACTATGCCGCCACACGCGGAAACGACAGAGCATACCGGATTCCCCCGCCAGTGCAACGACGAATCCCCGGAGTCATGGGTCGGGGTGCGGTCGGCATTCAGTGGCGGATTCGAATCGCTTCGCGAGCCGGGCGCCTGCACTCACGTAGCATGGGCATCTTGCCCATGAGTATCACGGGCGTCCCGCCCGTGAAGGCAGGGCCAGGATGGC
>CAYFUB010000625.1:0-9994 GCA_964346195.1 uncultured Pirellulales bacterium
CATCGTGCCAACTCTGCAAGCCAAATCTTGGTGGAAAGAGACAATCCGTCATATCCGTTGTTCTGCACATCGTATATTGGAGCGTATATAGCCGCCTGCTGTTGATGGCGCTTTCCGGGGAAGACCTGTGCAGCCGAACCCCGTGTTCCGACCGGTCCGCCCTCGCAAAACCGAGGGACGGAGCGCAACACGGTGTGATGCATGGTGTTATCGTTTTTGCCCGTCTGCGCCGGAAACCGGTTACGTCGGAGCAACGCCCCACGCCGAGGCCCGGCCCCTGGCGTTCTTCGCCTGCCCCAACCCGGACTGTGTCGCCCTCAACGTCTTCGGGACTGGTGGGTCTTTCGCCGGCCCGAGCTCGTTGGCCCGCTGGACCTGGACCACCTCGTCTGTCAAAGGCAGAGTCCTTCGATCGGCGTCCTTGGTGAGCCATTCCCGCGTCTCCGCGGCCTTCTTCGGGACGACCACGGGATGTGCCGAATCGATTCAAGCGGGACAGGCTCCGATCACGCTTCACCCGGAATGAGTCATTCTCTTGAATGGGCATGCCGCTGACGGTAAGATCGTCTCTGTCAGCAGAAGACAATGGTGACACGATCCGCCGGGGTCGACGTGTCACAGTGTGAGCGGTTCTTCGCGACGGGAACGAGATACTTTGAACTCGAGAGGAGCAACGCCGTGACAAGTGCGATCAGGATCTCCATTCGGGGCGCCGTACTCGTTGGTGCCTGGATATTTTGCGGCGGCGGGCCGGTCCGGGCTCAGCCCGTGGCGGACGAAACGCAGATAATTCCTGCGCCGGGGCAGGTACCGCCGCTGCCACCGCGGCTGCCGGAAGGAATCCCGGCCTTCCCCGGGGCCTGGGGCGGCGGCATGTTCGCCACCGGTGGTCGCGGCGGCAAGGTCGTCGAGGTGACTACCCGGAGCGACAACGGTCCGGGCAGTCTGCGGGCGGCCATCCGGGAGCAAGGCCCTCGTATCGTCGTCTTCCGCGTCGCCGGCATCATCCGACTGGAATCGAACATCGATATCGACAATCCCGACATCACCATCGCGGGCCAGTCTGCGCCGGGCGACGGCATTTGCCTGGCCAACCATTCCCTGAACATCAACACGCGCAATGTCATTCTTCGTCACTTGCGTGTCCGGCGCGGCCGGCCCGAGGGCGGCCAGGGCTCGGACAATATCGGCGGCAATCCCCAGGGGCAGGTCATTGTCGATCATTGCAGCACCAGTTGGGGGATGGACGAGAACCTCTCGCTCTATCGCTACATGAAACCGCTGCCCGGCGGCGGCACCGTGAAGCTGCCGGTCGAGAACCTGACGGTCCAGTGGTGTATTTCGAGCGAGGCGCTCAACGCGGGCAATCACGCCTTCGGCGGGACCTGGGGCGGCCGGGATGCGACGTTCCACCACAATTTGTTTGCCTGCAACACGGGACGCAATCCCTCCATCGGCATGTCGGGCGAGTTCGACTACCGCAACAACGTGATTTTCAACTGGCGGCACCGCACCATGGACGGCGGCGACGAGACCTCGCTGATCAACGTGATCGGCAACTACTACAAGCCCGGCCCGGCGGCGAATCCGGACATGCGAAGCATTATCGCCCGTATCGAGCAGCGGAACATGTATTCCCCCGGCCGACAGTGGGAGGCCGGCGATTGGTACCCCGACACGCCGGTGCGGCCCGGCAAGTGGTACGTCGCGGGCAATGTCGTCGAGGGCTTCCCCGAGGTCACCGCCAACAACTGGGCCGGCATGCGCGGCCCGGAGGAGATAGCCCGCGTCAACACGCCGTTCGAAGGCTGGCCCGTCAATCAGCAAGCGGCGCTGGAGGCCTTCCAAGCCGTGCTGGCCAAGGGGGGCGCGACGCTCCCCCGCCGCGACGCCGTCGATGCGCGCGTCATCGAAATGGTCCGTACCGGTAAGGTATCGAGCGGCAACGGTATCATCAACGATCCGAAGGAGGTGGGAGGCTACCCGGACTATTCCTTCTCACCGGACGACGTGCCTGTCGATACCGACCACGACGGGATGTCCGATGACTGGGAGAAGAAACACGGTCTGAATCCCGACGACGCGGCAGACGGCCGCATCGACTCCGACCAGGACGGTTACACCAATGTCGAGGAGTATCTCAACGGGACCAACCCCCGCGAGAGAATCGACTACCGGAATCTCGGAAACAATATCGACACGATACGTTGAAGCACGACCACCGCGGCGACCGTACGGTCGGGGCTGTGGCGCCGGCATAGTGGTTTGGCTGCGCGCGGCGCCACAGTTTCGAGAACGGGCCTGCACCTGCACGAGGGGTGCAGGCCCGCGACGATCCCTGGTCTTGGTTTCGGCTGTGCTTGGTTAAGCACGAGCGCGTTCGAATTGTCGGCTACTTGACCTCGACACGCACGTTGTCGACTCCGATCCAGCTCTCGCCTTCTGCGCTGATGTTGGCGAGCTCGATGCCAAGCCTCATGCCGGCGGCGAGAGGATCGTCTTGAACGGCGAATGTCAGCGTGAATTCCTGCATGGCATCCGTCAGCGCGAACTCCGCGGCGGCCACGGGAACACGGACGCCCTCGATGTCAATGTACATACTGAGTTGCAGAATCGTGGCCTGCCAGTTGTTCTTGGCGTCCACCTTCAGTTCGATGACGTCGTCGGCGCCCATGATGAAGTGCGTCAACTGCCACACGGACGGGTCGGCCCCCTTCAGGAAGCCGGTCCATTCTCCGTCGGTGGCGCCCCAGCCGGTTTCGACGCCGGAATCCACCGGGGTGCTGTCGCTGCTCCAGCCGGGGATATCCGTGGCCGGCTCACCGCCTTCGCCGGCCTTCTCGCCGTCCCAGGCCTTGAACTTGTCCGTGCCCGGGAGCTCGAAGCTGCCGTTCTCGACGATCGGCGGCTGGGTGAGCATGTACGCGACGGCGTTCAGGAAGATGATCTCACCATCGGCTGTCAGGTTACAGGCTCCTTCGACATAACCGAGGGCTTCGTCACTCTTACCAACAGCGGAACCAAACCACATGCGCCGGCCGCCGGCAAAGGTGGCGGAGCCTCCATAGAATTCCACGCCCTTATCCCACTCGGCAATCCAGGTAAGACCCTCGTCGTGCAATCCCAATACTCTGCCATTGCCGGCTCCAATATCAGGATCTTTGATGAGGGTAACCTTCGTGTTTGGATCCACCAGAGCAACGGCGTTGTTGGGATCCAATTCTACACCCGCGAAGATGGGATGATCAGGAGCTGTGACCGTCATCAGGCGAGGGGTCTTGTTGCTGGTACTGCCGCTGTTAAACCAGCCCCACTTAGGCAGAGTACGAGCAAGATGGGGGCCCTGCATGATGAGCGGAGTGCTGATGGCGTTCCACATTTCTGCCTCACCGGTGTCGTCATACTTGCTGCTGGCCACGTCACGAGCGACGATGATGAGGTCCGCGGCCTCGAGTTCGGCAATCTTGTTGGGATCAAGCTCACGCCAGTATTGCCAGTCAGGATTCAAGGGAGCTTCATCATTGCCGGGTTCATGCGGCATATACTCGCCCTTGTAATCCACATAATAGCCTTGCGCTCTGAGCAGGTTCACAAAGCCAATGTCTGCGGGCTCGTTGGTATCGAAGTTGTATCTGAGGTTATCCGCAACCCAGATGATGGTGGCAAGGGGTGCGATGTCTCCCTGGAGCAATGTACCGCCGGCAGAGTGCTCGCTCGATCGAACGATCAACTGATTGTTCTCCGCACTGGCGGCAATCAAGAACGTGACAATCCCATCCGTATCACTGTTGAGGAAATCGGCTAACGCCTGGCTTGTGTCGGTCGAGAACCTGACTCCCGTTTCTCCCGGCCCCGCGAACGTCAATAACACATCCGTGAGATCGTTCAGGTCCAGAGCGACCGGGGCGTTAAGCTCCGGGGTCGGGTCATTCTGAACGCCGGGCGCGGTGTTCCACGTCAGAGACTCGACATCCAGAAGGTCCAGATCCTCGATGACGCCATACACGTTTACCTCGCCGTGTTGATCGTGACTGAAATGGCTGAAACGCACGTTGGAGACGGGGCCTCTGCCCTTGAGCGGCGAGATGTCGTAGCTAATCAATGCTACGCTGCGTCTGTCCGGAATGTTACGGGCTTCCACGCCGGAACCGTTGCCCCTCGAGTCGGGACCGACCTTGGGATCATTCGCAACGTACACGTCCGCCGCGGCTCCCAGGCTGAAGGGTACCGTAAGCGTCTCGCCCGCAGCCGGTACGGTACCATCCGCCTCACCTTCGGTCGCGTCGACATGGACGACATCGGCCGAAGCGGCGCACACCAGAGACAGCACAATTACAAATGCAACAGGCAAAACAGTTTTCTTACACATAATGTCCTCCTTTTCCGGCAAAAACAACAATGAACCGAATATCTCCCGGATGCGACAACCAGGATCCCGCACTGGTTTGCCCACAATGTGGCTGGCCCCGTCCGGCACGACATGGAGGGTCGATGAGACAAACAACCGGACCTTCCCACGGCAAGAGGCAACTGATCGCACGCATGCATCCAGATCGGCAGACATGACATCAACCCTGTTCCGGCATCCGGGTCCTCCCAAACCCCGCGCTCCATTCAGCGTCTGCGTATGGAGAATGCAGACACTCACTTATTTATACCATCCACATGGTTCAGATTTCAATGGGAATGTGTCTCTATGCCCAATTTTTTCCCTTGTTTTCTGGAGAGAGAGCTTGATCCCAGAGGCCTCCGGCATAAGTCGGGACGCATTCACTGGGCAGGAAATCTGACGTACTCTTCCTGGCGACTGCTATTATGACCGCTGCCGGCGCCGGTTGGAACGAGGGCTCGGTGTCGTTCCACTGAGAATCCTGTTGCATATGGTTCGCGGGCCTGATATAGTAAGAGTGGTGTCAAACGTTCCGGCGCAGGTCCGCGTCGTGTCGGTTTCAGGACCGATCCGAACTGCCGCGAGCGGCCTTGGGATGGCGTTCAGAGTTGGAGTCGGAGGCTCTTGGGCCGATGGATTCAGACGGCATGTGGCGGGACGTGGGACTCTGGGTGTGCAGTCCCGCCGCATATCGGACTTGATGTCGCCATTGCGATGGAACGGCACGATGGGACGGAGGTGAGATGTGCCAATTCTGCTATCCATTCATCTGTGCAGAGGACAGGCGAGCCGGCCGGCGAAATCGTCCATGCGCGAATTGACGGAATCACATGATCATATGCGAAGGAACGGGTGCTTCGCCATGTGGTCGGAAGATAGTGGTCTAATACTCAAGTATGAAGGAGGTTGACGATGACACGGAGACTGTGGGTGCTGTGCATGATGGTGGCCACAGGGGTGGGCGCGGCACGGGTCGCACAGGGACAGTTGATCACCAGCCTGACGCGGACCAACAGCACAAACGGCGAGCCGAGAGTGGTCCCGGAGGGACTGGCCGTTGGCAGCTCGGTTTTCGTGGACCGAACCCATAAGTATGTGGACCTGCCGGAATTCTTGCTCGGGCTAGAATACGGGATGCTCGCCAACAACGACAAGGTGGACCCGGATTTCCAACTGCACGTGACGCTGGCCCGCAGTGCGACGCTCTATCTGTTTCTGGACAATCGTATCGGCGACAACAACGGTGACAATCCTCCGGCTCTGGGTGGCGGCGTGATGCAATGGGTGCTCGATATGGGCTTCACCACCACCTACGCGCAGATCGGCATCGATGAGGACGGTGTGGGGGTACCCGGCCGGTGGTTTACGGTCTATAGTCTGCAGGTCCCTGCCGGGACGACCACTCTGTATGAACAGAACAACACCGGCAGCAGGAGTATGTACGCGATTGCGGTATGGGCGCCCAGCCCCACAGCCGATAACCCCATGCCGGCAGACGGCGCGGTCGATATCCCCCTCGATGCAATGCTGGCCTGGACGCCCGGGGCGGATGCGGTTTCGCACGATATGTACCTTGGCACGGTCTTCGACGACGTGAGCAATGCCGACCGGACGAATCCGCTGGGCGTGCTGG
Organism: uncultured Pirellulales bacterium; assembly: GCA_964346195.1. Taxonomy (GTDB): domain Bacteria; phylum Planctomycetota; class Phycisphaerae; order Sedimentisphaerales; family Anaerobacaceae; genus PLanc-01. The sequence continues at coordinate 6,024 of CAYFUB010000625.1, forward strand.
TCGGCACGAGTCAAGATGCCAATGCGTTCGACCCGCTGGGCCTGCTGGACTTCGACGGCACGTACTTTTGGCGTGTGGACGAGGTTGCCGCCAATGGTGCGATCATCCGGGGAACGGTCTGGCGATTCGAGGTGGAGCCGAAGGGGTACGCAATCGCCGGGGACCTGATTGTGGCGACTGCGTCGAGCTCCCAGGCGGGCTTCGGGCCGGAGAAGACCATCGATGGTTCCGGCCTGGATGACCAGGACGGACACTCCACCGCGGCCAAGGACATGTGGCAGAGCGAGGCCGGGGCGGTCGAGCCGGTCTGGATCCAGTACGAGTTCGACAAGGTCTATAAGCTGCACCAGTTGCAGGTGTGGAACTACAACGGCGACCTGGAGTATCTGGTGGGTTTCGGGCTCAAGGAGGTCACGGTGCAGCACTCGCTCGACGGGGCGAATTGGGCGACCCTGGGCGACTTTACCTTCATCCAGGGTCCCTCATTGGCCGGTTACGTGGCCGATATGATCGTGGACTTTGGGGGCGTGGCGGCCCGGTCTGTGCGGCTGGTGGTCAACAGCAGTTGGGGCACGACGGGCCGGCACGGCCTGAGCGAGGTGCGATTCCTGTACATTCCGACGTGGGCGCGCCAGCCCTCTCCGGCCTCGGGCGCCACGGAGGTGGATACCGATGTGGTCCTGACCTGGCGGGCGGGCCGGGATGCGGCCTCGCACGAGGTGTATCTCAGTGCCGACGAGCAGGCGGTGGTGGCAGGCACGGCCCCGGTGGACACGGTCGCCGAGAGTCGCTACGAAGCGTCGGGTCTCGATTTGGCCAGGACGTACCACTGGAGGATCGATGAGGTCAACGAGGCTGAGCCGGTGGTCTCTTGGCCCGGTGCAGTGTGGACCTTCACGACCCAGGACTCTTACGTGGTAGACGGCTTCGAGAGCTACAATGATAACGAGGATGCCGGGCTGGCGATCTGGCAGATGTGGGCCGACGGGTATGGGACCAACGACAACGGCTCCCAGGTCGGGCATAATCCGGCGCCCTATGCCGAACGGGGCACGGTCCGGGAAGGGCGGCAGTCGATGCCGTTCTATTACGACAATCGGGGCACGTACCGGTTTTCCGAGGCGGTACGTACGTTTGAGGTGGCCCAGGATTGGACGCGGGGCGGCGCCGTCGCCCTGGTTTTGTATTTCCACGGCGCCGCATCAAACACGGCCGGTCAGATGTACGTGAAGATCAATGGCGTCAGGATCGTGTACGAGGGTGCGGCGACGGACCTTGCCAAGCCGTTCTGGATCCAGTGGACGATTGACTTGACCCAGCTCAACGCCGTGGCTCTGACGGACGTCAAGACATTGACCATCGGTGTCGATAACGGCGGTTATGGGATGCTGCTGTTTGACGATCTGCGGCTCTATCGCTCGGCCCCGGCGCCGGCGGGCGAGGAGGTCTGGATCGAGGCGGAGGCGGCCGATGCGATGGTCTCGCCGATGCGGAGATACGCCGACCGTCCGGATGCCTGGGGCGGGCAGTATATCGCGACCTTCGGCGACAACAGCAGCGGTGATCCGCCGGACAACGGCATGGCGAGCTACACGGTCAAGCTCAGCGGCGGCACGTACCGGATCATCGGCCGGGTGATTGCCCCGACGGGCAACGACGATTCCTTCTGGGTCCGCCTGCAGGGGGCCACGACCAACACGGCCAACCACGCCAGTGGCTGGGTCCGGTGGGGCCTGGATATCGGGGATACCTGGCACAACGTGCCGGTCCGGAGCATGGACGATGCCGACCAGACGGTGCTGTTTACAGCAGAGCGCGGGCTGTACAACCTGGAAATCGCCTTCCGGGAGGACGGCGCCCTGCTGGATGCCTGGATGATCACCAAGCAGCTTCAATAGGCCAAATGACTATTGCGGTTTTGTCGAAAAGCTGGTAATTAAGGATGATCTCCAGAGGAATCATCATGAAGAACATGACGGCGTCCAGGGCGTTCACGCTGATCGAGCTGCTGGTGGTCATCGCGATTCTAGCGATCCTCATGGCGATTCTCATGCCCTCGTTGCAGCGCGTCCGCGAGCAGGCCAAGGAGATGTCATGCCGGAGCAACCTGCATCAGTTTGCCCTGGCGCAGGTGATGTACGTGGACGACAGTGACGGCCGGTTTGCCGTCCCGGCGACGTGCTTGGTCGGCGAGAAGAAGGAGCCGGTGTATTGCCGCTGGCACAATCCAAGCGAGCCCGCGAGAGGTCCGTTCTGGCCGTACATTCCCGCGGAAAAAGTCAGGCTGTGTCCATCCTTCCAGGTCCTTTCCAAGAGCGAAGGCGAGAGGCACCCGGGCCACGATCCCAAGATTCCCATCATTCCCTATTTCAGCTACTCGATGAACGGTTTGCTGGGTATGGACAGGGTTAGTGACGGCACAGGCGCCTACAAGGACCCGGGCGCCCCGAAGCTGACGGACGTGACCCGTCACCACGCGGAGGTCTTCATGTTCTCCGAGGAGAACATGTGGGCTCGCGGCGGCGATGACAGCGTACTCAACGACAATGCCCTGATGCCCAACTTCCGCGATTGGTTCGGCACGTTCCATCAGACCAACGCCGGCAACCGCAACGGAGGCGTGGTCAACGCCAGCTTTGTGGATGGTCACGTCCAGGAAGTGAAATCGGCCTTTGGAGAGGACCCGACGGACAGAAGCAACATGGAATATGGCCGATTCGAGAAGTATGGCTGGCCACATAAGAGGCCGCCTCTCGATGCCGCGGCCGGCGGATAGGCCAATCATCAAATCGTCTCGTGCGGGCCTCTTGCCGGTCCGGGTCCGGACCGGGTGCAAACGAAACTTCCAGGGTCCCGCCTTGCTCCCATGAACAGCCTATTCGTTGTCCAGGTTCGCTACCCGCGCCTTGAACTGCACCAGTTCTTCCTCGTACAGCGGCAGCATGTGCTGCCAGTGAAAGTAGTATGGCTTGTCGTCCTTCCAGCCGCGGATGGGAATCCGCCGATGCCCGGTCTGGAGCGTGTTCGCGTAACGATAGGTCCGGGCCGTGCGCTCCGCGAGCGTTCGATAGATGTCCAAACTCCTCTCCAGGTGCATCAGTGCCTTGTGCATATCCTGCCGGTTACGACTGAAGTCGTAGCGCAGCACCCACAGGGCGGCGCGGACCTTTTCCTCGCAATTTCGGCTCACCAATTGGATACAGTGCATGTCGTTGCGGAGCCGCTCGAATTGGTCCCGATTCTTCGTTACCAGCGGCGCTGCTTTCTCAATCGCCTCGACGGTCCGGGCGGCAAACCGCGACGCATCTTCGATCACCGACACCGGCGTCTCACCCTCGTGCTTCTGCCCGGCCCACTCCTTCTTCGCATAGTCCTGCAATCGCTCTCCCGGCGGCGCCTGCCATTCCCACAAACCGCTGAAAGGCCCGTAGGGTCCAGGGTTCACCAACTGGTCCAGAAACATCCCCAGCGAGAAGGTCTGGCGGTTGCCTTCCGTAATCCCAAAGCGCCGCAGCAGCATCGGCGCGCAGTTGCCGGAATCGTTGTAGGCCGACAGAATCAACTCCGCCGCCTGCTCATTGCCAAAGGTCTCCGTGAGCCGCCGGACCCAGTACCGATGGTCCGCGCTCGGGTCACGGTCAGGCTGCCACAAGTACCGCGCCCAGGCCTCAAACCAGATCCAGTCCCGCTGATACTGCGTGTCGCGGGCGTCCGGCCCGCGATCCGAAGACGAGACGCCTTCGACACGAAGCGTGTCCGGCGTGTTCGGCCAGTCCCAATACGCCAGCGGATACAGGTGCAGTCCTTGCGCGCCCAGCCGGTCCCGACAGGCCAGCACGCTCTTGCGAATGAATTCCGTGGCGCCGTACCGAAACGGCTCCAGGTTCGACAGCAGGTGGACGTTGACCACGTGGGTCGAGCCCAGCCGGCTCATGTCCAGGTGCACCTGTTGCCACTGGCCGCGCGGCTCA
>CAYFUB010000626.1:0-2638 GCA_964346195.1 uncultured Pirellulales bacterium
AGATAGAGCGAGCCGAAGTGCGTCTCATAGGAGTACATCAGGATGACGACCATCGCAATGCTGACCCAGCCGGTGGAGAAGATCAGGAAGGAGCTGTCGAAGCTCGACTCACGCCCGCCGGGCTTTTGACTGGTAAGAGCCCGGAGGCGCAACGCCATGAAGACCAGGACCGGCACGACAAAAGGTATCCAGCCGCTGACGGCCAGCAGCCTGACGAACCGTGTCACAGAGGCGCCCGACTGCCGGGCCGCGAGGAGAAGACCGTACAGGTGCGTCAGCGGACGCGCATCCCGATTGAGCAGAAGCTCCTGCGGCAGATTCACTCTTTCATACGCTTGCATTGCCTGTGCCGCCCGGTCCGGCAGATAGACGGACAACAACCCCGTCGCGGGATAGACCTTCGGCGAGCCGGCAAGGGCCGCGAAGCGGTCGCGCAGCGTCGCCGGATTGCCCGTGAGGCCCTTGGAGTCCGAGGCAATCAGCCACGCCTGCTCGCCCGGAACCAGCACCAATTGCGCGAAGACCTTCTCAAGGGTCAGCTTGGCCGACGCGCCGAGGCCGACAAGCTCGGCACCCATGATATTCTCGCCCCCGGCAATGCTGATGCTGACGACGCCGTCACGACGCAATGATGCCTTGAGTTGTTGATAGAACTCGAGCGTGTAGTAGCGGTTGAAGGCCGAGCCGGTCACGTCTGGCAGGTTCACGATGACAAGATCAAAATGGTCCCTCATGCCGCTGAGATACTGACGAATCTCATCCGTGATCGGATGGAGCCGCTGGTCGCCGGTCCTGAATTTCTCCGGGACGGACGCGAGCAGCCGTTTTACATACTCACCGTCGGCGTGCGTCCAGGTCACCTCCTCGATCTGCGGCAGTGCCAGCAACCGGCCGCAGAGCGCCAGGCCCGAGCCAACCACAAGGACGCGCCTGGCCTGCGGATTCTGACACAGAGCGATGGCCGCGGTTCGACCCGCGTCCTCCTCGTTCGGCAGAGTCTCGCAGACGCTGCCTTCGGACATTACCACCCATTGACCGCCGTATTCTCCGCACAGGTACTCGGCGTGGGCCGTGTGAAAGGCCCCCGTGAGGGCCTCGCGCGGCAGCAACCTGGTCCACTTCATCACCCGCAACTGCCGCACGAGAACTCCATCGGCTCCTGTTAGGATGGTTGCGCCCGACAACAGGACCAGAATCAAAGAGACGCCGAAGGCCGCCTTTCGAGACGTTCCGGTTCGCGTTGGTGTGAGCAGATTCCCAAGACTTGCGACACCGATGCAAAGCACCAGAACCAGGGCCAACAGAGAGAAAACCCGGACCGCGTCGACGTGGCAGGCCAGCAGTGCCGTGACAGCCAGGCCGCCCGCAAAACTCCCTGCCGCTTCGAGAATATAGACACGCGCGACGGGCAAGGTATCGGTCCGCTCGATCCAACGGCAGGCCACCGGAAACAAGACGCCCGTGACCAGACTGACCGGGGCATTGACCGCCATCGCCCACAGAACGATGGTCTGCACGGACATCAGGTCGTAGGAGGCAACGCCGGCCAGCTCGCGGACCTGCACGATCAGCAACAGTTGGGCGAGAAAGGCCGGAATGTACAACAGGAACACAGACTCGACATGTTGGATGAGGGCCTCCGCGAGCCGATCCCATCGGCGGACCAACAGGGCGCCCAGGCCGACCCAAAGGAACCACGAGGCGAAAAAGACGCCGACGCTGATGTCGTTGCCTTCGAATGCCGTCACGAATTCGCGAAATAGCAGCGTCTGGGCCCCGATGGTGAACAGCCCGTAGCTGAAGATCAGCAATCCGCGGGCAAACTTCATGGCTCCTCACCGAAGACATCCGCCTGGAAGACCTGAAAGCTCGCCCCCTCTTGCCACGCCTCGGCGGGCAGGCCGGCCTTCACGGAAAGATGCTGCAACGTGGTCTCCAGGTCCCAGCCCTGTTCCGGCGCCACTTGAGGCAGGAACACGGCCGAGCGCCCGTCCTTGTTCAGGACCATGCCGTCGATGCCGATGCGAATGTCGTGAGGTGACGTAACGGGCGATGGCGGCGTCAGGGCGGAGATTTCGATCTTGATTTGCTCGTACTCCTCTTTCTGGAGCGGCGGGAAGCGCCGGTCCGCGAAGGCGGCATAGACCGCATTCCACATGACGGATTTGTACAAGGGCCGCTGCGGGAAGATGTCGCCGATGCAGCCGCGCAACTGCCCGTTCTTCTTCAAGGTCACGAAGGCCGCCCGCGGCGACTTCATGCACTCCGAAGCCGCAAAATTCAGGTCTGAAAGCTCAGGCGTCTTCTGATGATCGAGGCCGTATCGGATAGTCTGACGCACCAGTGAAAGAAGCTGCTTCTTGTCCTCGGGCGTCAGGGCACTTTGGCTGGTTGCCGGTACGGGCCTGGACGAACTGCCCCATGTCCCCCGGAAGGTAGCCGCCAGGTAACTGACCGAGTTCGAATAATCGCCGGTGAGCTCGCCCGACGTAGTGTATCGCACGATTTCGGCCTGCGTGCCTTCGCGCAGGGTCGCCAGCAGGACCGCCACAGGCACACAGCCACAGATGGTCGCGCCCGTCTTGTTCCGATAGCTAAGCAGGCCCCTGGCATCGAGCTCTTCGATAGATGCCCAGGC
>CAYFUB010000627.1:0-11877 GCA_964346195.1 uncultured Pirellulales bacterium
GCCTCCGCTTTCCCCCATATACTTCGTCGGACGGCTGCGCTATTGGGATTGGAAGCGAATCGCGTCGGCCACGAGGGTCTCAGCAAGTGCTCCCGGATCCGGCTTTCTGACTCCGGTGATTTCTTTCAGGGTCCGCAACTGCTCCTCCAATTTCTTCTCGCCCAACACAGCCGGTCCGGTTCCGGCCTCAAGAGGTGGAATATGATCCCACTTTTCGATGATGTCGAGCAGTGATGTCTCAACATCCTTCGATATCTTACTACCCACTTCTGCCGTTCTGACGACCCTTGCCCGAGCGTCCAATGGTTCATCACCGCGGGTGGCCCTGTGAACCGGCCCCGGGCCAGGGCGGGTCATTTCAAAATACTTGTCGACCTCGCGTTCGAAATGCACCTTGAATACGCCCTGCAGGTGGAACTTGTCGCTCCGCACGAGATCGGGCGAAAGTGCGACCGCTCGCGCGAACTGTGGCCACAATTCTCTTCGAGCCTTCTCGGCCTGCCCCTCCCAAATACTGCGATGGATATTCTTCCACAAGGAATAGAATGGGAGCTTTTGATAATCGTCCCTTTCCGTAAGACGATTGACCTGCATCAGGCAAAAATCGCTGTCCACGTAAGGACGGTGACCTCCGCTGCCGCCCTGGATGCGAAGTCGTCCGTCCTGGACCCAAAGGTCCCTCATGTTCAAGCTCTGCTCTGGACAATTGACACAGGCGAGGTAGCCGTGCCGGAAAACAGCCCCCCCTCTCTTGGGGCTGCCAAATTCATCACGCATACCAAAGCGGAACTCCATGTCCTTCATACCCAGAAGCTCGGGCAGACCTTTTGTGAGAACCCTTGCGACGTTGCGATAAGCAGAAAACCCGGAGAGGCTGAACGCGTCGCTGATCTGTTCGATGAAGCTGAACAGAGCCCTCGCGGAGTCACTGACGGCCGCCCGAAACAGACCGACAAACAGGCCGACATTGCCGCCTACATAAGGCAGGGGACCTGCGACGGTCGTGTTCCGATATTCAACTTCCTGATCCTTGACCAGGGCTTCAATGGTGCTCAGGAGTTGATTGCCTACGAAGAACGGGGTGACCTCGCGCTTATCGTCATACATGAAATCGGTGATGACGAGGCAGACGGGGATGAAACCCCGCCAGTATTCGCGCCGGTCACGCAGGTACATCTCCGACAGGGTGAGCACGAAATATGCCTCGTCGGACCCGAATGCAACGGGTGTATAGGAATCGTCCAACACGTGGTCATCCGGAACACGAGCGTAGAACTTGCGCACCGCCTGGCTTCTGAGCACACGCTCGACGAGTTCCGCGAATGCCATTGCTATTCTCCTCTCCAGAACATGAAATGAATCAATCCAACATCTGAAGAATCAACATGGGGGCGGCCCACGTCTTGTCTTCCTTATATTTTTCGTATGTTTCCTGGCGCGCCTTCAAGAACGCGTATTCGACAGATTTCGAGCGCGCCAGCAGATCCGTGTAGAAAGAACGGGCGTGTTCTACGGCTCTCTCGTCATCGACATCCCAGCGAAAGCCCACTATCGCCGGCACCCCATTCCTCGCCAGTTCGAAGATAATGTCACTTTCCGAACTGTGACAACTGCTCATGTAAACGAAGCGCGTCTCATGCCTCAGCCACTGACCAAACTCCTCGATATCCACGGCTTGTCCGTGCACTCTTCCTCCGCGCGGGCCGGGGAAAATGACGTACCCTTTCCGTTCACGGTAATAGGAATGGCCCCCGTAGTGAACAAGGTGCCACGGCCCGCTCGCCGTAAGGATCTGCTCCACGTGGTCGCGAAAGGACTTGCCCTTCGGGACCTTCTTTTCGTCCACTCTGAGAACACGCCCGATCGGTACGATAGGCTTGATTTGCTCCTTTGCTTCCAGGAAGTCCTGGAGCCAGGCGGCCTCCTGGGCCACGTTACTCAACAGTTCAAAGTTCCGGTCAATCTCGCGTGCGTAACCCACCTCGGCAGCTTCAATGATCAGGCAGTTGATGGGAGCGTTCCTTGTCTGCGCGTCGGTGAAGATAGGCCTGCGTACGGCAGGATACGGCAGCCTTCGGATGACAGGGGCTTCCAGCATCCAGAAACGCTTGGAGTCATGGTCGACGATGGCTTCCAGAGCGATGGGATGGAATCCTTCGTCGATGTCGAAAAAGAACCTGGATCGCTCGATATGGGCCTCCGTGATCGCCCAGAAATCCCTGGAGAACTTCGGGTTCCTGAGCAATTCTTCAAGCAGGCCCTCTCCAATCCTGCGAAGCTTGTCCATCCATCTCTTGTACTCCATGTTCAACTCAAGATCGGTGGAATCATCCAAAAGATCTTTGAATCTCTTCTCGTCCACCACAAGTTCGGTTGCAGGTGTCTGGTAGAACCTGGGACCGGTTCTCTGGATTGCGTAATATCCTTTCGACGTCTTTCTGAGGACGATTCTCACGTCGACGATCTCGGTCTGCGCTTCTTCGTCGGCAGGCTTCAGATTCACTGGCCGCAGGATTCGGTCCAAACATCCGTTGAGCCTTTTCTGCAACAATCCGCCTTCTTCGACCAGCCCACATCTGTCGAGACGTTCGACCGCCGTATTCATGCGGCCGTCCGCCATTTTGGCCAGAAGAATGCACGGCAAGCCGAGCCCCTCAGTTCTGACAAATTCCAGCACGCTCAGACCTCGCGTTTCGACCTCCACCGGCGATGTTTTCCCATCTGCCGGGATACAGGCTTGGGCGACGAGCAGATCGTACTGGTGACTTGTCAAGTGCTGTTTGGCCTCGCCTTCGTTGTGGACGCAGGTATAGACAGGCGGTTCATTGCTCGCGGAGCGTTCCTTCAACTCCTCATCGAGCAGCTCGCGCATCAGATCTTCCGCGTCGCTGTCACGAAGAACCAGGAGAACTTTTGTGCCCATCCCTAATGCTTCCTCTAAATGGTCGGCAGAGTGATCAAGAACTCCATCATCCCTTCTGGCACGGCCCTCGGCGCGTAGCGCCCATGATGGTTCGTCTCGATGAATCGCCGGATGATGGTCTCGCCAAGGGCGATATCCATATCAGCTCTGCTCTCAACAAGCCTGTCGTTACCCGAAGAGGCCGTTTGCGTTCCTCGGGCCGGCGTCAGGCCGGTGATGCGAATCTCGACGGCGGATTCCGTGGGTTCCACGCTTACGGGAATCCGTTCGTCGACCGGGGCGAACCGCAGCAGATACGACAGAACAGCCTGGAAAACGAAAATCAGTTGGAAAAGGTCGCCACGAAGCTGCGGCAGACGTGGTGACCGGGTCTCGACCACAATTCTGTCGCTGTCCGAACGCGGCAATTCCTCCTTGGCCATGGTGAGGACCGAAAGAATGTCGAGTCGCACCGGGTTGAACGGGATAGCACCCTTTTCCGAATCGTAGAGTATAAGCTGTTCGTACGTCAGCTCGACCTTACGGAGTTGGCGCATCGCCTTCTCCAGAAGGTCACCTGCGGATGTGTCCTCGACCCTGTCGCGAAGACGACGCAGCCAGGTAAACAGCAGGGCCAGAGGCGTCCGCGTCTGTATCGCGATTTCGTGAAACATATCCCTGATGTCCTCTAACTCCTTCACGCGTCGGATCAAGGAAATGTCTCGCGCGCAGAAGACTTTGCATCCGAAATCCTCGTGCAGTTCGCCGCCGGACAAGAATACCTCGACGGACTGTCCGTCGACGGCGACCAGGCGGCAAGGACCCCGGATACTCTTCGCGTCAGAGTCCAACCTGCCCTTGTCCTCCTCGGCCAGGAAGTCGTCCAGCCGCCGGTCGATGATTGTATCAAGGTCTGTGCTGCCCAGCAGCCGCGCGGCAGCTTCGTTGGTTCGTACGACCCGTCCCTTCTTGTCGGTAACGAAGATTGCATCAGAAGATCTGGCAATGAATTCGTCCAGGAAGAAATGCGCGAAAAGGTGCTCAAGGATCGAATGGGCTTCATCGACGACCCCCTGGAGGGCGTCTCTGTCCTCGTCGGAGAAGGCGTTCTCCACGTCGTCTTCGACGTTGAGAAGCCACTGGACTTTCCCCGCCAAGTGAATTGGAATACAGAGTTCGGATCGAGTCTTCTCCCGGGCTCTCACGAAATTGGGGCGCTCCAGGACATTGCCTATGTTCATCGCTTCCTTGTTTCTGTACACTTCGCCGAGCACGCCTTCCCCGAAATCGAGAGTCAGAGATTCGTCGTAAGCGAAGCCATCCTCCGAGTGGGCCTGGGCCTGCAACAAGAAATGCCTTTCGACCTCATCAACGCGGAAGATCGAAACGTCCTGCCAGCCATAATATTTCACCAGGGATTGGACGATGACGTCCATTACCTCCTCGACACGCTGACTGTTGGAGATTCGTTTCATCAGTTCGAAGCGGAAATGTTGCTCTTCCATGCCCAGATAGTAAATGGCCGTGTTGACGATCTCATCGATGGGCAGGACTTTGAGCTTCTCCACGGTCCCCTCGAACGCATCAGGTCGTCTACTCAGAAGTGTCACGGCAGCGAGGGGCTTTTCGCCGCGCAGGACCGGAATACGAATGAACGAACGAATACCACGGTCCACGAATAGTCTAACCTCTTTTTCCTGGCGGAACTGCTGCATCTCGGGCCGATCAAGCACGGCATTCAGGTCGCCGACGGCCTGCATGCTCATTCTACTCATCAGGTCGACGAGTTCCTTCGACAGTGTAAACCACCGCTTTGGCCACTCGAGCCGTTCTTCCTTCGGATAGTCGAAGATCACGCGTGCCTGCCGCAGGCTCCCGGTGTAGATGGACACAATGAACAGGTCGTATGGAACGATGCGAGCCGTTTCCGTGGCAGCCGCCAGCAAGAGTTGCTCCCAATCGCGACAGGTCTCGATATGCCTGTGAAATGCCTCGATGGCGTCTTCCAACTCGCAGTTCCGGACGATACTGAGCGCCCCAATCATGTTATCCAGGTTGTCGAATTCGGGTGTCGCCGCGATACGTACAGGCACCGATCTATGATCGTCCACGCGCCTGATTTTGATCTCATATTCATCGCTTTTTCCCTCCATCCGGCGTGCGAATTGGTCCTTCAGGATTTTCCGATCTTCCGCGTCGGGAACGATGTCCCAAATATTCACGTCTTCGATCCTGCTGGCGCCGGTCATTTCCAGGGCTGTCGGATTTGCATACGTGAACTCCAGGTTGCGGTTCACCCGGATGATGCCGAGGGGTGACTTATCGAAAACTCTCTTTTGGAGTTCCATGAACGGGGTCATATCACTGAGGGTGGCGTATGCGCCTCTCTTGCGTCCGTTGATAAACAGCGGCGCAATCTCGGCATGAACGCAAACACGAGTACCCGACCGACTCACCAGGCTCAGTTGGCGGATCAACGGCTTGCGCCCGTGTTTGCCCCGGACTGCATCCGAGACAGCCGCGGCCTCGCTTCCAAAGAAATCCGCCAGGCGTAAGCCTGCGGCCTGCTCGACCCCCAACAAGCGGCACATCTCCTCATTCGCGTATTGAATGGCGCCATTCACGTCCATGTGACAGTACGCGCTGCCGGCCTCCGCGAAGCTTTCGTACACCATGGATGTCTCGTTCAAAACTCTTCGGAAGACAGCCCTGAATCGGGTGCGTATCCACCCCATCAGGATCCCGGCCTCCTCCGGGCCGCCCGTATAATCCCGTCTGAGAGACTCTTCTATCGCCTCCTCCAGACAACCTAGCTGGATGAACAGGTCGGATATGGAGTATTCTTTCCGCCGGACGTTGGCGATCAGGACGTTCACGTCCTCGTCGCCGGGATAAACATCCGGCCGAAGCAGACGAGGGGCGAGCGACCAGAGGTCTTGCCCCCGCCTCCGGTCGTCCTCCAGCACCTTCAGTCCGTCCTCGGCGGATTCACCCAATTGGCTGCGCAGTTTGAGCACCCAACTGTCAAAGACACCTGCGATGGCACGATCCATTGAGTCGATGTGTCTCTTCGTCAGGGGCAGCGCGTTGCTTGTATTCGCCGGCGCCATTCTTTCTCCCTCATATTTCTTCCCAGAGTATTTGGAATCAACCTCCTCCGGGTGACTCTCCTTATCACAGGGGCGCACCACTGTCAAGAGGTTTTTTTTCTGGGTTTTGCAGAGACGGCACACTCACAGGAGTGAATCGTACTAACAACCGCTGACGTAAGGAGTTACATCAACATCGCATTGCTGAGAACAGGATCGTCTTCCTGAGGGTGAAGCCCGCGCGGGCGAGAATACCGAGGTCGCCGATCTCCTGGGGCATCTCGTGCAAGTCGCCCGGACGAGTATGCCCGTCAGTGACAGCGGAGTGACCAGCACGGTACCGGCCAACGCATACGTCCAGACCATAAGGCAATCCTCAAGCGTGGAGCCTGATGCACGATACGTCTATCCGGAACCGAAAGAGATAATACCGATTCCGACTGAATTTTTCGTGGCGCAGCGTGGGCGCCGGGTGGCAGTGTGGGTTCCCAAACGCAATGTATCGCGTTGGGGACCCCTTGACGCTGCCACCCGGAGATACGAAATTCTCAATCGTAACCGGTATAAGATGAATTTTCCCCTTCCGTCACGTACGCATTTCCCCTCGCCCCGGCCGGGATGGTGGAGAATACTCCTCGGTGTAGCGCGGGTCCTCAGACCACGCATTTCCTCAAGAGACACCTTGCACCGGCCGATCTACGTACGGGTGTGACAGGCTAGTGGAAGAGCGGATGTCCCTGTGCGAAGTGCAGATACAATGACAATCGGTAAAGTTATATTTCCCTTGGTGCGACTTGCATCTGCGCGTTGGCGGGGACCTTTCTCCTGTCGGAGACCATAGCGCCGCCCATTGCGTCGCTCCTGCACACCAGCGCGGACGTGGCGGTATTCCCTGCCTCTCTGGTGGGCGGGGTCGCGGACAGCCTGTTTGCCTGCGTTCTTTTCGTTCGCACTCCTGGTGTTTCCACCGGCAGGCGGATTCTGTGCATCCTTCTGTCGCCGGCCATCGCGGCTCTGGGCATCACCGTGTTTGTGGTTGGCATGACCCAAATGGAGATCGTCACGCATGGGAGTGCCTGGCACTGCTTATCCTCCGGGCATTCGTCATTCCGATCTGCTCGTTCCCCGGCTGCCATCTGCCCCTGAATCTGACGGCAAAGGGCAGACAATCCGATTCGAACACGTGCCCGCTGTTCCGCATCCACGAGCCGAGGAGAGCGCTGACGGGATTGTCAGAAGGCGAAGACCAGTCCGGCCTGGAGCTCGGCCTGCCAGAGGCCGTCGCTGTCGACCTGCACCGTGGCCCGGCCGAATTCGCTGCGGATGACCGTATCACCCTCGAGGAACGTGAGGAGGCACCGGCCCGCCAGGTACAGGCCCAGATGCTCGGTGGGAAAGAACCGCACGCCGCCGCCGAGGCCGAGCGAGAACCGCGTGAGCGAATCCGTGCCCGAGACGTCGGGATCGATGCGCGTGGCCCCGAGCGTGCCGACGACAAACGGCTGCCACCGGCCGGGGAGGAAGGTGTACGTGCCCCCGATGTGGTAGTAATCCACGTCAAGATCGAAGAGCGTCGCCTCGTCGAACAGGCCGTTGTCGGATTTCAGCTCGGTTTCCTGGCGGCTGAAGTAGAACTCCAGTTGCGTCATCTCGTTCAGGCGGAAGTCAAGAATCCCGCCCCAGCAGGAGGACTCATCGATGTCGAATTCTTCACCGGTGTCGGCGTCCTCGAATTCTCCACCGAAGCGGTACCCGTAAAAGGGGGTGATCTCGATGTTCGCCGCGTACCCCACCTGCGACAGCCCCGCCGCCACAAACAGGGCCGGCACAATCCACCGTCCGCTCATGCATCCGCCCTTTCAATCATCATCCTCTCAGCTCTCCGCCATGCCGCACGAGCCAAAGCCCATCTTGGGCATCACGCGCGCCATTCACTGCCACCAGACGATCCGGAACCAGTGTAGCAGGGTGGCTTACCATCGGCAATTCTCTAGTCACGATTGGACGACCGGCCGCGTCGAAGAGCGAGCAGCCACAGGGCCACTGCGCCCTCCCTCATCGAGCCGGACAGGCGGATTTCCCACATCCCGCTTGTGATATTGCCCGCGCGTGACGTTGCAGAGCAGCTTGCGGCCGACACGCGCCGGTCCCAACGGATTTCAGCGGGTGCGGGGTCTGGAGTATCCGACGGAGATAGCCGGCGAGTCCGTCATGGCCCCGTCATCGTCTGTCGCACGCGCGACGAGTTGGCGGTCGGGGCTGACGGGCGGGCCTATGCCGAGAGGATAATCCGTCCAGTCCAGGGCCCAGCCATCGCTGCCGTCCGTATCTTCGCCGATCTTGTCGCCGTCCGCGAAGAATTCCACCTTCACGACGAGGCCATCCATATCCGATGCCTCGGCTACAATGTGGATGATCTCGGGAAATGAGGTGTACCGCTTTCCATCCTCGGGAGACACGATGGTGACCACAGGCGGCTCGTTGGACACCTGGCCGATTTCGCTCATGCTGGCATAGGCGGTTCCGCCGTAAGCCCCCAGGTTGATCCGCCCACCATTGGGCTTCCGCTCGGCAGAGTAATCGGACTGCGGGTCGCCCGCGTCAAGGCACGGGCTGGTCACCTCGTCCAGGACCCACACGTCGAATACCGGCCAGTAGCGGCCGCGCTCGCTGCGCAGATGGTAGTCCTTCGCCTCGGGATTGACGAACAACGGGTCCCGGCTGAAGTTGCCCGGGCCATCGGCCCCGCGCTCGATGCAACTGAAACGTGCCTGGCACCCGAACAGGTCATCGTCCGTGTTGTCCCAGAATATGCAGTTGACGATATCGGGGGCCGCCTGCGCGTAGGCCTCGACGCCGTATTTGTTTCGAACCACAGTGAGGTTCCGCAACGTGGGCGAGCTCTGCACGATGAAGATACCCAGAAAGCTGTCGCGGATGATGAAGTTCTCCAGCACGCTGGCGGGCCCCTCACCCAGGTAGAACGATACAGCGAAATCGACCCCGACCGCCAGGACGGCGGCGTGCTCGGCGCTGCGAACGGTGATGGCCTTGCCCTGGAAGCTGATCGGCTGGCGATAGACGCCCGGGTAAACGAGAACTGTGTCGCCATCGACGGCCGAATCGATCCCCTTCTGGATGGTGGCGAACGCCGTTTCGGGGGTCAGACCATCATGGTCGTCACTCCCCTGCCTGCCATTGACGTAGTGGACGCAGGCCGGCAACTCCGCGCTCGTCGTGAAGCTCCACACGGGGCCCTGCTTCAGGGTACCACCCATCAGTTGTTCGTCGACGCGCCAATGGTACGTCTTACCCAATTGCAGGATGCCCGGGTCGTAGACGGAGGCTACCTGCCTGCCCATGAACACCTCGGCCGCACCCTGGGCCACCAGGGCCTGGTCCGTTCCCAAGTACACATCATGCCCGACGGCCTTGTCACCAGGCAACCACGTGAGCTGCACGTTTGCCGCCACGCCTGTCGCGCCGTCGGCCGGACTGGGATTGCCGGCCGTCAACGCCAGCGTCGTGAAGGACCAGACATCTCCCACGTGTATCGTCTTGCCGTCGGCTTCGGTCTCATCAATTCGCCAGTAGTATGTGACCCCGGGAACGAGGGGGTGAGGATAGTAGTAGATCGACATGACCAGTCGCCGGGCGACGAATTCCTCCGGTCCCAGCGTCGGATTGGTGCCCAGATAGACGTCATGAAATACGGCGGTGGCTCCCGGCGTCCACTGCAGCAGTGGCAAGGTCACCCCAACGGCACCGTCGGCGGGCGTGGGGTTACTCGCCTTGAGGCTGGGCGCCCCCTTCGCCGTCCAGGGTCCCGCCGCGACCATCACCGCCAGCCCCACGGCTACACACATTCGTTTGCTCTCCATGGTTCCGCCCTTTCCAGTCTCTGCCAGGAACAAGTGATAACGCAGGCGACATACCTGCGGGAATCAGCCGTGGCCGGGCTCTGGCCGAGATTCTGCGCCCGTGACACCGGGGACAGATGCGCACGCTGGAACGTGCATCGCCCCGTGCATATGAAACGGGACTCTCACTTGGAAGGCAGGAATGATATGACAGGACAAAGCAATATGATAGCGAAGAGCATATGACACCGACTAATCCTGCCTTCACGCTTTTACCGAGTGTTATTCTACCGGCGTGACTGTCACTTGCACAAGGAGATTTTGGGGGAATATCTACGGCGTGCAGCCGCGAGGCCGTCGCTTTCGACCCTGCGGAGCATAAGAAGACGCGATTCCACCATAAGGGCAGCTTATCCAGCGCCCGCCGTCAAGACCCGCACTTGTTATAACAATATTCCCGACACGTGCGGTAGGAATAGTCAAATTCGTGCAACACTTCAGAAGGTAAAACGCTCTACACGCGAAAAAATTTTTATTCTTTGCCAAACAGGCACTTACGCCACTTTGCCACCTTGCGCGGGCACCGAATTTTCGTCAAATTCGTGCAACTTCGTCCAATGGTAGAGGGACCTCGAGGTCCGAGGCGGCCCTCTTTGGATCGATGATTTGCGGTTTACGATTGATAATTTGCGACGCAAGGACGAGACGTGAGCAGCGATGTTGCGAGTCGTGCATCTTCGCCAACCGGGGTCGAGTGTCGGTCCCCGGCGACCAGTGCGCGACAGCGCCCGGCGCGCCAATCTCGGACGACAGCACCCAGGTCCTCCCCGGCGACCCGGTTCCGCAGGTAGTCGCATGAGCGACCTGGTGTTTGCGGCCCAGATTCTGCTCGAAAGGCAGTTCGCCCCGCTGCTGCTTCTGTGCCGCCGGCTGGTCGTGGGCTATCCCTACCGGCGCATCCCGCTGACACAGGGCAAGTTCGCCTGCGTGGACCCGCAGGACTATCCGGCCCTCGTCCGGCACAAGTGGTGCGCCGCCAAACAGGGCAACTCCTGGTACGCCGTGCGCAGCGAGGGCAACCACCAGGTCCGCATGCACCGCGTGATTATGAACGCCCCGCCGGACCTGGTCGTGGACCACATCGACCACGACGGCCTGAACAACGTGCCGCGCAATCTCCGCAACTGCACTCAGAGCCAGAACGCCCGCAACCAGCGCCCGCAGCAGGGCCGCTCGTCCCAGTACATCGGCGTCTGCTGGCACAAGCGCGAGCGGAAATGGTCCGCCCGCATCCGGAAAGACGGCCGCCCCTACTCGCTGGGCCTGTTCGACGACGAAGTCGAAGCCGCCCAGGCCCGCGACACCGCCGCCGTGGCCCTCCACGGCGAATTCGTCCACCTGAACTTCCCCCACCACCACCGCCGCAAGCCCCTGCTCGCCAAGTTCAAACACCGCCTCACCCAACTGTGGGCGGGACTCCGAAAGCGCAAGGCTCCAAACAAAATGTAGGGTGGGTTCTTAACCCACGCGTTCCCAACGGATACAATAGCCTCGCAGGGTGGGTTCTCGACCCACGCGTGACTTTGCGGAAGGATCGCTCTATGTCCCATTATCGCCGTGCAGGCTTTCCGGGCGGCTATTACTTCTTCACCCTCGTGACCTACGACAGGCGTGGAATCTTTGTCGAGGACGTGGCCCGAGCCTGTCTGCGCCACGCGTGGCGCACGGTGCAGGGCCGCAAGCCGTTTGAGATCGTGGCCCTGTGTCTTCTGCCGGAACACCTGCATTGCATCTGGAAACTGCCCAAAGGCGACGCCGATTTCTCCAGCCGCTGGGCCGCCATCAAGGCAATCTTCACGCGCGAGTACCTTCGCGCCGGCGGTATCACTGGCACTCGGAACCCCTCTCACCTGCGCAGCAACGAAGCCGCCGTCTGGCAACGGCGCTTCTGGGAGCACCAAATCCGTGATGAACTCGATCTCAGCAGGCACATCAACTATATCCACTTCAACCCAGTCAAGCACGG